>JAJZJF010000017.1 GCA_021810245.1 bacterium
CCCTCATCAATAAAGCCGCGAACTTCGAGGCGGTTTTGATGGTCCATCTTTCTAAGGAATCCCTTAGGATTGCGCGCGGCTTCATCCGGGCGAATCATTTCTAGGACAATGACGTCTTTACAGCCGCTTAAAGACTTAAAACTCATTGGTTCAGGGGAAGAAACTCCGGCGTCAATAAAAAAACCTTCTTGTCCTTGATGGGAGAGTCTGACCGGCGGGAAAATCACGGGAATTGAAGAGCTGGCCACCAGCCAAGGCAAAAGAGGTCCGTCCCAGCGGCCGTTGGGCTCAAAAACTCTCTCTACCCTTTTTTGCCGGTCTCTCGATAAACTTAAAACCGTTAATTTGGAGCGCAAATTTTTTTTTGATTTTTCTTCGTCTAGGGCGTAATCGGCATTGTGAAAAATCGGCTGATTGGAAAAGATAGACAGTGGCGACAAATGAGGGGAGAATTTTAATATTTTTTTTTGGCCGCTATTTTTCCAACGTTCTATCGCGACATCGATAACGCCCAAGGCAAAAGCCGCCCCGTTGAGGGCCCCAGCGCTAAAACAAACGATGGAGTCAAAAGAAAGCCCGAATTTTTTTTCTAGCGCGGATAAGGCTCCGGCCTGCCAACTTCCCAAGGCCCCGCCGCCGGATAGGGCCAAGCCTAGGGGCCTTTTAAAATAATTTTTGGGAAGCGCGGAATCAGACATTAGAATATAAATGATAGCGGTCTTGGGATGAAAAATCAAATATCGGCAAACTTGCTAAAATACATCCAATATGAAAATGATGCGCGCGCTCATTTTGGGCGCTGGCCTGATTTGTTTGACTTCGCCCCTGTGGTCTGATGACGGTGGGGATAACCGCTGGGGGCCGGCCACCAGTGGGCCGTTTTATACCGGTACCGCCGAAGCTGAGCCTCTGGGTTCCGATTTTGTCGAGCCATGGGTTTATGATCAACAAAAGCCCAACGAGCATATGGCGTCTTTATTTATGCCGCAAAGGCTCGATTTGGGTGTTGGCCAAGGTTGGGATTTTTCCATTTCAATTCCTTTGGTCGAAAACCAGCTTCCAGGCGTTAACGCTTCCGGGGTTGGCGATACAACGATGTGGTTTAAGCGGGAAATCATCGAAGACGCCGATACCTACCATTTTTGGGCTCGCCCCGCCGTTTCGATGGAGGCTCTATTTGTCCTGCCCACTGGCCAATATCAAAACCTCAATGCGAATCTCAACGGAGCCGATCAAACGGGTTCGGGAACTTTTGATGAGTCCATTCAATTACTCATGCGCAAGCGCTTTAAGCCGTTTTCACTATACGCCCAGGTGGGAGACTACATTGAAAATCCGACATCGGTTGAAACCGGGTTTGGATTCAACAACGGAATTCAATCCGCTCTTCACCCGATGAGTGTCGTCAATGGAAACCTCTTAAATTACAGCCTTTGCCTAGAGCAGGTTTTTAATGATCAATGGGGTTTGGGATATATTCTCGAATTATCAGGCGAGTCTCAGTCCGGACAAAGTTTGTTTTATGGCAGCGCCAACTCTCCGTCTTGGTCTTATCTGTGGGGAGATGCTGGGCTTGAAATGACCTGGCCCAATAATGATTCCTACGCGGTGACCTGGGGGGCTGGAATGACCTGGCCGATAGAACAAGCCAATTATCCAAAAACCTATTCGCCGATGGCGACGGTCACAGTCAACTTCCTAGGAAAAAAAGGATATCGCGGTCAGGAAGATTAGACAACGCCTAGGTCTCGACAAAATCCTCTCTTCCTGCTATATTTCTTCTGTGGCTGGAATGGAAAGAAACGGAGAGCGCAAAATAGAACGAGAAGTGAAACACAAGATAGAGAGTGGCGAGAAACAAACGTTTCTTTCTGCTTTTTCCCGTCGCTTTCCGTTACTTATTTTGCTTTCTATTTCTATTTCCTGCGGACCTCCTAAATACGTTTCTTACACCGGCATTCACAAAGATTTTAAATGCATGGTTCCGTGGGGATGGAATGTCATCACGGATCAAGAGGGACATCATTACGAGAACACCGATTTTCTCGGCCCCTTCGATGGGCGCTTCTATCTGGGAATTCCAAGCCTGAGCGTTCGCTGGTATTCTGATTACGCTCCGCATTTGTTGAGAGACGGTTCCATTGAAATTTATGCGGATGCCGAGGATTACATCCATCAAATGTTAACCCACGTTTACGGCCCCCAGAGAATTATGCTCGACTCCGAACAAGAGATATTGCTCAGCGGAAACCGCAAGGCAAAATACTTTAGAGTCTTGTCTCCCGTCCCGGTTCCGCAAAATACGCCCTGGGGCGCATCAAAAGACACTCAAACCGGAAAATTAGTTAATCTCAGAGAGCACTCATATGTCGTCGTTCCGATGGAATCGGGATTTTACGTCTTGATTTATCCCGCCACTCATGCGGGGTATCACGCCTATCGTCCCGCCTTTGACGTTTTGGTCAACACCTTTGTTCCTTTGACCGATGGCCCGGGAGGATCCCGCATTCCGGCTTCCCATTAAATCATGGGCTTATTTCTTTCGATTTTCGCGTGGATATGGATGGCTGGGGCTCATGCCGCCCCTAATGCTAACGTGTCCTCTACTCCGCCAACCCCGGATGAACTTCAGCGCTCATTTGAATTAATCCGGCAGTCAAAAGACTTGATGTCCCAAGATCATAACCAGCAGGCCATTGAGATTTTAAGCCAGGCCATCCGCTTAAATCCAGCTTCGGCCGAGTCTTGGAATGATCGCGCGATCGCCGAGATTCGCACCCAGCGTTATGCGGACGCTATCTATGATTCCAGCTTTGCCTTGGGCTTGGCGCCGGGAAACCCGGTCGCCTTGGACACCCGCGCTTGGGCTTTCAATAAATTGAAAAAGTACAGGGAAGCTCTTTCGGATTCCGGCTTTGTTCTTTCCAATAATCCCTCCGACGCCTTTGGCTATGAAAACCGCGCTTTTGCTTTGGCGGGTTTGGGAGATTCCAACGGTTCGCTGAGCGCCTTGTCTCAGGCGGCCTCGTTAGATTCGCGCTTTAAAAATATCTATGCCGATGCTTTAAAGGCCGGGCCCTCGGGGCTTTTGCCTTTGTTTAGCGATCCGGGCGCCCAGGGCTCTGGGAATAGATTGTCGGGATGGTGGAAGAAAAAAACCTTTTTTAGCCTTTTTGCTCTCTCGATGATTGGGGGCATTCTCGTCGCTTTGGGGGTTTTGCATATCCTTTTCTACCGCTCGGAGGTGTTAAAGAAATCGCCTTCAAAATTAATTCGCGCGGGAGACTTTTGGTCTCGCTATGAAAAAATCGGCCGCGTAGGCGAAGGGGGAATGGGAGTAGTCTATGAGGCGCGGGATCGGTTTTTAGAAAGAAAAGTCGCGGTTAAAAAGTTGCGAGATCAAATCAAAGGCGATCCAGAGGAAAGAAAACGCTTTATTTCCGAGGCGCGTTTGGTGGCGCGGCTTCGCCATGAAAATATCGTCGAAATTTATTCCATCGTCGAAGAGGGAATGGACCTTTATTTGGTGTTTGAGTTTGTCAAGGGAAAAACCCTTCAACAAATTCTCAAAGAGTCGGGGCGGCTTGATTTTCCCGCCGCTGGCCGAATTTTTCACTCAGTGTGCCGCGCCGTCGATTATGCGCACCGCCAGGGAGTCGTTCACCGGGATATTAAACCCTCCAATATCATGGTGGGAGAGGGCAATACTGTTAAAGTAATGGATTTTGGAGTGGCCGGGCAAGCCAAAAGCACCTTGGTCAAAACCCAGTCAAGCGTATTAGCCGGAACTCCCGTGTATATGGCCCCCGAAGCGGATGGGGATCAGATTCGTCGAGAGTCCGACATTTTTTCCTTGGGAGTTTGTTTTTTTGAAATGTTGAGCGGAAAATTGCCGTTTGAAGGAGAGGGGAACGCTTTTTTGGTCCATAAGGTTCAGGGAAAGCGCCTCAAAATATCTTCGTTGGGAATTCCCGGTCTTCCGGCTGCGGCTTTAGATGAAATCTTTGATAGAGCCCTTAATCCCGATCCCGAAAAGCGCTATCATGGAGTGGGGGAGTTGTGGGCGCAGATTGTCGCGTTGGCGCCGAAAGTTTAACAGATTTGCAATAGATATTCCTTATAATATAACCTAGAGGTTCGGCGACTGGTCATTTATCTAAAAAACGGAGCTTATTATGTCTAATCGTTTCACTGAGAGAGCGCAAAGGGTTATCCTCATCGCCCAGGAAGAAGCCAAACGCCTCAACCATGATTATGTCGGCACCGAACATATTTTGCTGGGTCTCATCGCTTTGGGCGAAGGCGTGGCGGCCCAGGTACTCGCGAATCTAGGCGTCGATCTTAGGCGGGTTCGCAGCGAGATCGAAAAGATCGTCGGCACCGGCGACAATGTCATGCTCTTGGGAGAAATTCCTTTCACGCCTAGGGCGAAAAAAGTTTTGGAGTATGCCGTCGAGGAAGCTCAACATATGGGACATTCCTACGTGGGCACCGAACATTTATTGTTGGGCCTCATTCGCGAAGAAGAAGGCGTGGCCGCGCGCGTGCTGGAAAATTTGGGCCTGCGGTTGGAAGTGGTTCGCGAGGAAGTTTTAAATTTATTGGGCGAGGGCCAAAGCCCTCAATCCGGCGCGGGAGCCTCGGCTGTCCCGTCTCCAGGCGGACCCAAGGCAAAATCAAAAACGCCGACCTTAGATGAATTTGGCCGCGATTTGACGGTGATGGCTCGCGAGGGAAAACTCGATCCGGTGATCGGGCGCGCCGATGAAATTGAGCGGATGATTCAGATTCTGGCCCGCCGAACTAAAAATAATCCCGTTTTGATCGGAGATCCTGGTGTCGGGAAGACCGCGATTGTGGAGGGCTTGGCTCAGAAAATCGCCTCCGGCGATATCCCTGAAATTTTGGCCGGCAAGCGCGTTTTGACTTTGGATTTAGCCTTGGTCGTCGCCGGAACTAAATATAGAGGCGAGTTCGAGCAAAGGCTTAAAAATATCATCGAAGAAATTCGCCGTTCTAAAAATTCGGTCGTTCTCTTTATTGACGAACTTCATACGGTGATCGGCGCCGGCGCCGCCGAGGGAGCCATAGACGCCTCCAACATGATTAAGCCCGCCTTGTCTCGCGGCGAACTTCAATGTATTGGCGCGACAACCTTGGATGAATATCGCAAATACATCGAGCATGACGCGGCTTTGGAGAGGCGTTTTCAGCCGGTGGTGGTGGACCCTCCCTCGGTTGAAGATACGATTTCAATTCTCCAGGGGCTGAAAGACAAATACGAGTCCCATCACAAAATAAAATATTCCGATGAGGCGCTTCGCGCGGCAGCCGAACTAGCCGACCGCTACATCTCTGAACGCTTCTTGCCGGATAAAGCCATTGATCTCATCGATGAGGCGGGCTCGCGCGCGCGATTGCAGACAACGCAGATGCCGCCGGAATTTAAAGAACGCGAAACCGAAATCGAGGCCGTCGTCAAGGACAAATCAAGCTCCATTTCTAATCAGGAATATGAAAAAGCCGCTCGACTTAGGGACAAAGAAAAAGAATTGCGCAAGGCCCTGGAAGACTCGAAGAAAAAATGGCGGGAAAAGCGCGAAGAGGTGGTTCCGACCATCAGCGCCGAGGATATCGCCAAGGTGGTGTCTCGCTGGACTGGCGTTCCAGTGACGAATCTAACGGAATCCGAGACCGAGAAATTGGTCCATATGGAAGAGGCCTTGCACAAGCGCGTGATCGGTCAAGAAGAGGCGATTCGGGTCATTTCCCAGGCCATTCGCCGAGCGCGAGCGGGCTTGAAAGACGCGAAGAGGCCGATTGGATCGTTTTTATTCTTGGGGCCGACCGGCGTCGGAAAAACGGAACTCGCCCGAACCTTGGCGGAATTTATGTTCGGAAATGAAGAGGCGATGATTCGCATCGACATGTCGGAATACATGGAAAAATTCGCCGTGTCGCGCTTGATTGGGGCGCCTCCGGGATATGTCGGCTACGAAGAGGGCGGGCAGTTGACCGAGGCGGTTCGCCGAAAGCCCTATTCGGTGGTCTTGCTCGATGAAATCGAAAAAGCCCATTCCGATATTTTCAATATCCTGCTTCAGGTCATGGACGATGGAATTTTAAGCGATAATTTGGGGCACAAGGTCAGTTTCAAAAATACGGTTTTAATCATGACCTCCAACGTCGGAGCGCGCCTCATTACCCGCGGCAAATCTCTTGGCTTTGTCGCGACCAACGATGCCGAAACCAAGGACTACCAGAAGATGCGCGACACTGTGATGGACGAGGTCAAGCAAACCTTTAATCCCGAGTTCATCAACCGCATTAATGAAATCATCGTGTTCCATCCTCTGGGAGAAGACGAGATGACCCAAATAGTCAAGCTGATGCTGGGACAGGTGCGCTCCAAGGTGGAAACCCAAGGGTTCAAAATTGAGTTTACGCCGGAGAGCGAAAAGTTTCTCGTTAAGAACGGCTTTGACGTCAACTCCGGCGCGCGGCCTCTCCATCGAACGATTCAGCGCATGGTGGAAGACGTTTTGGCCGAAGATATACTCCGCAAGAAGTTCAAGGCTGGGGTGACTATTTATGTCGAGGTCGATCCCTCGGGAGAGAAACTGGCGTTTTCCGATCAACGCTCCGCTCAAGTTTAGAAATGAAACAACCCTTGCGTAAAAGCGGTTTGTCTGCTACCTTTAAGGTTGGAATGGCTTCTCTAGGCTTTGAGCGGTGGAATCTTCGCAGAACGCTTGTCTTATGCGCTTGCCTTCTTTCCGGAACGGGTTATTTTTTAGGCAAAGACCTTTCTTGGGAAGATGCGAGTGCCTCTTATTCTCCCAATGACTTTCCAGTTCGAGATGCCGTTTCTCCGGATCCTTCTTCCTCTTTGACTCAAGCCGCAAGTCTTCATTCCTTGGGAAACTCATTGCCCGCGATTACGCCCGAGGCTTGGACGCAGTTAACGGCGCATTTGAAAAAAATGGCTTCCAGCTATCGGGGAAACGTCGCGGTGTATCTAGAAGATTTAAAGACGGGGCAGACCTGGACCTATCACCCTAACGAGCTTTTTCCGGCGGCTAGTTTGATTAAAGTCCCCATCATGATCGCCGTTTTTAGCAGAATCCATGCGGGAGATTTGTCTTTGAGCCAAACGATGGTTTTGCATCGCCACAATCGGGTTGGGGGTTCCGGGACCCTCAAGTGGCAGCCCGATGGAACTCGGCTGACCATTTCGCAACTTTTGGATCATCTGATCCGTGAGTCCGACAACACCGCCGCCAATATGCTCATCGAGGCCGTGGGCGGGATTCCCTATATTCAAAGCCAGCTTCCCCGCGTGGGCCTTGTTGAGACCCAGATTCATCGGCAAGGGATGAGTTTGAGAAGCGGCCATGTCGCTCGGGAAAATTATACCACGGTTTCCGAAATGGCGATGCTGTTGCGGAAAATCTATCAAGGCCAGATGATTGATACGACCTCAAGCCGCCTAATGATGGATTATTTGCTTTTAAGAAAGCCGGTTCGTTCTCGTTTAGCCAAGGCCCTTCCGGCGGGCTGGGAAATCGCTCATAAAACAGGTTTGGAAAGGCGCGCCTGCCATGATTCCGCCATCATCCTGACCCCTAAGGGAGATTTTATTTTGGCGGTTTTGACGGGGAAAAACCGCGCTTATCGCCCGGCAAAACAATTTATCATTAACATTGGGCGTTTGACCTATCGCTATTACGGCGGCATCGTTCCCTCAAGGCGGCGCTATCACCGGCGCTATTATGCCTGGGTCCGGCGTTCCGCGCATCGCCGTCGCCATCATTACCACCATCATTTGTAGTTTCGTTTTTTTTCTAAAATTTTAAGAGAGTTTTGTGATTCGGATTACTTTTAAATTAGTTTCGGCGCTAGTCTTAGCGGCGGCTTTGGTCACCGCCGGCTCGACCTACCTTCAAACCCAGCAAGAAAAACACCACCTTTTTAGAGACCTCAATAGCCAGGCTGAAATATTATCGGAAACCCTCCAGGAAATTTCGGCGCCGATGCTCCAAAAAAACGATAAAAGGCGTCTGGGACAGGTGGTTCGCAAGTTTGGGAATCGAGAACGTTTAATCGGAATTGTGGTTCTCAATGAGGCCGGGGTTCCGCTGGCCTATACCCCGCGCCTCAAAGGTTCGCTTAAGCTTCTTCTGGATCAAGTCGACGTCTTTTCTTTGATTAGCCCCAGGACCTTGGTGTTTTCTGTCGGAGGGAAATTGCTCCATGTCTATGCCGCGCCTATTTCTTTCCATGGCTCGGTCTTGGGGAGCTTGATCTTGGTCCATGACGCCTCCTTTATCAAAGACAAATTATTGGATATGTGGCGGCACACGTTTTTTAGGCTTTTGTTTAACGCCTTTTTGATTTCTTTAATCAGTTTGTGGATTATTCGTTGGAACTTAAAGGCCCCGATTACGCAGATGGCGGAATGGATGAGGCGACTAAGAACCGAGGATTCTTCAGAGCCCCCCCAGATACCGACCAGCTTGTTTAAGCCCTTGGCCTCGGAGGCGGAGAGTTTGGCCCGGAGTTTAATTTCAGCGCGAAAGGCGGCGGAGACGGAAGCGAAACTAAGGCAAAACGCGGAATCAATTTGGACCCCTGAGCTTCTGCGCGAGCATGTCAAAAACAAGCTGGGTTCAAAGCCGCTGTTTGTCGTGGCCAACCGGGAGCCGTATATGCATGTCCGGCGCGGACGAAAAATCGAGGTCGTCACCCCGGCGAGCGGGCTGGTGACGGGTATCGAGCCTATTTTGCTTGCCTGCGGCGGACTGTGGCTGGCCCAGGCCTCTGGAGACGCGGATAAGGAAACTTCTGACGAGCAAGGAAAGATTTCCGTGCCCCCGGAATCTCCTCAATACACTTTAAAAAGGCTTTGGCTCAGCAAGGAGGAAGAAGAAGGCTATTACTACGGATTTTCCAATGAAGGCCTTTGGCCGCTTTGCCATATCGCCCACACGCGGCCTATCTTTCGCGCGGAGGATTGGAAGCAATATCAAGAGGTTAACCAAAGATTTGCAGAATCCTTGCTCGCGGAAATGGAGTCTTCTTCAGAGCCTGTGGTTTTGATCCAGGATTACCATTTCGCTCTTCTGCCCAGGATGATTAAAGAGGCCCGTCCGGACGCCCGCATTGCCATCTTTTGGCATATTCCCTGGCCGAATCCCGAGGCTTTTGGGATATGCCCTTGGCAGAGAGATATTCTCAATGGAATGTTGGGGGCTGATCTCATCGGTTTTCATACCCAATTTCACTGCAATAATTTTTTAGAGACTGTCGACGTCAGCCTTGAGTCCCGCATCGATTGGGAACGCTTCGCGGTTCAGCGCGACGGGCATTTGACCCAGGTTAAACCCTATCCGATTAGCATCGCTTTTCCGCTACCGCATAATCCCCATCCCCCGGAATATCCCTCCAAAGAGGTTCTGTTTAAAGAGTTGGGCCTCTCGGGGGATTTTTTCGCTATTGGAGTTGACCGCATCGATTACACGAAGGGGATTGCCGAGCGTTTTCGCGGAGTTGAAAAATTTTTGGAAAAATATCCGCAATATATCGGGAAGTTTTCTCTTGTAGAAATCGGAGCCCCGAGCCGAACGCATATTAAGCGCTATCACGATTTGGCGATGGAACTGGAAGCGGAGGCGGAAAGAATTAATTGGAAATTTAAGACCAAGGAAGATAAGGCATGGAAACCGATTGTCTTTATCGAAAAGCATCACAGTCATGAAGAAATCGCGCCTTTTTACAAGGCCGCGGACCTTTGCATGGTCACCTCCCTTCATGACGGGATGAATTTAGTCGCGAAAGAATTTGTCGCCTCTCGGGAAGATGAAAAGGGCGCGTTGATTTTAAGCCGCTTTACCGGAGCGGCCCGAGAATTGCGCGATGCCCTATTGGTTAATCCCTATGACGCAGAGCAATTGGCTGATTCCATCCGCTATGCTTTGGAGATGCCGGAAGAAGAGCAAAAAAGGCGAATGCAGATGATGCGGCAAGTTCTTAGAGAGCAGAACGTCTATGCCTGGGCGGGGAAATTAATTGAAGACCTTTCTAAAATTCGCTCCTCCGGAGAGGCGCTAGCCAGGCGTCCTTGATTTTCCCATCTTGAAGAGAGCCCCGAACAATTGATTGAATCGAGGTCATGAGTTCAAAGCGGCTTCTCATTACCTGCGGGCGTTTAATCGATCCCTCCCAGGATTTGGATGAGAAATGCGATATTCTGCTTGAAAACGGGCGGGTTAAATCCATACTCAAGCTCGGCCGCCTTGACGCTAAAACTGTCGACGCTGAAACTTTCAACGCCGAAGGCCTGTGGGTTTTCCCGGGGCTTATTGACATGCACGTGCATTTTCGCGAGCCGGGCGGGGAAGACGATGAGACACTTGAGACCGGGGCCCTCTCGGCCTTAAAGGGCGGAGTGACCACGGTCGTTGCGATGCCCAATACCCATCCTCCGCTTGATGGCGTTAAAATTTTGCGTTGGCTTCAGAAGAAAGCGAAAAAAATAAAAGGCCCGAATATCTTTTTTGCCGCGGCAATCACTAAGCAGTTAGAAGGACGGATTCTGAGCGATTTTAAAAAGCTTAAAGAGAGAGGAACCCTCGCTTTTACCGACGATGGCCGTCCGGTGATGGATTCGGGGCTTATGCGCCGAGCTTTAGAAAAATCCCGAGAAATCGGCTCTTTCATCATTTCCCATTGCGAAGACTTAAACCTCAGCCTCGGTCGTCCGCTCAATGAAGGCTTGCCAGCACAAAAAAAAGGAATTTCGGGGGTTCCTTGGGCGTCTGAGACCAGCATGGTGTCGCGGGATTTAATTTTGGCGGAATTGACTGGCGCCAGAGTCCATATCGCGCACGTGAGTTCGGCCCAAAGCGTGGAGGCCATCCGCGCGGCTAAAAAGCGCGGAGTTTTTGTGACCGCCGAGGCTTCCCCCCACCATTTCTCTTTGTCGGATGCGGATATCCCCGATCGCGATCCTAATTTTAAAATGAATCCGCCCTTGAGATCGAGATTGGATGTCGCAGCGGTTCAAGAGGGCCTTAAAGATGGGACCTTGGATGCGATTGCGACCGATCATGCCCCGCATCGCCCGGCGAAAAAATCGCTGGGAATTTTTAAGGCTCCTTTTGGAGTTATCGGCCTTGAGACTTCTCTTGGCCTGGCTTTGACTTATCTGGTCCACAAAAAAATATTGAGTCCTAGGCAATTGGTCGAGCGGATGAGTTTAAAACCCGCGCAAATTTTGGGGCTTCACAATAAAGGGACGCTCAAAATCGGTTCTGATGGAGACGTGACCTTGCTTGATCCAAACGGGTCTTGGAAAGTGAAGCCTCCCTTTGCCTCTAAAAGCTCCAATTGCCCCTTTGTCGGGATGAAGCTTAAAGGCCGCGTTCATTCAACGATTGTCTCTGGAAAAATTGTTTTCCGCGCCCAAGATAATGCCTAATTATTACGAACGATGGGTTTATCCCCTTTTGTCCCGATTAGACCCGGAAACCGCTCATGATTGGATTGTCTCTGCGACGGAATTTACCTCTCGTCTCCCCTTTTCCCAACAGACAGCCGCGCTTTTATGGCGAAAGCGAGCCTCGTCCATTCTTGGCTCTCATGTTTTGGGCCTTAATTTTGAAAATCCAATCGGGCTTGCCGCCGGCTTTGACAAAGAGGGCAGACTTCTTCGCTTTCTTCCGCAATTAGGTTTTGGCTTTATCGAGGTTGGGGCCGTCACGCTCAAACCGCAACCGGGGCATCCCAAACCCAGGCTTTTTCGGATTCCCGAATACGAAGCCTTGATTAACCGCATGGGTTTTAACAGCGAAGGAGTCGAAAAAGTTTCAAAGAGACTTTCAAGGCTTAAGTATCACTCTGTTCCAATTGGGATTAATTTGGGGCTTAATGCCGAGATCCCGGCAGAAGAGGCTCCTTCCCGCTACGCGGAAATTTTTAAAATCTTGGAGCCTTATGGCGATTATTTTGCCGTGAACGTCAGCTCTCCCAATACGACGGGACTCAGAGATTTGCAGGAAAGAAGGCACCTGGAAAGAATTTTGATTTCTCTTCAGGCGGAAAACCCAAGAAAAAAACCGATTTTGATTAAAATCTCTCCGGATTTAGAGGAAAAAAATATCGAGGCTTTGTGCGAAATCGCGCTCAAATTGGCTTCGGGACTAATCGCGACCAATACGACGCTTCAAAGACCAGGCCTTCCGCCGGAAGCCCCGCAGCGGCGCGGGGGGCTGAGCGGCGCGCCTTTGAGGTTTATTTCGACTCAAATAATCGCTAAAATCTACAGAATGACCCAAGGCCAAATTCCCATTATCGGAGTCGGCGGCGTTTTTTCGGGGGCGGACGCTTTTGAGAAAATCCGGGCTGGCGCAAGCTTGATTCAAATTTACACCGCCCTGGTATACCGGGGGCCTGGGATTGTCTCTGAAATACTTTCGGATCTCGAGGATCTGCTTAAATCCAATGGGTTTGACAGTTTATCTGCTGCGGTGGGGAGTGGAGCCTGATGACGGAACTCATCGTCGCTTTAGACGTCGGAGATATCAAAAAAGAAGAAGCCTTGCTCAAAAATCTGAAGGGAACCGTTCATTTTTACAAGATTGGTCTTAAACTTTTTATTTCCGAGGGGAAAAAGGCCGTCGAAATGGTTCAGCGCTATGGCGGAAAAGTGTTTTTGGATTTAAAACTGTTAGATATCCCCCAAACAGTGGCGGGCGCGGTCAAGGAAGCGGGGAAGCTGGGCGTCGAATCAATTTCCGTTCATCTCTCCGGAGGACCGGAGATGATCAGGGCGGCGGCGGCCATTAGCCCGCGCCCCCAATTGTGGGGGGTTTCGGTCTTGACGAGTTTTAGAAAAGAAGACGTTCGCATTTTTCATGAGCGCGCCAGCCTAACTTCTTTAGTTAAAAACTGGGCTCACCTGGGCCTCAAAAACGGGGCGGACGCGATCATCTGTTCCGGACACGAAGTGGAATTTTTACGCCGAGCTCTTAAAAATTTTTCTCCCAAATTCGTGACTCCCGGCATTCGCCCCGCAGGAGAAAAGGTTCATGATCAAAAACGAGTCATGACGCCGGAAGAGGCCGGGAATCTGGGAATTGATTTTATCGTCGTCGGGCGTCCTATCATTGAGGCGAAAGACCCCAAGGCGTCGGCGGAAAAAATCCTCGGCGCCCTGAAATCTGTTAAATAGATGATTCCAGGAGATCAATGAAAAAAATTCTGATGGCGGTTCTTTTTTGTGGTTTGGCTTTCCCCGCGTCGGCGCAACAAAGTAACAGCTTTCAAATATCGCCCGCGCCCATTCCCTATCCCTATTTCGAGTCGGGACGCTTTGACGGACAAATTAACGGCATGGGGGCCAGCATTTCAGCCCCAGGGGTCAATATGGGTCTTGGTGGAGCCTCCGGCAGTTTCCGCTATTCTTTTAACGATGTCGTCGCCTGGGATTTCGCCGGTGATTTAGGTCTTGGCAGTTTTAATATGCAAAGCGCTGGCGAAAAGGGCTATATGACCATGGGCGGTTTTTCGACCAATCTCGAAGTCCAGTTAGGCGGCGAGAACGGAGGTTTGATTCTTTTCGGCGGCCCCGCTTTTCAAGGGTTTAATATGACCAACACCGCTTCGAGTCTTCAATCTGGGCAGTTTGGCTCCATGGGTTCGTTTTTGGCGGGCGGGCAATTCGGCCTTCAGGGCAATATTAAGCTCGGTCAAAGCGCTAGGCTCGCGCCTTTCGTCATGATGCAGTCTCTTTCAGGGAATTTTTCCATGACCGGTAATTTTGGGGGTGGGACCAACAGCACTATTTCTCAACAGATTCCAACCGAGACATCGACTTCTTACGGGTTGGACCTTCTCATCAACGATTGGAGTCTAGGGACATTTCTTCAAGAATTAAAACAGTCTTCCGGATCCAATTCCAACGTGCATACGGTCGTTTTTCAGCTTGGATATAGCTTTGGAAATGCCGATGAGTTGGCGAAAGAAAAAGAGGAGGCCAGTTTAAACGGTCCGGAATCTCAGAATCAGGGAAATGACGGGAATCAAATGAGCGTCCGTTGCCAGAAAATAGCCCGGTGGTGCGAAGAGATGGCCCCGCGCGGCCCCAAATTCGCCCAACGTTGCAAAAAAATGGAAATCTCCTCTAACTGCCAGATAAGCCCCGCAAAGCAACAACCTTCTCAGGATGAATTTCAAGCGCCTAAAATGTAGGAGTAAAGATGAGACTACTTAAAACAGGTTTTATATTTTTTTCTATCGCCGTCATTTTGGCCAGTTGCGCGCCCGCTCCGATTATCCGCTCGGTGCGAGCGGGAGATCAGCAAAGAGTTCAAGAAGATCTTGGCCAAGGGAATAATATTAACGCCAGATATCACGCGCAAGATTTGCGTTGGTGTTGGATTCCCCTCGTGTGGTATCCATTTGGTCTTGTGTGTCCCTTTGTCCAGTTAACGGATAAATCAACGCCCTTAATTACGGCGATCGGAGAGAAAGATATCCCCATGGTTAAATTCTTGATTGATCATGGCGCCGATGTGAATGCGTCGGCTACCTATTTTCTACCGCATTTTGGTCAGAGTGGCGGAGACCTTCCACCTCTCGTGTTGGCTTCTGGGAGTATGGAGAAAGATTCTAAGAATGAGGAAATCGTTCGAATACTTCTGTCTCACGGCGCTAATATCGAAGCGATCGATTCAATGTGGGGCGGAACGCCTTTAATGTGGGCGGCGTGGCGGGGCCATCCGAATATTGTTAAGCTCCTTCTCGACCATGGGGCGAATGTTCATGCTGTTTGCGATAAATGCATTAGTGATAAAACAGTCTTGGATTGGGCGGATTGTTTTGGCTCAGCCCATAATCCAGAAGTAATTAGTCTTATTACCGCGGCGCTCAGAAACAACGCTTCAGTTTCAGTCGCTTCATCTGAGCCTCGCCGAGAGTCTTACAATTCTTCCTCAAAAGCGATTTTTAAAGCCGCAAGAGATGGGGATGATGACCGGGTTCGGTCCTTAATTCGCCAAGGAGTTGACATCAATGCCGCAGATTCCTACGGCTTTACCCCGCTTATGTGGGCGGCATATGAAGGGCAAACCGATACCGCCGAGATATTGCTTAAGGCGGGCGCGCATCTGACGATGACCAACCGCGATGGAGATACCGCTTTGATGATTGCGGCCGATAAGGGACATTTAGATATAGTGAAACTCCTTTTTAAGCACGGGGCTTCTTTAAACGCTCGCGATGAAAAAGGCTTTACGGCTCTAATGTGGGCCGAAAAAAGGCATCATCATAATGTGGTTAAATTTTTAAAGGAGAATGGCGCGCGTGGGTCTCAAGCGCGGAGCCAATTAAAGGCAAAGCCTGAGGCGCAAAAGGCGGATGTGGAAACGCAATCTTCGAAACCCGAGGAACCGGCAGATGTTAATTCGGTGTTACCATGAATTCTGAAGAATTGAGGAAATTATTTGTCGATCGCGGCGCCTTGTTAAACGGACATTTCCTTTTGTCCTCGGGCCTTCATAGCGGCCAATATCTCCAATGCGCTCTTCTTCTTTCGGACCCTCAAATCGCGGAGAGACTGGGGAAATCCTTGGCGGAAAAGCTCAAGGAAAAACCGGATTTGGTTCTTTCTCCGGCCATCGGCGGCATCGTCATCGGTCAAGAGGTCGCGAAAGCTTTGGGGGTTCGTCATTTCTTTGCGGAGCGCGAAAACGGGAAGATGGTTTTGCGGCGCGGGTTTTCTTTATCTCAGGGTCAAAAATGCGTCGTCGTTGAAGACGTGGTGACCACCGGCGGCTCTTCCCAGGAAGTTATCGATATGGCTGATTTAAAAGGGGTTCAAACCTTGTCGGTTTTGTCGATTGCCGACCGCGGCTTGGGGCCTCATCAGTTTAAAGTTCCGCTTGAGAGCCTTCTTAAGATCAAGATTGAGACCTTTAACCCGGCGGCTTGTCCCCTTTGCCACGAAGGGACCCCAGCGGTCAAACCCGGAAGCCGAACGAGCATGGGCGAGGGAGCGTCGTCTCTCTATCCGTTGGATAACGGCCGACCCTCAAAATGAGCCCGTTGCCCATCAGTTATAAAAAATCCGGGGTTGATATTGACAAGGCCGATCGTTTGGTCGATTTCATCCAAAAACGCGCGCCCGCTATCGGCGGGTTTTCCGGGCTTTTTGATTTAAAATTGGACGGCCCGGGGCCGTATCAATTGGTGGCCTCAACCGATGGAGTGGGGACCAAACTTAAAATCGCCTTTGAGACAGACCGGCATCACACCGTCGGAATCGACTTGGTCGCCATGTGCGTTAACGATCTCATCACCTGCGGAGCAAAGCCGCTCTTTTTTTTGGATTATTACGCCACCGGCCGCCTCAATCTTCAAAAATCAAAAAAAATTTTATCTGGGATTTTAGAAGGCTGTCGCCAGGCAAAAATGACTCTTTTGGGCGGAGAAACCGCGGAAATGCCGGGCTTTTATCGGGAAGGAGAATATGATTTGGCGGGGTTTTCTGTCGGCATGGTCAATAAGAGAAATCTTATCGATGGAAAAGAAATCGCCCGCGGAGACGTCATTTTGGGGCTTCCGTCTTCCGGCGTTCATTCAAACGGATTTTCTCTGGTTAGGAGCGTTTTCAAGGGTTCTCTTCTTAAAAAATATGCGCCCAGGCTTTTGACTCCAACCAAGATTTACGTTTCCGATATTGAAAAACTCGCGCGCGGCCTTAAAAAGCGTGGCCATCGGATTTTGGGACTGGCCCATATTACGGGTGGGGGCCTCATTGAAAACGTGCCAAGAATCCTGCCCTCCCAATGCCGAGCTTTTTTTGACCGCCGTTTGTGGCGGGTCCCTGAAATATTTTGCGAAATTAAGCGCCGGGGAAACGTTTCCGAATCGGATATGTGGCGGACCTTCAATATGGGAATCGGGATGGTCGTTATCCTCAGACCCCAAGCGGTTTTAGAAGCCCTTAAGATTTTGCAGGGGTCTTTCGTCATCGGAGAAATCCGCAAGGGGATGAATGGAGCCGAAATCATATGAAAAAAATCGCTGTTTTCGCCTCTGGGGAAGGGACGAATTTCCAGGCGTTAATTGATGCCGCGAAATCAAAACGCTTGGGCGGCGAAATCGCTTTAGTGGTGTCAAACCAGCAGAAAGCGGGGGTTCTTAAACGCGCGGCTCTGTCCGGCATTGAATCCTTGGTTCTCAGTCCTTCGGATTTTAAAAATCTTGGAGACTATGATCAACGCTTGGTTGAGGAATGTCAAAAAAGAAAGATCGATTTAATTTGTTTGGCCGGATTTATGATTCAAATTGGCCCTAAACTCATCAAGGCCTTCCCATGGAAAATTTTAAACATCCACCCTTCGCTATTGCCGGCTTTTGGCGGAAAGGGCCTTTACGGGCTTCGGGTTCACCAAGAGGTTATCAAGTCCGGAGTTCGGGTTTCAGGCTGCACGGTTCATTTAATCGATCAAGACTATGACCGCGGCAAGATTATTCTTCAAGAAGCGGTTCCGGTTTTTGATTCCGATGACGCCGAAAGCTTGTCGGAGAGGGTTCGGGAAATTGAGCATCGGCTCTATCCCAAGGCGGTCCGGCTTTTTTTGGAGGGAAAAATCGAAGTCTCAGAAACGGGGACGAGAATTAAAGCGCCACAAAATTCCGGAGTCAAGAAGCGCGCTCTTATTTCGGTATCCGATAAGCGAGGGATTGTCGCTTTTGCCAAGGGTCTCGTGAATTTAGGTTTTGAGATTGTTTCCAGTTCCGGCACCGCCGAGGTTTTGAAAAATAATGGAATATCGGTTTTAACGGTCGAAGAGGTTACGGGATTTCCGGAAATTTTTTCTGGCCGAGTCAAAACTCTTCATCCCTTAATTTTCGGCGGAATTTTGATGCGGCGCCAAAACGAAGAAGACCTCAAAGACATGGCGAAACATCTGATTGCGCCAATTGATTTGGTTTGCGTCAACCTCTATCCCTTTTCAGAAACGGCTCAAAAAGCGGCTTCCGCTTTTGAACCCGAGGTCGTTGAGCAAATCGATATCGGAGGCGTGGCCTTAATTCGCGCCGCCGCTAAAAATTTTGAACACGTCTCGGTGGTCGTTTCTCCAAAAGATTATCCAGAAGTCCTTAAAGAATTAGAGCTTGGAGCGGGAAAATTGAGTTTATCTTACCGCAAGGCTTTGTCTGGCCGGGCTTTTGAATATACCGCCTCTTACGACGCGGCGATTTCGGAGGCTTTTCAATCTGAGAAAGAATCATTTCCACCGGTAATGACCCTGAGATTGTCCAAGATTCAAGATCTGCGCTACGGGGAGAATCCTCATCAGAAAGCCGCGCTTTATCTCCGATTGGGAGATGAGACGAGCTTTGAACAATTGTCGGGGAAAGAATTGTCTTACAATAATCTCTTGGACGCTCACGCCGCGTGGGATTGCGTGTCGGATTTCGACGAGCGTGCCTGCGCTATTTTCAAACACGCCACTCCCAGCGGAGTTGCCGTCCAAAAGACCTTGCTTGAGGCCTTTGACCGGGCTTGGGAGGCCGATCCCCTATCGGCTTTTGGATCGGTCTTGGCGTTTAATCAAGTTGTCGGAGTTGAAATCGCGGAAAAATTGGCCAATCGGTTTGTCGAGGTCATTGAAGCCGTCGATTTTGAATCAGGGGCTCTGACTCTGTTGATGAAAAAGCCGAATTTGAGAATCCTCCGCCGGAAGCTCAAAAAAGAATGGCGGGTCCAATGGCGTTCTTTAGGGACTGAAATTTTAGCGGGAGATCCCGATGCCTTAATTTGGGGCCAAGATTGGAAGGTGGTCACGAAACGCAAGCCAAACAGTCAAGAGGAAAAGGCCTTGCGTTTCGCCTGGGTGGTTTCAAAACATGTCCGATCCAACGCGATTGCCTTGGCCGGTCCCGGGTTTACGGTAGGCCTTGGCGCGGGACAAATGTCACGAGTTGACTCGGTTCACCTGGCGGGAGTCAAGTATAAAATGTGGCTGAAAAATCACGCGGAACCAAATCCCCTGGTTTTAGCCTCGGACGCCTTTTTCCCTTTTGCCGATGGCATCGAGGCGGCGGTGAGTTTAGGAATATCGGCCATTGTCCAGCCCGGGGGCTCGGTTAGAGATTCAGAAGTCATCGCCGCCGCGGACCAGCATGACATCGCGATGGTTTTGACGGGAATCCGCCATTTCCGGCATTGATTCTTAATGCGTGAGGCTCTGAAAAGAGCCGAAATTGCCGGTTCCAGTTTGGGCAATCAATTTTTGCAACATCTGTGGGTCCATGGATTTGAGCATGGCCTCTTCCATGGTAACCTGCCCCGAGTTGACCAGCTTGGCCAAGTCTTGGTTTAGAGAAAACATTCCGGAAGCCGCTCCCGTTTCGATGGCGCCATTGATTTGGCTGATTTTGTTGTCTTGAATGAGCTTAGAGACGGCAGGGTTCATGACCATGACCTCTCTGGCGCAAGCCATGCCTCCGCCTTTGCGGGGCAGAAGGGTTTGACAGATGACCCCGGCAAGAACCGAACAGAGGATGACCCGTAAACTGTTTTGCTGATCGCTGGGAAATTCTTCGATGATGCGGTTAACAGTTGAGGCCGCATCACGGGTGTGAAGAGTGGAAAAACAAAGGTGTCCGGTTTCCGCCGCGGCCAGGGCCAAAGCCATGGTTTCGCGGTCACGCATTTCTCCCACTAAAATTACGTCCGGGTTTTGCCGGAGGGCATATTTGAGCGCGCGGCTAAAAGACCCGGTGTGAACGCCCACTTCTCTTTGGTTGACGAGAGAATTTTTGCTCTGATAAAGAAATTCGATGGGGTCTTCAATCGTTAGGATGTGTTTGTGCTGATTGGCGTTGATTCGTTCAATCATGGAGGCCAACGTGCTTGTTTTTCCAGAACCCGTCGGTCCCGTGACCAAGACCAAGCCTCTTGGGAGATTGCAGAAATTTAAAATAGTTTGATTGAGGCCGATCTGCTCTGGCGTTGGGATGATGCCGGGGATATGGCGAAAGGCGGCGGCAACGCCATAGGCTTGAAGGAAAACATTGGTTCTAAAACGTCCGACGCCTTTGACGCTAAAGGCAAAATCCAATTCATGTTCGCGCTCAAAATCTTTTTGCTGGTTCGGGTTTAACGCCGAAAAAATCCATCTTTTACATTCGGCGGCGTCCGGGGGATTGATGCCCGGCAAAGGGCGGATGACGCCATTAATGCGGGCGTTAGCCGGTTGATGGGGAGCTAAAAGGACGTCGCTGGCTTTTTGTTGGACGGCCAGCGCTAAGATTTCAGTTAATTCCGCCATAGAGGTGTCTCCTTTTTCAAAGTATACAAAAAGACTAAGAAATTCAATGGATGAGGTCAATGATTTTTTGTAATATTCTGGAAACCGAAAAAGTGGTTTTTTCCGTCATACTTTTTATAGGCTAGGAAAATGAAAAAGATTAAATTGTCTTTGGTCCTTTTGAGTTTCGCAAGCGTTTCAGCCTTTGCGGCGGAGCGTCTCCCTAAAGATTTACAGGCGGCCGGCAAGGACGCTTTAAAGCTTTTATCCCAATCCTTGTCGAATTCCGACGCTCGAGTTCGTTCTCAGGCGGCCCGTTCCTGGGGAATTATCGGAAACCCCGCCGCCATTCCAGTTTTAAAACAAGCCTTGCGCGATCAAGACGATTCCGTCCGGATTGCCGCGGCGTATAGCCTGTTTGAACTTAAGAGTTTTTCGGGAGTTCCCATTTTAAAATCCATCATTCGCCAGTCCTCTCAAAGCTCTTCTGATTCTTCTCCGGTGGCTGAACTCCGCCGCATTGCCCATGATAAAATGCGGGTTTTGGCGATTCGCAAGCTATTTGCCATTGAGGGGAAAAAATCGGAAGCACTTCTTAGAAGTCTTCTCGATGATCCTTCCGGAGAGGTGAGGGACGCAGCCGCGGTGGGACTAGCGCGAATGGGTCTTTCAGATTTTGTCTCTGAGTTTATCTCCGCTTTGGGTAGTATGGAAGTTCCGGTCAGAGTGGCCGCGGCGAGAGATTTGGGCGATATTGGAACTCCGGAGGCCTTGGAAGGACTCACTCGCGCAGCTTTAGATCCTGCGGTGGATGTTCGGGAAGAGGTAATGCGGGTATTGCCGCAATTTCCCGCTGCGGAAAGCGCCCCCCTTCTTACCCGGGCTTTGAAAGATGAAGATCCACGGGTTCGCGCCCAAGCCTTGGTGGGCTTGTCTCTTTTGTCTGATTCATCTTCAATTCCGGCGCTTAAGAAAATATTGGAAGATTCTCTGAACTCAGATACGCGCCTTGAAGCTGAGACGGGCTTGGCGAGAAGAGGGCAAAAAGTGGATCTTAATTTGCCGGAAAGAATATTAAGCGCTTCGGACCCTGATTTGAAAAATCTGGCTTTAAATGTCTTGGGCGCCGATAACTCTTTTCATTCAGACCATTTGCTGGCCGATGTGGTGAAATCAAACGCCGATATTCGCTTGCGGATTAAAGCCGCCACGTTTCTTCTGCAACATATCGCCGGCAGGAAGGGTTCGTGATCAAAAATTTCCTCGCTTTCTTTTGCGTCGCTTTTTTTCTCTTGAGTCCCCTATTGGCTTTTAAGGCCTCTTCTCAGTCTAAAACCGATATTCAGCGCTTTGGCCTCAATCAGGTTTTTCCCAAGCCTCCCCTTTTTTCCGCGGGAGCTTCCTCGCCTTATATTTATTCTTACAATCATTCCCATTTTCCAAACCATGCAGTCGGGGTCAGAGCGGTTTCCCCCAGTTTTTCTTCAGTGCGCCCTAAGGCCGCGGCGGACGCTTTCTTGTCCGCGGTCGGAAAAAATCTCAATCTCAATCCCGCCGAACTTCAGTTTTTAAACGAAAATTCCGGGCTCGGGCATATGCACGCTCTTTACCAGCAAACTTATCAGGGCTTGCCGGTCGAGTTTAGCCGGGTCAAGGTCCAGATGGATTCAACCGGGGCGGTTTTGAGACTTGACTCTAATTTTTTGCCGAATATCCAGACCAATACCGTTCCCAGCATTCCTTCTTCCCAGGCGGCCCAGGTCGTTGCCCAGGATTCCGGCGGAACTCCGGTCACCCCAACCCTGGTGATATTTCCGGATCTAAACACGTCAGCTCCGCATCTGGCTTGGCGTTTTTTAGTCCGAAAGCCCCAGCATCTCTGGCGCTACTATGTTGACGCCAAGACCGGACAAATTCTTCTTCGCTACGATATTTTAGAATCAAGCGGCTTTTCCGGAAATGTTCAGGGGATGGTCTTTGATGTCGATCCCTACCTCCAATCGCAGACTTCGCAATGTTCCGGCGTTATTCCTCCTTGTCTTATCCCCCGGCCTTTTGAAAATGAGTGGATCTATGTGGGCGGACCTTCTTACCGGACTTCTACCGATCAGAATGGAAATTATTCTTCTTCTCAAAATGGGGAAATTTTTACCATGCTCCAGGGTCAATACGTGGATGTCTCCAGTTATTTTGGAGCTAACGCTTCATATGAAAATGAAGGAGGCGTTTGGGGGGTCACTCCCGAAAGCGTGTCTTTTGGTCCATCGCCGGCCTCGACTCCTGGAGGGATTATCTCAAGCCAGACTATCAGCATCCCCTTATCCTTGGGAGCGGTGGGTTTTCTTCCGGTTTTCTCCAATCTCAACGTGGGAGTCAATTTTAGCGCTTCAGGCGAAAATTTTGGAATCACGACAGATGACGAGCTTTTGATTTTAGATTCCAACGGAAATGTGATCGCAAGTTATGTGGGGAATTTAACTCCGTCCGGGGTTTCTTCCTTTGGCGGCACGATGTCGGTGGGAAATTCCGAAAGTATTTTGCTGGCCGAGCAGCCCGCAAGCCCAGGGGGAGATTCTTATTCAATAGTTTCTTCCAGTTACTTGGTTTTGTCTAATCCCACTGTCACCGGATCCAATAATAACGTAGTCTGGGCCTCTACGCTAACTCCCTCAGGCATGGAGGGAGAATTAAGCCTCTATTACCATCTCAATCTCCAGCATGATTTCTTTAGCCAGGTCCTGGGGCCGGCTTTAAGCGCCGAGTTTCTCAGCGGGAGAGCTTCAGCCTTGGCTTTCTTCGGCCCCAATATGACCAATGCCTTTTATGATCCCCAAGATGACAATATTTGGTTTGGAGACGGCGGCGCGACGGCGGTCAGTCAAGGAGGAAATTCCATTATCGATATCATGACCGATGATGCGACTGTTCCTCATCATGAACTCACTCATTATCTGGTCCAAAAAATTTGGCCGATCACCAATTTCGGGCAATCGGGCGCGATTTCGGAGGGCAATGCCGATTTTTGGTCGGCCAATTCCCTTAACGATCCCGGTATCGGCTATTACGTCAATGGGGAAAACCCCGCCTATGGTCCGGTCAGAAACCTGTGCGGGTCTAGCGCCGATTCAAATAACGGCTGCGCGACTTTTGGCGGAATGGTCGACAGTTGCCGCGGCGTTCAGCCGGCGGTTTATTCCAGCGCTACTTGGACGGGCGAGATTCACTGTGACGGCGAGTATTTTAGTCAATCGATGTGGGAGATAAGAGGAAAAGAAATCTCGCGTTACGGCGCATGCACGCAGGGAGAGCTTTCAACTCCTCCATCTTCTCCCGGTAATCAGCTCAACTGTCCCGCCATTAATTGCATCAGTCAGCTGGAAATGAACGCTCTCCTATTTTTTCCGGAAAGCTATGAGGAGATGGAACAGGCTTTGCTAGATGTCAATTCGATGGGATTGGCTTCGGCTTGCAGTTTTACTTCTTCTTCTAATATAGCTTCAGATATTATCACTTCCTTCCAAGATCATGGAATTAACCTCTGCTCCTATCCGCAGATTAATTCCAACGATCCCTATTGTAATAGCGGCTTTGAAACGGCTTTAGACGTCAGCACGCTAACGACCGTGACCGCGACTCTCTATCCTGCGGGAGAACAGGATTTTTACACCTTTGCCGCTGCTCCGGGCCCGATTAGTATTACGCTTAATCTTTCCTCTTCAAGCAGTCATCCAGGTTATTATAAGGGCTATCAAATGACTCTTTTGGATTCTAACCATGACATTATCACCACCGCCGCGCCCAGTTTTAATGGGCTCAACACCCTTAACGGTTACTGTCTATTTAACGATTGCGAGGTAACCGCTTCTAGCGTGCAGCTTAATTACGCGTCTTCGGGCGGGAGATTTTTCTTGGATGTCACTGGCGGAAACGACGGTTCGGACTCAGTGAGCGGCGCCAGTTCTTTAAACCCGTACACTTTAGACTTTAGCTTTCCGCAGATTGACGCCTTATCCGCCAATGTGGTCAACGCCGCCGTCAATCAAGACTTGATTAGTTTTCAGGTTTCTATCGCCTCTAATGTGAGCGCTTCGCAGTTGGGTTCGGTTTCTCATCTTCAGACCCCGCAGTATTTCTTCGCATATGCCCAGCTTCGAGATCAATCTCAAAATATCCTACCCAATACTCAGACCTCTCCCGCTTCGCCCTCCAATTATTTGGCTCTGGTGTCTTCGACTAATGTCAATGGCCAGATTTCCGGATCGGTTCAGATTCAGAATAATTTCTCCGCACGTTTCCCGGCGGTGGGAACGGTTTATCTGGAAGTTTTTGCATATGATATCGCCGGCAGCACCGTCAGCATGGGCTTGTCGGGGCCTTTAAGTTTGGGAACTTCCCAAACCGACGCCTCGGCCTGGAACAATCTTTTTAACCCGCTCAAGGGGCAAGAAGCCACTATTAAGTATCAGATTCAGCAGGCGGGGCATGTCACGGTTAAGGTCTATACGATGAATGGGGAAGAAGTCGCGACCTTGTTTGACGGAAATGTCGCCGCCGGAGCTGGCTCGGTCAACTGGGATGGAAAGAATTTGCGCAGTTATGTTGTGGCCAGCGGGATTTATCTCGTTCGAGTGACGGGGCCTGGCCTATCTAAGATTTTAAAGGTGGCGGTCGTGAAATAAAGCGAAAGAGATATTGATGATTCTTCTTGGGCTGCTTCTCGGTTTTGCTTCTTTCGCCCAGGCTCAATATGGGCCTGGGGTGACGGCCGCGCCTGTTTTGCAGGTTCCTCTTGGCAGCCGCGCTCTTGGAATGGGTGGCGCTTTTACCGCTATTTCCAACGACGCTTCCGCTCTCTATTATAATCCGGCGGGGCTTAGCCGCTTGAACAGCCAGGAAGTGGACGCGACCTTTATGGGCGGCTTGGCGGGCAACAGCTATGAAGATTTTGATTACGCGGCTCCGATCGCTTTTAAAGGCATTTTCGGAAATGGAGACGCGAGTATTGGGGCGAGTTTGGTCGTTTCCCAAAACGGAGTCATTGACATTAACAACACCAATCCTGATGGCTCGTTTCAATCTTCCCAATCCTTAAACGCCGGTTCCGATATCGTGGCCCGAGTTGGCTATTCCGAACGTTTGGCCAAGAGTTCCTTGGATTTGGGAGATTATGAACACAGGGTGAATCAATTTCTCGGAGTGGAAGGCGAATATATTCACTCAAGCCTGGTCCAAGCCTATTCCGCCCAGACTTTTTCCGGCTCGATCGGCTATTTGGCCGATATTCCCGATGAAGGAGTCTCCGTGGGACTTTCCGCCAATAATATCGGCGGAAGTCTTAATTATGGCGGTTATGCCGATCCCATCCCGACAATTTTGCGCGCGGGACTTGCCTATCAAGGCAATGTGCCTGATGGCGACAGCTACACTTTGTCGATGGATTCTATTTATGTCGCCCAAGAGAGAATGTATAACGTGGATGCGGGGGCGGAATATGATTTGATGGATATTGTCGCCTTTAGGGCGGGATATCAATTCGTTCAAACCTCCATGGGAATTACGGCCGGGTTTGGCCTTCACTGGAAATCGCGCATCTATCTCGACTATGCCTGGGCCTTGGCGACTAATGGCTTTAACGATCTGCAGCGCGTCACTCTCAGCTACCGCTTTGGCGGAGAAATCCGCCCGGGAGAAGGGCGTCAAAAGAAGCTTCGGGAAGGTGCGGGTGGAAATGTGTCTCCGCTCAAAAATTTAGAGGAACAGCCCATTATCACTAGCCCCGCGGGCACCCCGCAGAGCCCTAAGCCGAATGTTCTTCCCGGCTGGATGATTTATTGAGTCGAGCGGCTTATTTAAGCGCGACTATCTTTGCGGCATTTGGGATTCCGTGGCCTTCATCGGTGGCGGGCGCGCATTGTCTCCCCCTAAAAATCATCTTGGGGCATAAAAGCGAAGAAGAAGAATTAAGGGCTTCTTTCAGCGATTGAGGTCCTGAAATTCCGGAAGCGATTGCTAATGCCGCGACCCCGGCGATATGGGGGCTGGCCATCGAGGTTCCCGACATTTTTTCATAGCCGCTAGGAACGGTGGATAAAATATTGTCTCCCGGAGCCGTGATATCAACCGCGGGTCCGAAACTGGAAAAAGGCGCGATGCGATTTTTTCGATCCGAGGCCGCGACGGCGATGACCCAAGGATAGGCCCCAGGATAATCCACCGTGCTGGTCCCGCCGTTCCGAGAGGCGTTTTCTCCGTCATTGCCAGCGGCGGCGACGATGACCACTCCAGCTTGATAGGCTTTGTGGACGGCTTGTTCAAGAGCGGTGGCGGATGTGGGAGCTCCGAGAGACATATTAATGACCTTGGCACCGTGAGTCATGGCCCAGTAAATCCCGCTGACCACGTCCGAGAGGTTTCCGGATCCGTCGGCGCTGAGCACCTTGACCGGAATAAGAGTAACACGGGGCGCCACCCCGAATACCCCGCCGTCTTTTCCTTGCCCCGCGATGATTCCAGCCACGTGGGTGCCATGCCCGTTGTCATCCATCGGCGGAGCGCTTGCGTCGGTCATGTTGGCGCCGTCAGATAAATTGCAATTAAGATCGGGGTGAGCGCAATCGACCCCGGTGTCGATGATGGCGACGCGGACGCCGTTTCCTTGAGTTTTGACCCAGGCCTGAGGGGCTTTGATGCGGCGAAGGTTCCAGTGAATTCCGGGAGTCGAAGGCTGCTGCTTACCCCAGGGCCAGTGGAAACGGGCGTCTTGGGTCAATCCCTGAGCTTTTTGAAAAGCTGAAGATAAAGAAGGGTTTTCATCGACGTCTTTAATCCAATTGATGCGAAAATCTTTTTCCGCCGCGCGCAAAGAAGCGGAGTTTTTGCTTTCTTCCATAATAGACAATGTTTGCGTCTTGGGAACTTCGATAATCGCGATGTTGAATCCAGGGAGGTCTTGAATAGGAATCGCGCCTTTAATAGAGGAAACAATTTTTTGTTTTTCCTCCGGAGTCGCGTTTTTTCGGAAGGTGAGAATCATCCGCGTGTACCCGGCTTGAGTTGATTGCGCAAAAACCGACTTGCCCGGAAGAGAGATTCCTAAAAGGATTGCGAGAAGGCTATAAGCTGTCTTTTTAAGCATGGGTCTGTCTCCTTGAAGCTCCCCAAAGGGCTTCTTAGGCAAGGCTGGCATATATCAATTACCGATGTCAAATTGTTAGGCGGGGGCTTGACGCGAGGCGAGAAAACATACACAATAAGGCTCTGGACTTATTTGAATCATCAAGCAGCAAGGAGAAAACTATGGCTAAAAAAGCGAATGCCGCCTTCATGAAGGAATTGACCCCGAGTTCTGAATTGGCCCAAATTGTTGGATCCAAGGCCCTTCCCCGGACCGAAGTGGTTAAGAAATTGTGGGCGTATATTAAAAAGCAGGACCTGCAAGACAAGAAAAACAGGCGTCAGATCAACGCCGACGATAAGCTCAAAGCCGTCTTTGGCGGGAAATCTTCCGTCAATATGTTTGAGATGACTAAGCTTGTCAGCAAGCATTTAAGCTAAGACCAAGCGAAGCGTGTCAGGAGGCCGCCTTCAAGCGGCCTCCTTTATTTTCCATTGATGAGGCGCAACAGCTCCCGGTTGGCCGGGGCTAAATCCACCGGTTTGTTTTTATAGGCGCGCAGAATCTCTTTGACATTGTGGATTAGGAGGGCATTGGGCGCCCCGCTTAATTTAAGTTTCTCATAGGCGTTCCAATCTCTCGTAAATTTATCCTGTTCGCTCATTTTAGCCGCGCGGGCGCGGGCTTCTTTGAGGAGTTGCGCCTGTCGAGCCTCTTCTTGGAGGCGATCTTCAAGAGATTTGAGCTTGGTTTTAGCCTCCTTTTCGGAGAGGGTTTTATCCGCCAACTGTGATTTGAGCGCATCCATTTCTTCTTTCAGGTTTTTGAGCTCATCCTCCAATTGCCACTGATGGATTTGGCCGCTTTGAAGAGCGGTCGACAGTTTTTTGCGATAGGCGATTTCTTCTTTGAGTATGCGCTCAAATTCCGCTTGAGGGTCGGAAGCGCCAAAGCGGAAGCTTAGAGAAATCGCATCGCTGGTTCCCGTCGCTCCTGAAAGCGGCAGAAGAAGGGCATAATCGACTTCCGCGCCCATAATTCGCCAGCCAATTCCGGCGCTGAAACTCTTGTCCATGTTTCCCATATTGAGCCCGGCCCGCGCGGCAATAGAGCCGTGTTCGGCGGTGGGAAACCAGCGCTCCATCCCAAGAGCGGCGTAGTTGAGGGCGGGAATGAAAGCGGTTGCGTTTTGATGAACGGCGTCTACATCGACAGTATATCCGGACAAGGATTCGGAGAAGCCCGCGCGCAAAGTCATCGGCGCCATGTCAATTAAACCTTGCGGATCGGGAAAGCGCGGTTCTCCGAGATTGAGCGCGGAAAACCCAAAAGAATAGCGGTCCGCCCATTTGTAGAGGGCCCCGAAATCAATGGCGGCGCGCCCAATGGGAGAGCCTCCCGCGACGCTGCCGTTTAAATAGTCCAAGGATCCGCCTAAATCGAGAGTTCCGTTTCCGGTGTCAAAAAGGCCGCG
>JAJZJF010000018.1 GCA_021810245.1 bacterium
GCAGATTCCTTCAGGATCATTACGATCTGTTCTTCCGTGTATTTCCTTCGCGCCATTTTGGCCTCCTTGGTCTATCTTACCATCAGACAACCAATTCCTCCTGGCCTAGTTTTTGGGGGGAACGTCACGAAGTCAATCGCAATAGGTAGCCAAGTTACTGGCTGAACAAAGCCCATGAGCGAGCTCTCCTGCGTGAGAAAAAAGAGCATGAGCGGCGGCGGCTTAAAGACCGAGCGATCAGAAACGAGGTGGAAGCGATGTTGAGCAAAGGCTGGTCTCCTGAACTCATCGCTGGACGATTAAAACGAGAACATCCACACTGGGATACGGTCAGCCATGAAGCCATCTATCAGTGGATTTATAGCGAGCGTCCTGATCTTGTGGGATATCTTAGTCTGAATTTTTGGGATGACCTCAAGATACTACTGTCTTAAATCTAAAGGTACCATGTACATCAGCGGGTCTTTTGGACTACAATGAGATACCGCATCTTTATAAACACTTATAGCGGCAACCGAATCCCCTCTTGTTTCATACAGAGAGGCCAAGCTCAGATACGCTGGGAGATATTTAGGATTAGCCAAAATGGCTTTATTAAATTCATGATGGGCTTCGCGATAATGTTTATCTAGGAACAAGCAAACTCCAAGATCATTACGATATTGAGCATTGCTTGGAAACTTTTTACACAAATCGCTTAGTATAGAGATAGCCTGAGAGTATTCTCCTACATTCTGATAACTTAATGCCAGTCTGTATTCGACAACCTGATCTTCTGAATATTGTCTATGAAGTTTGATTAAAATTTCAACTTGCCCGGAATAGTTCTTCATCTTCCCATAGACATCAGCCAATGTCAATCCAATTTTTACACTCGGTGTCCTTTGGTATTGCTTTTCAAGAATCTCTATGGCCCTAGAGGAATCGCCCAGTCCTTGGTAGAGTCTCGAGAGAAAAAAATCTATGCCTCTCCAAAACTGCAATTCCTCAATATATACGCCATAAACATCTCTTCCAAGCTGACCAATCGGCCCCCATGGCTCTTGATACTTCCGCCAGGCACTCACCTCCATAGGAAAGCTAAATGCTTGACAAAAAACTGCGTTATGGGAACATTCCGGGCACCCGTGGGGAGCAAAACTGATTAAAGGAGTTCTATAATCCCAATGCAATGCCGCTTCGAAACGATTCTTTTTCTGGGCAATTAGGAAGGGGCTAATCAAAAAAATCCAGATTGCGACATAAACCATATTTGACGAGAAATTTTCCTCTATGCGTTCCCATCCCAATAACTTTGAAATTTCATCCAATTTCCCTGCAAAAATATTAGCGATTGGAATCGGAAAAACTTTTGCAAACTCATCAGGAACACCTACCAAGAGCATTAATCGAGAAAAAAACGAAATCCCGAATCCTATAATTAATCCATAAAGCATTTGTCCCAATAGGCTCTTTGGAGAGGTCTGCGGATCTGTAGCCAACAAAGTCACCGCCACTAACATCGGCCCCTGGGACAGGACAGGGCCATTGCCCCAACTAAACAATAAGTAAGAAAGGATAACAGAAATTGGTATTAGAGCAATATGGAAACGCAACAACGGGACTAATGTCAACAAAATAATTACTTCGCTCATGTTGGGGGCCAGATTCATAGGGTGGAATAAACCAGTATACGCAAAATACCTGGGAACAAACAGGCACAGTAATCCGCCAATCGTCAAAGCAAAAGCCGATGGATTGAAAATATGATAGCCGTTACGTTTCAGCCAAACTTTTGATATTATTGCCACAAAAATAGTCAGCGAAATAAAAAACCAACCAGAAAACCACGCAAAAAGATTAAGACTCAACACAATTGGTAAGGGAGCCAATGTTATACGCCAACAACCGTTATAATACAGAGACAAACACAAATCCCAGGCAAAAGCGAGGACAATCTGAGCGAACAACGAGGGCAAATGCTGGGTTACCCCAGGCCAATAAAGTGCCCAATATAAAAACAATGAGGCTTGAATAGCAACCGGCAAGGCATGTGAAAGCTTAAATTCTTTAACGAAGAAAGGGGCTTTCGCAGATTTCATAGCCTTCCGAGTCAAATATCCCCCCCAAACAACAAGGAGTAACACCATAAACCAAATACCAAGGCTTGAAGAATTTAAACTATTATTGCTATTGATTTCACTCGCAACAGTACCGGAAAACTCGCCATGATCATTGATCATAACCTGCTTTCCGGCTCTTACAAGAACTCTCGTAACATTGGGGTCCGAAGTAAAGTTTTCAATATAAACCGTAAAACTATTGCTCACTTGCCGAAAATAATTAGGCTCCTGAACGCCTCGAAACAAAGTCAATTTTCCGACTGGGGTGTCATTTAGATGGGAATCTTTAAGCAAGAAAGAAATCTTTTCCTGATCCACATGCGGATTAGAAAAATATAAATGATGCGATCTCGGAAGTCCGCTCAACAACCGCGTAAACTTAGTTTGCAGATACTGACGTTCCCCCATTTTTTAGGCCAGGGTGAATTGGTTATTTTTTATGAGGGGAAATCATTTTGGGCAACACCACCAGCGATTTGCACCATTACTGCCATAAAGGCCTTCTCCGGCAACGCAAACATTCGTGTAACCCCCAGAAACCCCACCATTATTATCCGGGAATTCTGCCTTCAATTGCACGCTGTTCCATGCAGTTGCGCAATCCTGACGTGCATCAACCCATTGACCAGTCACAAAATTATAGAAGTCTAACTGATACTTTGCATGATCCCACCCTGGCCCGCTATATCCACCGGGGGTCTCAACATAAATCCCAGGAGTCCAAGTGGCGTAATAGCCACCTGGACATGACGCATTATCTTGTCCTGGTCCCATAGACATACAAGCATTATTGGCATTAATATGGATATAAGACTGATTAGTCCCGCTAAAGCCAATGCCTGGGCCGACAACAAGTTGCCCAGGCCCACTACCCCAACCACCACCCCCCACCTGAAGATTACCTGGCATATATGCGTCAGCTGTTCCGCTGGGACTGCCCCAGTTACCAACACCAAAGAGAGCTACGGATTGATTATTAGAATCCAGTTCGACTCCAGTTCCACTCTTACCATTGAGAGCTAAATCGTCGCCACCAAAAGCGCCTCCCGTCCCAATCCAGTCATCAGCTGAAGATCCGCCTCCACTGTTTGTTAAGCGTATGGCCCCATTTTCGACATCTAACTTATACTGAGGGCCTGATAAAGGATTCTGAAAAGTGTTATTCCCAATCTCAACAAAACTTTGTGCCCCGGAAGATTGCATATCTCTCGCCAACCAGGTGTTTCCAATGGTCACCATGTTGTTATAGGCCCCAGCGGGAGCGGGGTAATAGGTGGTCAGGGTCACCGACTCGGTTGCGGGATTTTCAGCTAAAGCCAAAACCAAAAGGCCAGCCAAGCCCCATTTCCAAAATTTGGGACTCAAATGAATCTTGGGAATATGAATGCGAAGCTCAATAACTTTCTCTTCCATAACAAGAACCCTTTTTTAGAATAACAGGAATCCCAAACTTCGTCAAGACCCAGAGTCGATTAGCCCAAGCTTTAAACCCGCGCGGGCTGTTTTTGGCCTTGGGCGAGAATTTGTTCAAGGACGTACGGCAAAATTCCGCCGGATTTCCAATATTCAAGCTCAACAGCGGTGTCAATGCGGGCCAAGACCTTAAATTCGCTCGTCTTTCCGCTTGAGTCTTGAGCGCGAACGGACAATTCCTTTTTCGGCCTGAGGCCCAAGACGCCTTTGATTTCGAAAGTCTCAAAGCCGGTAAGCCCCAGCGTTTGAAGGCTTTGGCCGGCTAAAAACTCCAAGGGTAAAATCCCCATGCCGACTAAATTAGAGCGGTGAATGCGCTCAAAACTTTGCGCGATGACGGCTTTGACCCCCAAAAGCGCCGGGCCCTTGGCCGCCCAGTCGCGGCTGGAACCCGAGCCATATTCTTTTCCCGCTAAGACAATTAGCGGAATCTTTCGCTTTCGATATTCCTCGGCGGCGTCAAAAATCGCGGCTTGTTTTTTCTCCGGCAAAATCAATGTGTAGCCGCCGGAAGTGTCGAGCATCAGATTCTTGATTCGGGTGTTGGCGAAAGTTCCGCGCATCATGATCTCGTGATTGCCCCGGCGAGAGCCGTAGGAGTTAAAGTCCTTAACCGAAACCCCGCGCTCATCCAAATACTGTCCCGCCGGAGAATCTTTCGGAAAAGAGCCCGCGGGCGAGATGTGATCGGTGGTGATTGAATCTCCAAAAACCGCCAAGACTCGAGCGCCACTGATATCCGCCTGAGACGCTTGGGATTTCTCGAAATAAGGGGCGCGGCGAATATAGGTTGAGTTTTCTTGCCAATCATAAAGCTCGCTTTCCGGAACGGAAATTTCCCGCCAATTTTTCCCTCCGGAAAAAACATCGGCATAGGCTTTCGTGAAAAGCTCTCTTCGAACATGTTCCTCGGCTAAGGCCGCGATCTCTTCATGAGTCGGCCAAATATCCTTGAGATACACCGGCGCCCCATTTTGATCCTGCCCCAAGGGTTCCGATCTTAAATCCCTATCGATACTTCCCGCCAGGGCATAGGCCACGACCAGGGGCGGAGAAGCCAAATAATTGGCTTTGACCAAGGCGTTGACGCGCCCTTCAAAATTGCGGTTTCCGGATAAAACGGCGGCGACGATTAAGTTTTTCTCCGACACCGCCTTCGCCACGGAATCCGGCAAGGGGCCGGAATTTCCAATGCAGGTGGTGCATCCGTAGCCGACTAATTGAAACCCCAGTTGATCCAAATATTTTGAAAGACCAGAAGCGCGCAGATATTCCGCGACCGCTTTTGAGCCTGGGGCGAGGCTGGTTTTAACCCAAGGCTTGGTCTTAAGCCCTTTTTGAACGGCTTTTTGAGCGAGAAGGCCGGCGGCGATAAGAACTGCGGGGTTTGAGGTGTTCGTGCAAGAGGTAATAGCCGCAATCGAAACCGAACCATGGGCGAGCTTGGCTGAATTCCCATTAAGATTAATCTCAACTTCGGTTCCCAGTGGCGCCGGGAGATTTCCCTTCTTGTCTTTTTCCTTTATAAGGGAAGAGAGGGCCGTATTCCAGGACTTTTTGACCTCGGACAATAAAACCCGGTCCTGCGGCCTTTTGGGGCCGGCCAAACAGGCTTCCACCGTTCCCAAATCCAATGAAAGAGAGCTTGAAAAATGGGGCTCGGGGCTTTGATCGGTTCTAAACATGCCTTGCTTGCGGCAATAGGACTCAATCAAGGCGATTTCCTCATCTGTTCTTCCGGTCAAATGGAGATATTTGAGGGTCTGATCATCAACCGGGAAAAAGCCCACGGTCGCGCCGTATTCCGGAGCCATATTGGCCAAGGTCGCGCGATCGGCGACGGGAAGATTCGACAAGCCCGGCCCGTAAAACTCGACGAATTTCCCGACCACTCCTTTTTTGCGCAGCATCTCGGTCACGGTCAAAACCGCGTCGGTGGCGGTGGCCCCGGGAGAAAGCCGCCCCGTGAGTTTAAAGCCGATCACTTCCGGAATCAGCATGGACAAGGATTGCCCCAGCATCGCCGCTTCGGCCTCTATTCCGCCCACTCCCCAACCCAAAACGCCAAGCCCGTTGATCATCGTCGTGTGAGAATCGGTGCCGACCAAGGAATCGGGATAGGCGAAAATTTCCCCGCCTTCTATTTTGCTCGTCCAGATAACTTTCGCCAAATACTCGAGATTGACCTGATGGCAGATTCCGGTCTCCGGCGGGACGACGCGAAAATCCCGAAAGGCTTTTTGCCCCCACTTTAAAAAAGAATAGCGCTCTTGATTGCGCTTAAACTCCATCTCGGAGTTTTTTAAAAGAGCGTCTTGTGTTCCGAAAAAATCGACCTGCACGGAATGATCGATAACCAAATCGACGGGGATTAAGGGGTTAATCGCGCGCGGATCTCCACCGCGAGATTTAACGGCGTCTCGCATCGCGGCCAGATCGACAATCGCGGGGACTCCGGTAAAATCCTGCATCAAAACGCGGGCCGGCATGAAAAAAGCCTCGCGGCCGACCGGAGACTTTTTCTTCCATTGCGCCAAGGCTTCGATATCCAAAGCCGTGACGGTTTGTCCGTCTTCCCGGCGCAAAAGATTCTCGAGGAAAACCTTAAGCGAAAAGGGAAGAGAAGACAAGTCAAACCCTTTTTCCGACAAAGCCTCCAAAGAGTAATAGCGATATTTTTTATCTCCCACCTTTAGTATCGAAGCGGTTTTAAAACTGTCTTTTGATATCGGGGCCATAAATTTTCTCCTTATTTTTCGATATTACCATTTTATGAGACTAGGTCCTTTCTGGGTCTTGCGCGAAATCAGTTCGTGCATTATATTTCAAAAGAGGCGAAAAAGAGGTGACGAGATGAAAAACAAAATTAAAACCGCCAGCCGCGGAAAAAAAGAAAAACAAAAATCCAAACCGGAGGTCTTTCCAACCAACGGGAAAGTTCTCGAATCGGTCCTTGAAGAAATCACGACGCGCTCCGGCGATGAGGTCTTGGAACAAGACGTTACGGTTGAGTGCCCCTATTGCGATGAAAGTTTTGAGATCAAGGTCTCCTCAGAGGATGCGGGGCAAGTTCTTGATGAGGACTGCCAGGTCTGTTGCCGCCCGCTAACGCTGACCGTCCATGAAGACGACGGCGAATTTGGAATCGAGGTTGAGCGCGCCTAATAGACTGCCCATAGGCGCCCCAATAGACGCCGCTTTTCGCTGCCAAAATGAGGCTTGTAGGGACTTACAAAAAGGCTCCGTAAAATGCAGAAGCCATCCTTGGATTCAAAGACCTTGATTCCAATGGAAGGCATTGAGCGGCGCATTTATCTGATTCGCGGACATAAGGTCATGTTGGATCGAGATTTAGCCGAGCTTTACGGCGTTAAAGCTATCGCATTGAGACAACAAGTCAAGAGAAACAAGGAAAGATTTCCCGCTGATTTCATGTTTCGGCTTTCCAAGAAAGAAACAGCTCTTTTGCTATCACAAAATGTGATACCTTCCCGCCGCAGCTTGGGCGGATTTTCTCCTTATGTTTTTACGCAGGAAGGCGTTGCGATGATTTCAGGCGTTCTCAAGAGTCCGCGTGCCGTTCAAGTAAATATTGCTATCATGCGCGCCTTCGTTAAATTAAGGGAGATGATTTCTACTCACAAGGAGCTTGCCGTTAAGCTCGGAGAACTTGAGCGGAAAATCGAGGGGCATGACGAGCATATCCGCTCTCTCTTTGACGCGATCCATCGGCTTATGGAGCCGCCGGAGGAACCGGAAACGCCCAAGCGTCCCATTGGGTTTTTAGCGCAGAAGAAATGATGAAAAAACCAAAAGATAGGAAATTGCGCGATTTTAAATCTGGAGCGGGCGAAGGGCCGATCTCTATCGGACTTTGGAAACGGGTCGCTCTCTAAGGAACGCGGAAGCGACACTTCTTCGCCTACGCTCAGTCGCATTCCCTCGGCTTATGCCTCGGTCAGAATCTCCCAACCGTCGCTTCGCTCCTCTGTCGCGGCCCGCTGCCCTCGCTGACGCTCGGCTTCGCCTCGCTCTTCGTCCACCGGACGCGCTCGGGTCAGCTTCGATTCCCGCTTTCGGGATTGATGTCGAAAAAATAAGCGGGCGAAGGGAATCGAACCCTCGTCTGATCCTTGGCAAGGACCCGTTCTACCATTGAACCACGCCCGCAAAAATTGACCAAAGGACTTTCCCATTATATAAAATAGAAGCGTCAGTCTCTAACTGAGATATGGGAAAAAATAGCGCCGGAACGCGCGCCGCGCTTTTAATCGGCAATCTTGTTTTTGGAACGAAAGAGAAAATCAGAAAAATCAGAGGAAAAATCATGGGCGAGAAAACGGCGGAGGCGGGGAAAATTTATCATTTTACAGTGGACACCATTGACGGACAAAAAAAGTCCTTATCCGACTACGCGGGACAGGCGCTTTTGATCGTCAACGTCGCTTCTCTCTGCGGATATACCCCGCAATATGAAGGCCTCGAAAAACTCTACCGCCAATTCTCAAGCCGGGGATTTAAGATCTTAGCTTTTCCCGCCAATGAATTTGGGCAACAAGAACCCGGAAGCAATCAAGAAATCGCCCATTTTTGCCGAACGAAGTATTCCGTCAGCTTCGATTTGTTCGCCAAAATCAAGGTCAAAGGCGAAGGAATTCACCCCTTGTATGAGTTTTTAACCGCCGAATCCGGCCACAACGGCGAGATCCCCTGGAATTTCACGAAATTTTTGGTGGACCGAAAAGGAAATATCGCTGATCGCTTCGGCCCGCAAGTAGATCCCTTGTCCAAGGAACTCATCCAAAAAATCGAAAGCGTCTTATGAGACCATCTCTAATTTTCTCGCGGACGCTGACTTTCAATTAAGCCAATACGGCTAGTTAAAAACATCGCTGTCATGACCGAAAGAACGGTCGTGGGAAAAATCCTAATTCCCGTCATCTCAGTGACCACCAAGACCGAACCCAACGGGGTCTTGGTCACGCCAGCGTTTAAGGCCGCCATGAGGGAGGCGACGAGCAAAACCTCTTGGGCCGATGGAAAACCCAGATGTAATAATCTCCCCAGCGCCGCGCCCATAAAAAAGAGCGGAATGATAAAGCCGCCCTTCCAACCGGAAGAAAATGTCGTTGACGTCCCCATGAATTTAGCGGCGAAGGCGAGAATGAGAAACGAAGCCGCCGGCGTGGCGGCGGCTAGGCCGTTCATCTGATATTCTCCAAAGGTCAGCGCGTAAGGAGAGGCAAAAGCCAAAAGCGCGAGAATAAGCCCGCCCGCGGCCCCTCGGACAAGCGGAGGCAAGGCTTTAAAAAATCGGCTAAAAACGCGGTTAAAAAAGATAAAGGCGCCAGCCGCCAAAGCGGCGAGAGTTCCGCACAAGACGGAAAAAACCAAATCGCGCAAATGGAGCGCGTGGATGGGATATGAAAAAGACCAGACGGGCCTTAAATCCATCCGGGTTAAAACCGCGTAGGCCACATAACCACACAAGGAACCCCAAATCGCGGGCAAAAGAGACTCGTAATATTCCATGCCGCGGCGGTGGAGAATCTCAAGCGCAAACAAGCTCGCTCCCAAAGGCGCGCCAAATAAAACGGTAAAACCCGCCGCCATGCCGGTAATCGTCAGCGTTCTTTTCTCTGACACGCTTAATCGCTTAAGATCGGACACCCAGCTTCCCAAAGACCCCGTCGTTTGAACTAAAGGCGCCTCTGGGCCCATCGCGCCCCCCGCCGCAATTGAGATCAGCGAGGCTGGAATCAAAGACAGAAGGTTTTTTCGCTCTCGGTTTCCGCCCATCTCATGGATATTGTCGACCAGCATCTCGACATTTCCGGTCGGCCCAACCCAACACTCCAAAGACGCAATCGCGATTCCAGAGGCGATCAGAATCAGACCGTGATAGAAAGACCCCGAAAAAAATCCTTGCGGGCCAATCCATGGAGAGAGGCGATTGAGGACAAAAAGATACCCGGCTCCGCAGATGGCTGAACTAATTCCCACTAAAAAAACCCAAAGCAAAAACCGGTTTGATTTTTCCATTCTTGAGCCTTTTTCATTTTACTAAGTCTTTGGAAAGTATCATAATAGCCTTTGATGGAAGATAAAGAGTCTTGGAAAAAAGTTCTCGAAGCGGGAAGACTTCTCGCTTCCAATTTAGACATCGGCAGTCTTTTGCGCGCGATCACGAAACTCTCCGCGGAAATAGCTAACGCCGAGAGCGCGTCTTTACTTTTGCTTGATTCCGAAACCCAGGAGCTCTATTTCGATATCGGCTTGGGCCTTAAAGAAGAAGCGAAAAAAATAAGGCTTAAAATAGGGCAAGGAATTGCCGGCTCGGTCGCCGCCGATAAAAAACCCCTTCTCATCGCGGATGTCCATTTAGATTCCCGCTGGTCTCCCAAAATGGACCAGATTTCCGGATTCTCTACCCACTCAATTTTAGCCGTTCCAATGATGCGGCAAGAGCGCGTGCTGGGAGTCATTGAAGTCATCAATAAAAAAGCCGGGGGCTTCACTCCCAATGACGCCGAACTTTTGGAAGACCTCGCCTCTCAAGCCGCCATCGCCCTTGAAAATGCCCGGCTTTTCGCCTCGCTTGAAGAAGAGCGCAAAAAATTGGATATCGTCTTTGTCGAGATGTCCGATGGGGCAGTTCTAACTGATGAGACAAGCCGCATTCTGATTGCCAACCGCGCCGCCAATAAATTTTTGGGCGGGCGCTCCGCTTTAAACGAACTCTTTAGCCAATGGACCCTATTTCCGTCATGGCCTGAAATTTTAAGGCGCCTAGAGACCGGATCGGTCCACTTCACCGCCGAGAGAAAAGAAATCAAACCCCTCATTCTAGGAGGGCTGGCGACCCCCATTAGAAATAAAAACTCCGTCGCCCAAGAAAAACCGGTCTTTCTCTATGTATTTCGAGACGAGACCGAACTGAGGCGCCAAGAAGCCATTAAAAGAACATTTCTTTCCTTTATCTCTCACAAACTCAAAACTCCCTTGTCTTCGATCTTGGGATTTACCGATCTCTTGTCAGAAGAGCTCAAAGACAACGCCCGCCCATCGGCCGCCTCGCTTCTCGATTCTCTCCAGCAACAAGGGCGGAAATTGGCAAGTCTCATCGACAAACTTCTGCGTTACGTCTCGCTTGAAAGCCCGGAAGACACGGTCCAGTTTGAACCTACTCTTCTAGGCGGCGTCTTAGATGAAGCCTTGAAAGAAATAGAGCCCTTGATCAACAAGCATAATTTTTCTGTCTCCATTCAAAAAACTGCCTCCCCCTCTGTTTTGGTCAATTCTTCTCAAATTAAAAATGCGATGGTCAACCTTATCGAGAACGCCATAAAATTTTCCGCGCCTCAATCGAAATCAATCGCCATTGAATTGAAAGAGGATGCCTCCCAAGCCATTTTTTCCGTCGCCGATTTCGGCCCCGGCATTCCCCCAGAAGACCTCGACAAAGTTTTTGACCGTTTTCACCAAATTGAAGCCTATTTTACCGGGCAGGTCGAAGGTCTCGGGCTTGGGCTTCCCTATGTCAAAAGGGTGGCCCAGAATCACGGCGGGAATGTAAAGATTCAAAGCCAGATTGGGAAAGGAACGACGATCACCCTTTCGTTTCCCTTAATAAAAAGAAAAGGCGCCTCTTAAAGAGGCGCCAAGATTGAGGAGCGTGTGAGCTGTTGTCATCGTGGTGTCGTACCGTTGTGTTCCGTCACTGTTTAGGTTAACAGATACGCGTCACAAAAATATTTCAGGTTTGTAAAAAAAATGTTACAGAAAAAAATGAAAGTTATAGGGCTCATGTCGGGCACTTCCGCCGATGGAATCACCGCGGCGCTAACTTTAATTTCAGAAAAATCTCTCCAGGTTCTTCGCTTTAAGACCTTTCCGTTTAAAAAGGAAATGCGGGAGAAAATTCTGGGCGCATCAAGGCTCAATCTTAAAGACATCTCGCGCCTCAACGCCGAGCTGGGAATTCTTTTTTCCAAGGCCGCGCGGGAAATATCAAAAGGGCATAAGGCGGATATCGTCGGATCTCACGGCCAAACGCTTTGGCACGGCCCTGGGGACAATCCTCCCAACACCTTTCAAATCGGAGAACCCGCCTTTATCGCGGAAGAAATGAATTGTCCCGTCGTCGCCGATTTTAGGCCCCAAGATATCGCCTCCGGCGGACAAGGCGCGCCTCTCATCGCGGCCTTTGACCAATTTTTGTACGGCCAGGGCACTCTCAGAGCCGTCCTCAATATCGGCGGAATCGCCAATCTTAGCTTTGTCGGCAAAAACAAGCTCTGGAGTTCTTTTGACACCGGCCCCGGCAATTGCCTGATGGATTTAGCGGTCAGGATTTTAAGCTCCGGAAAAAAATCCCTGGATCGAAACGGAATTTTATCCGCAAAAGGAAAGTCAAACCCGGAAAAGATAAAAGAATGGCTTAAGATTTCTTATTTTAAGAAATCTCCTCCAAAATCCTTGGACAAAAACGAATTCGGCGAAAAATTTTTAAACGAACATTTTGGCAAGCTAAAACCGGAAAACCTTCCCGACATTCTGGCGACCTTGGCTGATTTGACGGCCCAATCTATCGCGCAAGCTATTGAAGATTTTGCGCCTCAAAAAGTCTCTGAAGTCATCGTCAGCGGAGGCGGGGCCTTAAACCCCTTTCTAATGAGAAGATTGTCCGCGGCTTTAAAGCCCATCCCTCTTGTTAGCGCCCAAGAGCGCGGAATGCCGGTGATGGCAAAAGAAGCGACTTGCTTTGCCTGGATGGCTTATCGCGCTTTTAACCGGCTTCCCAATAATTGCCCCGCGGCCACCGGAGCGCGAGGATCTAGAATTCTCGGAAAAATCATCTACCCGCCAAAATGAAACCGAAAATACCGAAAGCGATTCTAAAAAAAATGGACAACTACCCGCTTTTTTACCAGGCCGTTTGGAAAGCCTGCGCCGAAATCCCCAAGGGAAAAGCGCGCAGCTACGGCTGGATCGCCAAAAAGATAAAAAAGCCGGGCACGGCCAGGGCCGTAGGACAAGCCTTGGCTAAAAACCCTTTTTCGCCGGTTATTCCCTGCCACCGCGTCGTCAGCGCTTCCGGAAAATTGACCGGGTTTTCCGCGCCGGGCGGAATCAAAAAAAAAGCGGCATTGCTAAAGGAAGAAGGATGGGACGGAAAAATTTAAAATTTCTTTGGGCCTTTTGCCCTTTATTTTTTTCGGGTTGTCTTGTCTACCCGCGCCTTTATTGGCAAAAAGAAAGCGGGCAAGCGACCCTTAAAAACGGTCAACCGCTGACCATCAAGGGACAAATCATCAAGGAATGCGACACAACCGACCGCGTCAGCGAAAAAATCGAGGATGAAAAGACCGTCGCCACCGATTCTAAGGGTTTTTATGATTTTACCCTCAGAGCCTTTCTCTGGGAGTTTCAGAATTTCCTGACCGGATCAGAGTGTTCCTCTCACATCCAGCTTTATACCTGCTCAAAAGCCTGTCCCCCTCACTCGCAAAACGCGAACGCACCGAATCGCCTGACGCAAAAATCCTGTGCTCCGGCCTGTAAGCCCGTTGATGCCGTCGATATCAATATTCTGGGCGAATAAATCTTAGGCGTCTCCTGAATCACTTGAAATTTATCGCAAATATGCTATTATTAACCAATAAGCGCTGCTTTCGTTGTTTTCTACGCCGAAGGCCGAGACGCTCCCGTTCTAAATTGGATCGAAAGTCTCCCCAAAAGGGCTTATTTTACAAATCCCAAAGAACACGCTTACGAAGAGGAATTAAAATAAAAAAAACGAGAGACGCAACCGCAATCCTTAATAGGCGGCTGGAAAAGAGCCCCACCCTCAAACAAATGGTGGAAGAAGAACGCGTCAATTATCAAGCGGCGCTGGAGATTCGCCAAGCTCGGAAGAAAGCGGGCTTGACTCAAGCTGAGCTCGCCCGCGAGATCGGAACGACTCAATCCGTAATCGCGCGCCTAGAAGGCGCCGATTATCAGGGACACACGCTCAAAATGCTGGAACATATCGCTGAAGCCTTGGGACGCCGCGTCGAAATCCACTTGCGGCCAGCCGCCAGGTTGGGCGCTCATCTTTACGCACCTTAAATACGCCAATCCTTTAAGATTTTCTTATCAGGCGGGACAAACACTTCGGCATTTCTTACACTTATACGGCAATGTGCCAATCCTTTAAGATTTTCTTATCAGGCGGGACTAATCTCCGTCATGCTCAGTTTACCGGAGAAATGCGGGTGCCAATCCTTTAAGATTTTCTTATCAGGCGGGACAAACGCCCTCTTGCATCCCGCACAGATTGTGTCCCTGTGCCAATCCTTTAAGATTTTCTTATCAGGCGGGACTATAATAGGGCATGATTAATAAAACTACCCAAAAATGGTGCCAATCCTTTAAGATTTTCTTATCAGGCGGGACTTACTTATTCCGTTGCATCATCTCCAGGAGAGCTAGTGCCAATCCTTTAAGATTTTCTTATCAGGCGGGACAAGATATCGCAAATATTTGTTGTGGAAAAGAGGAAGTGCCAATCCTTTAAGATTTTCTTATCAGGCGGGACAATCCGCTCTTGCCGATGAGCGAAGATATCAGATGAAGTGCCAATCCTTTAAGATTTTCTTATCAGGCGGGACCTTTCAATCTCAAAATTGATGTCACTAACCCAGGGTGCCAATCCTTTAAGATTTTCTTATCAGGCGGGACTTCCCCCTTGTCTTTGAGGCTCTTGGCGATTTTTCCAGTGCCAATCCTTTAAGATTTTCTTATCAGGCGGGACAGGGAGAATACCGAAATGATAAATATTCTCTATCAAGTGCCAATCCTTTAAGATTTTCTTATCAGGCGGGACAGCACTCTCTCAGAACAGCCTGACTCCGAGAGGCGAATCGCCCAAAAACCGCCGTTTTCGAGCGACCCTGTCATTTCCAATCCACCATCTCACAATTTTCAAGCCAGCGGAGCCTCCACACTCTATAAAATCCCCGCGAGCGGCTTATCGGCGCAAGCCGCACTCCGTCCCGCTCGAAATGTCAAAGATCAAGAAAATATTAAAAGACCCCCCAATTTTGATGGCTTTGTGGGCCTCGTGGCACTAATTGGGGTAAAACCGTAGTAGCCTATAGCTCGAATTAATTTTAATAAATTAATAATTTCCTGTCTACAATCTCAATCGGACGTCCCATACTTTCAACAATTCCAGCAATATCTTCGGCGGAGCGAAGACGGATTAACAAGACTTGATCATCATCTTTTGATATTGCTTCGCGCATTCGACCCTCTAACATGGCTTTATCGCGATCTCCTAGCTCACATAAAAAAACCGAATATTGAAGCGCGTCTCCATAATCGCGAGCAATACGGTATACGCGCCGCCAACGCGCCGGATCCGAAACATCATAAGAGAGAATGAAATATGATCTCATCGCGTTCGAAGCGGCTTATAATCCTGAACATCCCCTTCTAAAAAACGTCCCAAAAGACGGCATTCAACATCCAGAACTCTCCGATAGCTAATTCGATACCCAAATACGGGATGCGTAATCAATTCATCCATTCTTCTCTCATAAGCAGCAATAAAACACGCCCTGCCTTCTTTACTCATCTGAACCTCAGTCGCAGTCATCAGGAAATGCGACGTCTTTATTTCACCCGTGTTAATGAGCCTCAGAACCATCGAGTCAACCACAAGAGGACGGAAAGGCTCCATCATGTCGAGCGCGAGAGCTGGCCTGCCAGCCTCCATGGAATGGTAAAAGCCAAAATAGGGATCCAACCCCACGCCGATTAACGCGGCGACAAAATCGCGAGCTAACAATGTATAGCCAAAGGAAAGCATGGCATTGACCGGGTCTTTAGGTGGGTGCTTGGTTCGCCCAATCATATTAAAGAAAGACGAGCTTTCGCTTGACCAGCCTTGGCTTTCCGGCAAGTCATCGAAAGTCTGTTGCCCCACCGAAGATTCTGTTTTACGCCCAATCAACGCCGGAAAGTTCTCAAAGTAAACCTGCCCCGCCTTGCCTTCGTAGCCACGCAAACTCGGAATATCCTTCGCGAGAATGCAATTGTCAGCGGCCGCTTTTAATTGTTCCAGCGAGCCTTCCATCTTTTTTAAATTACGTCTTAGAAAAGTGCGCTGATTCTCAATTTTTGCCTGAACAATATCCTTCGACAAGCGCAAGCAGGAATCTTCCGAATCGAAATGTCTAAACTGAGATACCCGAAGCGCGACATTTTTAGCGATGGGCGCTGTAGCCGTTCCCAAAAGTTTTCCTCCCGCCGAAAAGAAACTAACCGTGCGTTGCGCGGCAAGGAATAAATGCAATGCTTCCGTGCTGATCTGAACGTGACCAAAAAGAGCGGCGTGAGCGATATCTTTAAAAGGAATTTCATCCACCACTTCATTGTTGGCGGAAACAACCACGCTTTCTCCTCTTTTTGAAATATGAGCGCCCTGGGTAACCACATAAAGAACTCCTGCATCGTCTCGCCCGGGAATTATTCTCCGCGGCTCCCCAATTTTACCCGCAAGCCTATTGGTTTCATCCGGAAGGCAAAAAACGTTGAGTGAACAACGGATACACTTGGGGGAGTCGAGTAAAGGCGGTGGAATCGTTTGAGTAGAAGCTTTAGCCGCTCTGGCAATGACATCCAAGACGGCGTTTATCAAATCTGGCGTAAACTCAATACGAACTTTCTTTTTTGACGCGCGATAATAGATAAAAGCATAATCTGATCGATAACCGTTTTCTCGCAAAAGCAGGCCTTGGGCGCAAACCTGGACTTGGTCGTTTGGCCATGCATCGGACGAAAGAGACCAGTTCCCCAACTTAAATTCAACATCGCCTTCGGGACCAGCCGAATGCTTGTATTCAAGCGCGGCCCAGTGGCCAGATTCCTCTTCAATGGCGTCGAGCTTGCCGGTAATGCCAAGACTTTCTCCGGTCAATGAGAGGTTTTTGGTAAAGAAATTCTGTTGGGATTCTTCTTTCTGTTCTAATGCGTCAACTGCGTCGGCCTTACCTTTTCCTTTGCGCCGGACCTTTGATCGGCTGGAGTCAACGCGTTTATGCTGGTATGAGCCTTGGACCGTATCAGCGCTTTCGCAAAAAAGGCCTTGTACATGCTCCAGATGAAACAGGCGCGGGCAATAGACGTATTCGTTGAGCATCCGCAACGGAATAAGAGAAGACATTCATGGCCAATTATACGGACAGCGCGTTACGAATTTTTTGCTTAATCTGTCCCCAGAACACTTTAGACTCATACCAACGACTTTCAGTCAGCATCAATCCTGATGGGTCCCTAAAATAAATAGTTCTCTTTCCGATAACCGCTTCGTCTTCCTCATGCATATACCCAAGGTTTTCCATGGAATCCAGATTACCATCCTCATAAACCTTTCCTCCCGCACCTCTCTTTGATCCGGAAATAATCTGACAAATGCCTGGAGATCCATGCTTGATGGATTCAAGCAATTTTCCCTTGAAATAGATTTTATTGCGCTCCCCTGTAATCGGAATGAGCAAGTCTTTGCGTCCCCCAGCGGCGCAAACCACTCGAAACTGCTCTTCGTAATTCATCCAGAAACGACGCTGAAGGTTTTGCGCCGCATTGATATCGGCATGAACTAGGATTGGCTTGCCAGATTCATCCAACGTGCAAAAAATTTCCCCGCCGTCCCAAGGGATCACAGAGCCTATTTTAATCTGCGCCATATCCAATTCTTCGTCTTCGATCTTCTTTTTAAACCAAGCCTTGTCCATAACATCCTTCGTCACGCTCAAACAACGAAATCCTGGAGAGCCGGACCTTGCATGAAAACGGGAAGTAAATCCAGCGCCTACCTTGCCCACGGCAATTCCAAATAAGCCAGCTTGACGAGCAGTTTCCTCAAACAGAGCTCGATGCGCCCATCGCATCAGCATTCCGTTTTCGTGGCGAGGGCGGTCAGTGCGAAAGCGATAACGAGCGAGGTCCTCAAAAAGAATAATGCCGCAAGAGTCGTGTCGCTTATTCTCAGCGCCCCTGCCAGCAGAAAAACCTAGGGCCGCCATCACAATAGCATCAGCGGATTTCTTAATGCGATCTTCTTTGAGCGCATCAATATGTGTTTGAAGTCTAGCGGCGAATTTCTTATTTTCCGGCAAGCGATTTATTTCCTTGGCTTTGCGTGGGTGATTGGTCCAACGGATCAAAAGTTTGCGAACCTTCTCGAGATAATCAATTCCTTCCAGGGAAAGCCCCCATACCCCGAATTGCCGACTTCTGCCATTTGCCAAACGAATCTCGCCTTTCCGCCATACGCGAAGGGCTTTGGAAAATTGCCCTTCCCAAGTCTTGTGAATTTTCTCGATTTTATAACACCAAGATTTTAAGTCAAGAGACACTGCCTCTTTAAGTTCCATTAAATCCTTCTGTTCATAAATCCCAATTTCGTCTTGTATTAATCCATCCAACTCTTTTTCCCGTTGTTCGCTTTCCAGATTCGATAGACGGATCAAAGCGTTCATACCGCGAAGACTGTTTGATAAGGTGCGCAACTTCTCCCAAAGCGCATTTCGTAAGGCTTTGACGCGCGGGTCCGGACGCTCTCCCGGCAATGGCAGGAGGAAACTCCGTTCATGCTCCATGACTTTTTTAACGCCGGGAATGTGGATGGTAAATTTTCCCTGAGCGGCTTGGGTCTTCATCCGAAATACGGAACAAGCCGCCATCTGTCTAACACCCAAATCTACCGACAAGCAGCCTAAATCATTGATTTTTGCAATCTCCTCAGGTTCTTCAAGACCCACCAGAAACTGCGCTCCAGCTGCCCCGCGTGGCGTCTTTTTAAAGCCTCTGATTGGGATTGCCTTACGCCCCTCCAGGTCAAGAGTCAGATTAACATAGACAGCTCTACCTTTGAGGAGGAGAAGATTCTTCTCCTTTATCTTCTCTAGCATGTCACGATTTAGCCTAATACTTGCGCCTCCCCACTTCCCATTGAATTTTTCTCCGGTGCCCTGATCGGTCAGTATAATGTCGCGAGGTGAATCCTTAGTTGCGCTGATGTATTTCATTTGCCCAGAAGCGGCCACTGGCAGAGTTTCTCTCTTCTCGATTAGATTCTTCCCTTCAGGAAAAAGGAGGGCCAGTCCTAAATCCCAACCACCTTTTCCATCCGACTTGATGGAATAATCGTTCAGATTGGTCCCATTAGGCACGTCCAAACGGGGCCATAGAGGATGCTTGCAGGAATCCGGCAAGGTCATAGTGGTCCAAGGCTTAGACTTTTCAAAATCGATTAGAAGCGAGTTGTATTTGACCTGAAACAGGGTGAAATCTGTATCGTCTCGCCAAACGCTCCAATTCTCTTCCCTCGCCAAATACTCAATAAAGTGCATATCGCCGACTTCGCGAGGATTGGCTTCCTGCCACGCTCGGGCGATATTCAATAAATCGACGGCGTGGGGCCTAGGATCTTTTTTTATGGCGTCCAACCATTTTTCCCTGATTCTGTCCCATCCACGCAACATACGCCCACCAATACGAAACAGCCTCTTTAATCCGAGTGAACCCTGCTCCAGATCAGTCGTTCTATTTTTTTCATACTGATCAAAGATGGGATTCCATTTCGAGAAATCTATTTCATGCTCCGAACGCCACGCATCAAGTTCGTCCTTCGCTTCTTTTTGACGATCTTTGGCCTTCTGATTCCAACTTTCCCAAGAAGAAATCCTTTCCAGGGCCTGCTGGAACATATCCCTCTCCCAACTCGTCAATTGGTCATCCTTCCAGGCTCTGATTTTTTCCCCCTTCTCTACGCCAGCCCAAAGCCAGCCTGATTGAAGTCGAAACATCGGCCAGAGTGGAAGAAGTCCAAGGTCTTTGAGCTTTGGACGCAATTCCACGGATTTTGCTTCTGTCTTCCTAGATTCATACTTGAGCTTTGCTTCTTTTTTGCGCGGATCGCTATCCGGAAGTTTCATCCAAGTGGGCTTGCGTCCGCTTGTACTCTTGCCTAGGCCCGACTCGCTTTCTTTGCTGACAAAGGAGCCTAGCCAATCGCGAGCAATACTTTGGTTATCGCCTTTTTCTCCAATAGAGGCGGGAACTACTTGCTTATAAACCTCCCTCAGAAGTTTCAGAATCTCCTCATCTGTTCCCTTGTTTAAAATTCCATTTCGCTTTTGAGCTGAGCGTGCGATCTCTATCAATTCTTTCTGGAACTCATCAGCCCGTTTGGTGGGTTTTCCAGATTCATGGTCTTCATATACATCTTCCTGTCGCAAACAGAGAAGCTGCTCCATGAAATACCGCACGCCTGCATTATGAATGAGATGCGTCGTTCCAGCGGCGCGTCTTATGGCCTCTCCTCTCTGTGATCTTGGAATCACGAGCTTGACCTGAATTGATTTAACGCTCACTGTGTCTTTCTTCCTAAACTTCCAGCTTCATCTTTTGTGTTTATCAAAGATGATCTTAGGCGTCGGAGAGAACTTCTTTGAGGGCGCGCAAAACATCCGCTTTTTGGGGAACGGTGAAATATTCGAGTTGGGGAGACAAGCTAATTCCCGGGGTCGCTTTTCCGCAGAGAAGGCGAGGGCGCGTTTTTAATTCATAAAACAATTCATCAATCGTCCGACGAAACAAATGCTCGCCGAAATTTGAGATTTCCGACTCCTCATTTAAAAATAAGACTCGCCCGGTTTTGCGGATTGAATCGCGAATAGCGGCCCAGTCATAGGGAATTAAGGAACGCATATCAATGACTTCCACATCGCCTTCTTGAGAGGACAACATCTCCTTGGCGGCCTCAAGGGCGATGGGCGCCATGCGCCCGTGCGTGACGACGGTCGCGTCCTTGCCGGGCTTAGAAATTTTAGCTTTCCCGATAGGAACCGCGTATTCCTGAACCTTGGGCCAATTCGGCTTCCACTGGCTGCGGTCGCCAATAGGAGCGTCAATAGCGGCTTTAAGCTCTTTTTCATCGGCGGGTTCGCCGGGAATCAACTCCTCGCCTTTAGTTCTCAATAAGGCCTTGGGTTTGAGGAATAAAACTGGGTTGTCATCCTTGATAGAGGAAATCATAAGGCCATATGCGTCCAGAGGAGTCGAGGGACAAACCACCTTCATGCCGTGGATTTTAGAGGCGATGGAATCAAAGGAGTGGGAGTGATAGACCGATCCGTGAATTCCCGATCCCGTGGGCGTCATAATCACCATTGGGGTTTTGTATCTGCCGGCGGAAGTCCAGTGGGCATTTCCGCAGAGTTTTAATAAATCAATGACGTTAAAGATATAATCGACAAATTGGATTTCAGCGACCGGGCGAGAGCCCGCCCACGCCAGTCCCATGGCCGCGCCGACGATGCCGCGCTCGTCCAACGGAGAATTCCAGGCATTTTTAAGCCCTTGGGTCGCGGTAAAAACTCCGCCTAAGGGCGCCCCGACATCTTCTCCAAAAATCTCCTTGACCCCGAGATTTTCTTCTCCGTAGTGAAGGGCCAGACGAATGGCCTGCGCCATATTAGCCATCAGCTGCCCCCCTTGGTCGGATAAGATTCGGGCAGGCCCTCGGCAAAAACATCTTCCCAAATCGTCTCCGGTTTTGGAAACGGCTCAGACTTAACTTGCTGATGGTCGTAATCAATAGATTTAAGGGCTTCATCCCAGACCCGAGAGATTTCATCTGGAGTCATCAAGCCACGCTTTTTAAGCTCGGCTTCAAACAGAGAAATGCAATCGGGCTCTTGAAGGCGATTGGCGCCGGAAGAAGAAGAGTGTCCGTTTAAGCGGCTAGTCTTTGCCTCTAATAAATAGGGTTTACGCTCCTTGCGGCAATAGGCCATCGCCTCTTTAATGGCCAGGTAAGATTCGACCGGGTCATTGCCATTAATCGTTTTTGCCGACATATTAAAAACGCGGCCCCAATCGGAAATTTGGCGCTCGCCGTGCTGGGTTTCCTCCGCGGTTGAAATCGCATATCCATTATTAACCACGATGATAAGAATCGGAAGCGGAAGCGCCGGGCGATTCGACCAAACAAGGCACGAGTGAAAATCGCCCTCAGCCGTTCCCCCATCGCCGCCGTTGACGATAGAAATGGCGTCGGTCTTAGTTCTGGCCTGGGCGATGCCGGTTCCGATCACGGTCGAGTATTGGGTTTCAATGGTTGGAGACATTGGAACGACGTTCCACTCAGGTATCGCGGCATGATTGACGAAATTGCGGCCCTTGGAATAAGGGTCGGTGGCGACAGAACGCATTTGACGTATTGAATCAATGGGCTTTGCCCCCATGGATAAAAGAATCGCGCTAGAGCGGTAGTGGAGATGGAGATAATCAAACTCAAGCCCGCTCCCCTTTTTAACCTGAAGTCCCAAGGGGACGTTAAACGCCTCTTCCCCGGGGCCTCCGATCCAAAAAAAACCATCGCCGCTTTTGGACATCTTAATTAGGCGTTCTTCCAAGACTCGGGCGCCGACCATCAGGGAATGAATGCGGCGCAACAATTCCTTTCCAAGGACTTCGTAGCTATCTTGAACTGCCAAAGCGTCTTGAGCCATATCCACTTATAATTTAGCAAAAGCTGGCAATCTCCGGCAAATTTTTTTAAAGCCTAGAGTCTTGACAGCCCGCTTTATTCCTGTTATTAATTGTCTATACGGTTTTAATTTTATTAGATGAAGTATGGCTTTTTATTTCATACTAAGGAGGCGGCTATAAAAGGGAACCTTAAAGAAAAATTTGCGAAAATCGCGGCGGCCGCATCCAGCCAAATTAAACGCGTCAAATCTTTGATAGAAGCGAGGAAAAGCCTCCTCGCAATCGATCTGGGAAGCTACGCCGTTAAAATCGCCCTTTTATCGCCCACCAAAACGGGGTTTATGTTGCGCTCCTGGGGGTATTTGCCGCTGGAGAATAAGCCCGAGGAATCTCCCGAAGAAAAAAAACTGGGAGTCCTAAACGCTTTGCGCGCTTTTTTAATCCAAAGCGGAATCAAAAATAAGTATGCCGCAGCATCCGTCTCCGGAAACTCAATGATTGTCCGCTACGTAAAATTTCCGCTCCTGACCAAGTCCGAGCTTTCAGCGACCATCGCCACCGAAGCGGAGCCGTTTATTCCCTTTGACGTCAATGACGTCCAGTTTGGCTTTCATATTCTGGAAGAGACTGTCGAAGAAGGCCAAAAGAAGATGGAGACCGTCTTAGTCGCGGCAAAAAAAGAAATTGTTTCCTCCCGAGTCGAAATTCTCCAAGGAGCCGGGCTCAACCCAAGCATCATTGATGTCGATTCCTTCGCCCTAGAAAACCTGTTTACCCAATTCGATACCTCCGCCGCGGAACCCGGCGGAACCCTCTATTTAAACATCGGCCATTCCGTAACCAATCTCTCCATTATTGACAAGGGAAATACGCGCGTTGTCCGCGACATTTTCACCGCGGGACAAACCTTTACGCGGGCAATCATGAAGGCCCTTAATTGCGAGCTAACCCAAGCGGAGTCTCTCAAGCGATCCCACGCGCTCCTTTTCGATGCCGATCAAAAAGACGCGGCCATCGCGGAAGGCCGTAAAGAAGACGTCGCGATTTCCGACGCCTTGATGGGAGTTTTGAAAGATTTAACCGTCGAGGTTCACCGCTCGGTCGACTTTTTTCTCTCCCAGGGATCAGACCGCGTCATCAGCCGCATCGTCTTGATGGGAGGCTCCGCAGCCCTTAAAAATTTAGACCGCTATTTGAGCCTGGAGTTTAAAAACCCGGTTTCGGTTCTTAATCCGCTTGCCGCTATAGAAAATTCACAGTCTATTCCAAAAGAAATGACTCCGGCTTTTGCCGTGGCTATCGGGCTTGCCCTGCGCAAGCCCAATGATTGGGTATGAGTTTTACTGAAATTTCATGATCAGAATCAACCTCGTTCCGGCGGAGATACTGGCCAAAGCCAAAGAAAAGGAGCTTCTTTTTCGCGCGGTTTTGGCCGCGGCCGTCGCCTGCGTGTTTCTGATATTTCTCTCTTGGTTTCATTATTTACAAATGACTAAACAGGAAAAGCGCCTATCTGAAGCCCAGGCGAAACTTAAAAAGCTTGAGGTCATTGTCTCTGAAGTCGACAAGCTTGAATCAGAAGCTAAAGCCATTCGGCAACGTTTAAGCGTCATTTCGACTTTAATTAAAGGAAGAACGTTTTACCCTTATTTTATGTCTGACTTTGTTAGAAGCGTCCCTTTTGACATCCAGGTTAAAAATCTCAGCACGACCGGCGGCGGAAGCCAGATGTCTTCTCTTAAATTAAACATCTCGGCGGAAGCCGCGGCCCAAGACGATATCGCGGAATGGATGCTCCGCCTGAAAAACTCCGGGCGATTTTCCAATATCGATCTTGGAACGATTACAAGAACGGATTCCGCGCAAAAAACCTATAATTTTACGTTGACCGCCGTCTACACCAACAATACCCAATGACGATTAAAATCAAGCTGTCTCAAAACCAACAGAAAATGCTCTTGGCCGCCGTCTTGTGCGTCGGTTCTCTGGGATACCTCTACACCGCCTTTTTTTGGCTTCCCATCTCCAAGAAAGAAGCTGACCTTCAAAAGCAACTGGGAGACCTTAATTCAAAAATCGCGACCGCGACGCGGCAATCCATGATGATGCCTCATCTAAAAGTCCAGCTTGATGAGCTCAATAAGCAGACAAACGAAGTCTCCAAACAAATACCCAACTCAAAAGGCGTAGGCAACATTCTTGTGACTCTCAGCGCATTAGCCCAGCAGTATAATATTTCAGTCATTAGTTTTTCTCCCGGCAAACAAATCTCTAAACCTTATTTCTTTGAACTTCAATACCCGCTGACCATCGAAGGACAATTCCACGATATCGGCAAATTTTTCGCGGCACTGGCGTTAAAAAAGAGAATTTTCAACATTCAAGACGTCTCTTTTGGCCCCGCCAATGCTGAGACCGGCCTTATGCATGTCAACTTTATTTTACTGGCTTATCAATACAAGACATGAAAAATTTTACCTCCATCGCCTTATCTTTAATTTTTATCGGGAACTTGCAAGGTTCTGTCATTCCAATTCCGCCTGAGAATAAGCAAACTCCCCAGCCTCACGCCGCCCCCACGGGGAAACTTTCCGCGCCCGCCCCGAAAGCCCAGGGCACAGCAAAACCAGCGCTGACTCCTTCCATGATTTACACCGTCTCCAGCCTCCGAGATCCGTTTAGAAAGGCCGCTTCCGGAAGCCCCTCCTCTCCGCAAAGGCCCTTTAAATTGGCCGATTTTAATATTCACAATCTCATTCTCCAAGGGCTCATGGTCGGCAGGAAAACCGGCTTTGCCCTTCTCATCGACGCCAATTACGGCGCCGGGTTTATTTTAAAAGGAAACAGAATTTATAATTCCAAGGGGAAAGCGATTCCAGGGGTCACCGGGCGCCTGGACGCGCGGCGAAAAACCGTTTATTTAAAAACTAAAGATGGAGACGTGCAAGTCCTTCGCATGAAGGGAGAAAAACGCTAGAATGAATGGAGAAAAAATTATGCACCTTTCCCGGACTGTCGAGATTAAGCGCGTTTCAATGATCACGCTGATGATTTTTCAAGTCATCTCTCCCGCGATCATCATGGCGGCGGAAACCGCAACAATTCAGTCGGTTCGCCTCTCTTCCGATGAAGTGACGATAAAACTCAATCATCAGGAAACATATGACAGCTTTCTCCTCAAAAGCCCCCCAAGACTCGTTGTCGAAATACAAAATTCGCGCTATCCAACCCCTAAAAAACGGATCAAAGGCAAAGGCCGTTACCTCAAAAGCGTACGCATCGCTCAATTTAAAGATCACCCAACTCCTGTCGCCAGGGTAGTTTTTGATCTCAAAGATTTAGAACCCTATCGCGTCACTAATCACGGATCGGAACTCGTGGTTTTAATTGGAGAAGACAAGGCTCAGGACGCCAGCGTCAGCCTGTCCTTAACGACCAGCGTCGTAGCTGGAACGCCGGCTGTTTCTCCCGCAAACGCCGCGCCCTCTTCTCTTCCTAAGCTCGCGGTTCCAGAGACAGTTCTAAACGCCTTAAAGAAAAAACATATTCATCGAAATCCGGATGCGGGAATCGATATTCTCAGCCATCTGCCTCGGGAACCCATTTCTCTTGATTTCGACAATACCGACATCCGAGATGTGTTGCGGCTGTTAGCCGCGAAATCTAGAATTAACATCGTCTATGGCCCGGATGTCAGCGGCAATCTGACTCTTCATCTCTCCCATGTTCCGTTTAACGAAGCCTTTCGAACCGTTCTGGCCATGATGAATCTATCGACCATGCAGGTTGGAAACGATATCCTGCGCATACTCACCCCCTCAGCTTTGACAAAATCCCAGGCGACCGCCGCGACCGTGACTAAGGTTTTAACGCTCAATTACACAAAGGCTGCTGATATTCTTCCGGAAATCAATGCCGTCAACAAGGCTCAAGGAGTAAAAGGAACGACGCTGGCCGACGCGAAAACTAATTCCCTAATCGTCACCGCGCCTCTTGAGGCCGTCGCCTCGACCGAAAGGCTGGTCAAAGAGCTGGATGTCCGTCCCAAACAAGTGCTGATTGAGACTAAACTTGTCGAGGTCAGCCTCAACAATAATTTAAACCTCGGCGTCCAATGGGATTATCAGGGCGTCAATAACAGCAATATCGGAGGCAGCAACGGACAGAATTTAATCGGAACAATTACCCCTCCCAATTCTTTAAACTCAACTACCCAAACCCCCTTCCTGACCAACCCCAATCTCACCAATGGCGCGGGCGCTACCGGAGTGATGCCCATGCCGACTTCCGGAGCTATGACCACTGTCACCAACGCCATCGCCAGGGGAACGGGGGTTAATCTCCCCGCCTCGACTATTTTTGGCGAATTGACCTTAGGCCGCATTACCAACAGCATGTTTTTGAGCGCAACGCTTTCGGCCGCCGCGGCAGAAGGAAAACTTAAGGTTCTCTCCGACCCTAAAATCGCGACCTTAAACAACCAAGCCGCCAATATCAACGTCACGACCCAAATCCCTTACGTCACGGCCAACGTCATCGCCGGAGGGCTCGGAACCCAAACCCAAACCGTGACCTATGTCACGACAGGCATCCAGCTTTCTGTAACTCCTACCATCAACGCCGACGGAAGAATCACTCTGATTATCAACCCCAATGTCAGTCAGCCGTCTGTCACCGTCGCCGGAAACGCCGCGACCGGAGCCCCCGCCATTGATTCCCGCATCGCCCAGACGACCGTTCTCGTTCGCGATGGAGAAACCATCGTGATCGGCGGGCTTATTCACGATTCCGTCACTAATCAAATCGCCAAGGTTCCGATTTTAGGGGATATCCCAATTCTAGGATGGCTCTTTAAGAGTAAAAGCGTCGTCCGCACTCGCGATGAGCTCTTAATTTTTGTCACTCCCAAAATTCTGGCTGATTAATCGGTGTTTGTTCTTTGGCTGGCGACCTTACTTTCTCTGAGCCCCATTCTCGGGGGCCTCACGAGTCCCCAAGAAGCGTCTCTTGTTTTTTTCGTAGCGGTTCTGAGTTTAGGAATTGAAACCTCAAGGCGCATCTGGAATGATAATTTCCCAATTCCCCCGCTCCCCCTATTGGGGTGGGCGGCCTTTCTAAGCCTAGTCTCTTTTCTCTCCGCTTTCCTTTCCCCGATTCCAGCGCAAGCCTTCATCGCATGGAGATCTCTTGTTTTGGGGCTATGGATTATTCCTCTTCTAACGCTCTTTTCGCCAAGTTTGCGCGCCAGAATTGACCAAGCCCTTTTTTTTAGCGCCTACCTTCTCTGCGCCTACGCCGCCGTTCAAATTTTCCTTTTTAGGCATTTAGAAGTCGCCTCTTTTTTCCCCAACGCCAATATTTTTGCCGCTTTTATCGCTCTTTTGCTGCCTTTAGCTTGGGAACAAAAGCGTGTATTTCTAGCCGCATGTTTAACCCTGATGTTATTGGCGACAAAAAGCGTCGGGGCATGGCTTAGCCTGTCTACCGCCGCGCTCATTTTGCAAAAAGAAATGCCCCGGAAAATAAAATTCTTCGCCTTTCTTGTATTAATTCTCTGTCTCGCGTTAATCGTCCAAAAACCCGCTTTTGATTTTCAAAATCGCTGGACTTGGTGGCAAGCGGCCTTTCACGCCATCTCTAAAAGCCCCTGGCTTGGAATCGGCCCCGGAGTTTTAACTTATATCATTCCTATCGAAGTCGCGGGACATTCACTGCGCTCAATTTACGCCCATCAGTTTTATCTCCAAACGGCGGCGGAATGTGGAATGATTTATCTGATTTTCTTTCTCGCAGGAATCTTTCTCATCCTCCCTCAGTCCCCCATGAAGCGTCTGGCTATTGTTGCCGCTTTGTTCCTCGGATTTTGGGACTATTCTCTTTCTGTTCCGGCCATCTTCTTTATTTTCTGCTATTTAGCCGCTTCCGAGATTTCTCCATCTCTAAAATCAACCCCGATGAACAATTTTAGATTTCCTCTAGCCTTATTGATCCTAATTCTAACCGCAATTGTGGTTAAACCGGCCTGGGCGCGCTGGAATGAAGAAAGGCTTAAGGCAGAAGGAATCTCTCTTTTCAACCGCCATGCGCCAATAGCGGAGGTCCGCCAAAAATTTCTGCAATCTCTCCTTTGGGCGCCGGATGCCGACGTTGAAAGGCTAGTCGCTGAAATTGATTTCCGCGCCTACCAAGAGAAATCTCCGGATTCTCAATTAGAACTCTCAAGCGCCATTCGCCATTGGGAAAAAGCCTCCCAAGAAAATCCCTGCCGCGCCTCAAATTGGAAGGCCCTATCAAGCCTTGAACAAATTAGCGGCAATTACGCAGAAGCCCAGAGAGATTCTATGAAAGCCCTCCATCTTCCCTGCCCATGAATCGAAACAATTCTTTCGCGCGGGCCGCTCTTTTCTTCGCCTTTATTTGTTTGCCCCCATTCTTGTTTCCTTTCATAAAGGGACTGTCCCCTTTTTGGGGAGATTTGACCTATCTTCAACACCCGTGGAGGCTCTTTGACAGTCAAGAATTAATATCGGGGCGCTTGCCCCTTTGGAACCCCTATCTTTATTTCGGAATGCCTCAAGCCGCCGCCATGCAAGACGGGCTTTACTATCCCGCCTCGATTCTCTTTTATTTCTTTAAATTCCCGGCGGCCCTTTTTCTGTTTCATATCCTGCATTATTGGCTCGCCTGCTTTCT
>JAJZJF010000107.1 GCA_021810245.1 bacterium
CCAAAGCCGCCTCTTCTATCACGGAAATAATTTTTCCGCGTTCAAACTCATCTGATTTCAAGAATTTAAATCGCGCGGGAGTGTTGAAGAATAGATTTTGTACCGCAATCGTCGTTCCGCCAACGCCGGGAGAGGGAGACTCTTCCTTGATTTCTCCGGCCTGGGCCTTTACTTTCCATCCCTGGTTTTGGCCCTTTAAACAGCTAGAGACAACCATTTCGGAAACGGCGCAAACCGCCGCTAAAGCCTCTCCGCGAAAGCCAAAGGTTGAGAGGCGTTCCAGGTCTGAAATCGAGCCAATTTTGCTCGTTGCGTGAGGCTCAAGACACAGGCGACAATCTTGAGCGTCCATGCCTGTCCCGTTGTCTGAGACGCGCAAAAGTTTCTTTCCCGCGCCCTCAATTTCGATATCAATTCTGGAAGCCGCCGCATCCAAGGAATTTTCAATCAGTTCCTTGAGAACTGAAGCTGGACGCTCAACGACCTCGCCTGCGGCGATCTTTGAGAAAACCGCCTCTTCCATCCTCAAAATTTTAGGCATCAGACGCCTTTTTCTTAAGCTCTATTAAAGCCGACAACGCCTCCAGCGGAGTCATTCGCTCGGGGTTTAAAAGCTTAAGGGTTTGGACAATGGGCAAGGCCCCGGAAAAATCTAGTTCCATTTGTGGAGAAGGGGTTGGGGTTTTTTCTGAAACGCCCTGGCGCGACTCATTTTCGAGTTGATTTAAAATCTCTTGGGAGCGGGTTAAAACCTGGGCCGGTAGCCCGGCCAAAGCCGCGACATGAATCCCATATGATTTATCCGCGGGTCCCTCTGAAACTTTGTGCAGGAAAATAACCTCCGTCTGGCCGGCGGGATTTATCCATTCCTTAGCCGAAACATTGGCGTTAAAGACGCCCTTAAGAGTTTCCGCCAATTCCGTCAGCTCGAAATAATGGGTCGCGAAAAGAACCTTGGGCCCGCGAACGTCTTGAGGGCTCTTTGACTGATAGTGAGAATTGAGATATTCAAGAATCGCCCAGGCAATTGAAATACCGTCAAAAGTCGAGGTCCCGCGCCCCACCTCATCGAGAATAATCAGGCTCCGCGAAGTCGCGTTCTTGAGAATATCGGAGGTCTCTTTCATTTCCACCATAAAAGTAGACGATCCTTCCGCCAAGGCGTCAGAAGCCCCGACGCGGGTTAAAATTCGATCGATAATTCCCACTCGCGCGGATTTGGCGGGCACAAAAGAGCCAATCTGGGCCATTAAAGCGATTAAGGCGTTTTGCCTTAGATAAGTCGATTTCCCGGACATATTGGGGCCGGTGAGAATCATAATCTGAAAGTCGCGCCCATCCATGGCAATTGAGTTTGAAACAAAGGATCCCGACGGCAAAACCGAAGCGACAATGGGATGGCGCCCTTCGACAATCTCTAAATCATAACCGAGGTCAACCTCGGGCTTGGCCCAGCCGTTGAGCCCCGCATTCTGAGCCAAGGCTAGAAAGACGTCAAGTTCCGCCAGAATTTTGGACAAAATAGAGAGCGAATCGCAATAAGCCAAAATCTGATTTCGGACTTCCTCAAATATCTTCTTCTCAAGCCGGATTATTTTTTCTTCCGCGCCCAGAATTTTATTCTCTAATTCCTTGAGTTCGCTAATTACATAGCGTTCGGCATTAGCTAATGTCTGCTTGCGTGTATAACGCGCGGGGACCTTGGGAATCTGCGATTTAGTGACCTCAAGATAATAGCCAAAAATGCCGTTAAACCCGACCTTGAGATTTTGGATTCCGGTCGCCTGCCTTTCTTGAGTTTCCAAATTCTCAAGATGCTGACGGCTTCCCGATTTTAAAGAACGCAATTGGTCAAGCTCGGCATTAAAACCTTCTTTAATGACCCCGCCTTCGGAAATTCGAATTGGCGGCGCGTCCACTAATGCGGTAGACAAAAGAGCGGATGCCGGAGTTAAGGCCTTCATTAGCTCTTCAAGCAACCGGTAAATATTCGATAAATTCTCAGCCTCAATGAGGCCGGAGTTTTCCACATCAACGCTTGAAGACAAAATAGAAATAAGCTCTGGAAGCCCCTTAAGAGAATCTCGAATTCCCCCCAAATCCCGAGGGAGAAGCTGAAAACTTTGAAGCCGGCTCACAATTCTCGGTATATCCGCAAATTTCCCGAGAACTGCGGCAAGGGAATTGCGTAACTCTAACCGCGTGACCAACTCTTCAATAGAGCCCTGCCGGCGCCTAATTTCCTGGATGTCTAAAAGCGGGCGCAAAATCCAATCTTTAAGCAGGCGACTTCCCATCGAGGTTTTACACAGATCCAAAAACCCCCACAAGCTGTGCTTAGCTTGACCGGAAAAAGACTCGGTTAACTCTAAAGTTTTAATCGCGGTTGCATCCAAAAGCAGTTCTGATTTCTCCGCCCGCAAAGAAGGAACGGGAAAATTCTTAAGCAGTTTTGAGCGCATCGCATAGGAAAGACAATTGAGCGCCGCGCGCCGCGCCAGAGGATGATTTCGCCATTCCGGACGCATGGCCCAATCTGGAGAGAGATTTTCAGATGAAGAAAACGCGGTCAGGCAAGCGCCGGACAGGCGCAAATTCTCTAATTTAAGCGAATCAATCGTCGCTTGAGAGGCGATAATCTCGGAGGGCTTAATTTGAGCGATCCACGCCTCTAAAGAGCGGCTTGCGTCATTTAAAGACTCGCCAGCCCAGAATTCTCCAGTTGAAATATCAAGCCAAGAAATTCCCCACCCCACGATATCGGAAGAAATGGCTAAGAGAAAATTAACTTCCTTGGGGGAAAGAATATCCTCTTCAATCACGGTTCCCGGGGTGACAACCCGGACCACTTCCCGGCGAACCAGTTTTTTCCCGGCGGAAGCCTCTTCCATTTGTTCCGCCACCGCGACCTTGTTCCCGGCCTTGAGCAATTTCGCGATATGGTGGGAACTGCTATGAAAAGGAACTCCGCACATCGGCATTTCTTGTCTGGAGGTGAGAACAAGACCCAGGATAGGCGCGGCCAGTTTCGCGTCTTCTCCAAACATCTCGTAAAAATCCCCAAGGCGAAAAAAAACAATGGCATCCGGAAAAGAATTTTTAATTTCCTGATACTGGCGCATCAGGGGAGTATCGACGGATAATTCAGGATCAGAAGCTATCACCATGTCAACATTTTACCAGATTCTTCGACGATTATAAGTCGAATGCGAGAGCCACGTTCGCGTAATGTTGGCGCTCGAAATAAAATTGTCCAAACGGAGAATGCCCGTCAAAATATCCCAATTGGAGGCGAATGACTCTCCCGCTTTTGCGCGCCCGCATCCCGATTCCAGTGACAGTATTGGTGTTGATATTCCACTGATTGTATTGATGCGACTGCGCGTCTTCCGCCAAATAAACAAAAAGGGGGCGTTTAATTTTCGGAGCGTGAAAGTCCGGGCTTGTCAGTTCAAAGCCCGCTTGAGCGGCTCCGCGGCCCAAGGATGTCGGGGCCACGTCCAACAGATAAGACCCGCCGCCATAGATTCTAAAAATGTGGCCAAAATCGCGCGAGAAAACAGACCTAAACCCGTTGACGCTGTAATTAAATCCGAGATTGCCGGTTTGCCGTATGTAACCGTCTCCTAAATGCGAACTTTCATGGAAAAGCATAATCTCGGCGGAATAGGGCCCGCGGCGAATTTCAAGAGGCAGATTGGCGATGTAATCAATTGTCTCCAAATAATTGATGCCAAGCCCGACCTGAAAACGCGAATAGGCCATTCCCTCTAAATCCCATTGATACTGATCGCCCCAGCGATCGCTCCAACGATCCATTCCCCAGCGATGCCCTAAGGCCACGTCTCCCATATCCTCTCCCTGAAGTTGATAATAAGACATCAGAAGCTGAACTTGCCTGGGGTCGGCTATGAGTTTATGAAACAGATGTCTATCGGGGTAAAGCCCTGAATCATTTTTGGGCTGGCAGACGACAGTTGCGCTGGAGGAAGAGACAGTTTGTGCCCAAGAAGAAACCGGAAAAAAATAAAAGAGAGAAAAAAACAGCGCCGTAAATAATAAATTTTTAAAGAAGCGAGTTGATATCTTTGACCACATCCTCATATGAAACAGCCCCAATATACTCATGCCGAACAATTCCATTTTTATCAATGAGGAATGCGGTGGGAAGGCCGGAGATATCATATCCCGCCGGAACATGATCTCCGGCAATAACCACGGGGTAAGGAATTTGAGCCTGGTTCACAAAAGGCTGGACCACGGATTTTCCAAGGGCATCAACGGAAACGCCAAGCACCACTAAGCCCTTTGGATTCTTTTCTTGATAGAGGCGAATCAGATCGGGTATTTCCTCCCGACAAGCATCGCACCAGGTCGCCCAGAAATCCAAGAAAACCACTTTCCCCTTAAACTGCGAGAGGGAAATATCCTTTCCCGAAAGGCCTGGGAGCGTAAAATTAGGGGCGGGGAAGCTCGCGTCCTGATTGCCGGCCCCTCCTCCTTGGATGAAAAACCAAAAAACAAATCCCGCTAAAATCAGAGCGGCAAGCGCTCCCAACCATTTTTTATACATCGAAACTCTCCTAGAAGAGGCCGCCGCTTTCTTTGCATCGTCCTCATCGCGCCAAACAGTCGCCATAAATCAAGCCTGAACACCTATTCTAAATTATTATAGCCCAAACAGACAATTAAAAAATTAAACGCCGGGAATTGGAAATGATTTTTTTCTAAATACTGCCCTTCAACCACGACAAGAGTAGCGGCAAGCGGTTAAAAAAGATTAAAAGCCCCATCAAAACCAAAAAGAGCCCTGAGGCGCGTTCAACCCAAGGCAAAGCGCTCTTATATCGCTTAAAAAGTTTTAGAAATGAGCTAAGCCCGAAAGCCGAGGCGATAAAGGGAATTCCCAAACCCAAGGAATAAACCGTCAACAGCCTCATGCCTTCCACCAAAGTTTTCTGAGTTGCGGCCAAGGCCAAAATCGCGCCTAAGATCGGCCCGATGCAAGGAGTCCAGCCAAAAGCGAAGGCAAGCCCCATGACAAAGGCTCCAAAAAAACTTGGACCCATCTGGGCCTGGGCCCGCTTTTCATAGTAAAAAAATCGAATTGGAACGATTCCGCTCATATGCAGGCCAAAAAGAATAATCACGCCTCCGGCAATCCGATCAAGCAAAAGGCGATGCATAAAAAATTCTCTTCCAAGCGCCGAAGCGGACGCCCCCAAGGCGATAAAAACGACGGAAAAACCAAGGACAAAGAAAATAGAGCCTAGACCCGCCCCCTTAAAAATACCGCCATCTCCCTGCTTGGATAACTCATCAAGAGACAGACCGGAAATAAAGGAAAGATAGCCGGGGATTAGAGGCAAAACGCAAGGAGATAAGAAAGAAGCTAGTCCCGCCAAAAAAGCGGTCCCAAGCCCCAAATGAGCGCCCATTGGGATATTTTAGCATCTTATGGCCCGGGTCATTTACCTTTAGGCCGAATAAATACTACGCTTTCTCAAGGCTGAAATTTTATGGGACGCAGGCAAGAGTTGGAAAAGAAACAATCGCTTCTCTCGCGATTT
>JAJZJF010000108.1 GCA_021810245.1 bacterium
ATGGATGAAGTCGATCCCGAGGTCCGAAAGACTTTCGAGAAATTAGGAATTCCGCTAGAAGAGCAAAAGATGCTTTCTAATGTGGCGGTGGACGCGGTTTTTGACTCGGTCTCGGTGGCGACGACTTTTAAAAAGACATTGTCTGAGGCCGGAGTGATTTTTTGTCCTTTTTCGGAAGCGGCCATTGAACATCCGGATTTGGTCGAAAAATATTTGGGTTCGGTGGTCCCTTATACTGATAATTTCTTTGCCGCTCTTAATTCCGCGGTGTTTTCAGACGGCTCTTTCTGTTACGTTCCTAAAGGCGTTCGTTGCCCTATGGAGCTCTCGACGTATTTCCGAATTAACGCCAAGGAGACTGGGCAGTTTGAACGTACATTAATCATCGCCGAAGAAGGCGCGTCCGTGTCCTATCTGGAAGGCTGTACGGCCCCGATGCGGGATGAAAATCAGCTCCACGCCGCCATTGTCGAACTCGTGGCCTTGGATAACGCGCAGATTAAATATTCCACGATTCAAAATTGGTATCCCGGGGATAAAAATGGGAAAGGCGGCATTTATAATTTTGTCACCAAACGCGGCAAATGCCAAGGAAAAAATTCAAAAATTTCCTGGACCCAGGTTGAGACCGGGTCCGCGATTACTTGGAAGTATCCCAGCTGTTTGTTGTTAGGCGACAATTCCATCGGAGAATTTTATTCAGTAGCCCTAGCTAACCATTATCAGCAGGCTGACACCGGAACGAAGATGATTCACGTCGGAAAAAACACCAAGAGTACAATTGTCTCAAAAGGAATTTCCGCCGGGCATGGGCAAAACACCTATCGCGGGCTTGTCAAAATCGCCAAGGGCGCGCAATCAAGCCGCAATTATTCCCAGTGCGATTCGCTTTTGATGGGCAATCTCTGCGGGGCGCACACTTTCCCGACTCTAGAGGTGGGAAACACTTCATCTCAAATTGAACACGAGGCCACGACTTCAAAAATCGGGGAAGACCAGCTCTTTTATCTGAGAAGCCGCGGTCTCTCGGCGGAAGACGCGGTGGGGCTGATTGTCAACGGCTTTTGTAAAGAAGTTTTTCAGGAGCTTCCAATTGAATTTGCGGTGGAGGCCCATAAGCTGTTAAGCATCAGTCTTGAAGGGGCGGTCGGATGAGTGCCCGATTGATTGCATTGCCGGAGTAACGAGTCATTGCGTGACGTGATAGGATCAATAAAAAGAGGAAATTATGCTTGAAATTAAAAATTTGTGCGCGAAAATCGGAGACAAGCAGATTTTAAAGGGAATCAATTTAACCGTCAAGGCCGGAGAGGTGCACGCCATTATGGGCCCTAACGGTTCAGGGAAAAGCACCTTGTCCTATATTTTGGCCGGGCGAGAAGGTTACGAAGTGACCGATGGGCAGGTCCTTTATGAAGGCAAGGACTTACTCTCAATGCCCACCGAAGTCAGAAGCCGAGAAGGCGTTTTTCTCGCGTTTCAATATCCGGTCGAAATTCACGGAGTGACGAATAAATATTTTCTCAAGGCGGCCGTCAATGCGAAGCTCAAACATCAGGGGAAAACCGAAATGAGTGCGGGCCAGTTTCTTTCTTTCGTCAAAGAAAAAGCTAAAACCGTCGAAATGGATGAGGCGCTTTTAAGCCGCCAAGTCAACGCGGGCTTTTCAGGAGGAGAAAAGAAAAGAAATGAAATTCTCCAGATGGCGGCTTTAGAGCCTAAACTGGCCATTTTAGATGAGACCGATTCCGGGCTCGACATCGACGCCCTTAAAATTGTCTCTCATGGCATCAATGTGATGCGCAATCCCCAGCGCTCGTTTTTGGTGATCACTCATTACCAGCGGCTTTTAGATTACGTTGTTCCCGACTTTGTCCATGTCTTGTCCGATGGGCGTATTATCCGTTCCGGAGGCAAGGAATTAGCCTATCAGCTTGAAAAAGAAGGTTATGCCTGGGCTAAAGAAGAATTCGCGGGGTTAAAAGGGTGAAAGACGCAATCTTGGAAAAACCTCCGCTGGAGCTTGAGTTCGAGCAGGCCTTGCCTTATCTTCCCGCCGGGGAAGTGTCATGGGTTGAGCGCTTAAGAAAGCGTTCTTTCGAGCGTTTTACGCAAAGTGGATTTCCCAGCGAACAAACTCCGGGTTGGAAATTCTTTCCCGCTTCTAAAATTGAAGAGACTTCCTGGAAGTTATTTGAGTTTCCCATCAATGCGCGGGCCGCGGATTTAAGGCTCTCTTCGCTTTTGGCCAAAGAAAATTTTTTTTCGCTCTGTTTTTTAAATGGTTATTATCTTCCCGATCTCAAGGGTTCGCGTTCGGAAGGCTTTATCGCGGCGAGCCTCGCCGCCTTGTTAAAAAATAATCCTGAGCGTTTCGAGAATTTTTGGGGGCATCGCCCTGTCGGAAGCTTGGGAGCTTTTGAGGCTCTTAACGGCTCTTTATTTCAAGACGGAGCGGCGATTGTTTTGCCCCAAGGGTTCTCTTCGTTAAACCCTATCCATCTTTTTTTCCTCAATCATCCGCTCAACCATGCCGCGATGACGCATCCCTTGAATTTGATTGCGCTAGGGCCGAGATCCAAGGCGGTGATTGTCCAGGAGTATGCCGGGCAAGCCGGAGTCTGTTTGAACAATACCGTCACTGAAATTTTTCTAGATGAAGGCGCGCAGTTAGATTTGATTATTCTGGAAAGAGAAGGCGCGGGCTCTTTTCACTTGGGATCAATCGCCGTTCACCAGGCTTCTAACAGCCGGTTTTCGGTTTCTTCGATTTTCTTGGGAGAATCTTCTTCTCGGCAAGAAATATCCGTCGAGCTTCAAGGAGAAAATGCTGAGTGCCAAATCAACGGTCTTTATCGTCCAAGCGCTTCTCAAAGCAAGAATATCAAAACAACCATTACCCATTTTAAACCTAATACTCGCAGCGTCGAGCTTTATAAGGGAATTTTGGACGGGCAGGGAAAAGCCGCCTTTGAGGGCCTGATCGCGGTCAAGCCCGAGGCGCAAAAAACCGACGCGAGTCTTCACAATAAAAATCTGATTCTCTCTGAAGAGGCCCAAGTTCATACCAGTCCGGAATTTAAAATCGAAGCCGATGATGTTCGCTGCAAGCATGGCTCGGCCATTGGACAAATGGATTTGGGAGCGCTTTTTTATTTAAAGAGCCGTGGCTTGGGGGACAAAGAGGCCAGAGAAGCCTTGATCTACGCCTTTCAAAGCGAGATCATTAGCGCTATTTCATTGGAAAGCGTTCGGACCGCCATTTTGAGTCTCTTGTCTCAAAAGTCAGGGTTAGGAGATTTCTCCCATGAGCCTTGATATTCTGGAAATCCGGCGAGATTTTCCCATTCTCTCCCGCCAGGTTCACGGCAAGCCCTTGGTTTATTTTGACAACGCGGCGACGACTCAAAAGCCCAAGGCCCTCATCGCCGCCCTGAGTTCTTTTTACGAAAATCATAACGGGAATATCCATCGAGGAGCCCACACCCTGTCGGATGAAGCGACCACCCTTGTTGAAAACGCTCGCCAAAAAACCGCAGATTTTATCAACGCTCCGAAGCCGGAAACAATTGTTTTTACGCGAAACGCCACCGAGGCTATCAATTTGGTGGCCCATTCCTGGGGCCGCAAATTTTTAAAAGCCGGAGATGAAATTGTTCTGACAGAATTGGAACACCATTCAAATTTAGTGCCTTGGCAGATTCTCGCCGCGGAAAAATCGCTTAAACTGCGCTTTATTCCCATTAACCGCGTGGGAGATCTGGATTTGTCCGCCGCCGAGGAATTGTTTTCGGATAAAACCAAGCTCGTCTCTTTTACCGCGGCCTCTAATGTCTTGGGAACGCTTCCGCCGGTTTTGAAAATTATTGGTCTTGCGAAAAAATTTGGCGCCAAAACCTTGGTGGACGCTTCTCAGTGGACTCCCCATTTTAAAACGGATGTTCAAGACTGGGACTGCGATTTTCTGGCTTTTTCCGCGCACAAGATGTTGGGGCCAACCGGGCTTGGGGTTCTCTATGGCCGGGAAAAGCTGCTTGAAGAGATGGATCCTTTTCTGGGCGGCGGAGACATGATTGAAACGGTCGAGCTTGAGACCTTTACTCCGAATGTCTTGCCCGCGAAATTTGAGGCGGGCACGCCGGCAATAGCGGAAGCCGCTGTTTTTCCGGAGGCTTTAAATTATTTGTCTAAAATCGGATTTTCCGCAATAGAAGCGCAGGAAAAAATTCTTTTGCGTAGAGCCCTTGAAATTTTGAAAAACGAGCCGGAAATCGAGCTTTACGGGTCAGCCTTGCCCGAAGGCCGCGGCGGAGTGATTTCCTTTAATCTCAAAGGCCTTCACCCGCATGATGTCGGCACCGCTTTGGATTTGGAAGGGGTTGCGGTTCGGACTGGTCATCACTGTTGCCAGCCCCTCATGCGCCGCCTGGAAGTGGGTGGAACGGCGCGCGCGAGTTTTTATTTTTATAACATGCTTGAGGAAGTTGAAATTTTTGGCCGCGCCCTTCGCAAAACCATTGAATTTTTTAAGCCGAGGCTTAAAGCGGGAGTTCGCTAAAAATGGAAGGCGATCAAGAGCTCAAAGAGCTGTACCAGGATGTTTTGCTCGATTACTCCCAAAGCGGGGCGCATAAGGGAAAAATCGAGAATCCCAGCTTTCACTCGCGCGGAATTAACCCCGTTTGCGGAGATGAGATCGAAATCGAGATGGACGTCAAAAATCCCTCCGGAGTCATCGAAAAAATTCGCTATAGCGGGCATGGTTGCGTCATCAGCCAGGCTTCCGCGGCGATGATGGCGGAGTGTCTTGAGGGTAAAACGGCAGAACAAGCGCGCGGCTTGATTTTGGCGTTTAAAGACATGATGCTTTCAAAGACTCCTCTTGATTTGTTGCCCGCCAATCTTGAAGTGATGAAAGCCCTAGAAGGGGTCCGAAAATTTCCCTTGCGCGTTAAATGCGCGACGCTGGCGTGGAACACGATTCAAAAAAGTTTTCCTCAAGGAGATGGGCAGTGACTGATCTTAGGCTAGGAAATAATGGGCGCCAGATTTCATATGAGAGGGAACCATGAGCGAATTGACCAAAGAGATTACCTTTAAAGAAATTGGAGAGGCCTTGCGCCCGGTTTTTGATCCTGAGATTCATATGAGCATCGTCGATTTAGGCCTCATCTATGGAGCGGAAATTCGCAAAGGAGAAACGCCGATGGTCAAGGTTTACATGAGCTTGACCTCGCCAGCTTGCCCTTACGGGCCGATGCTTCTTTCTTCTGCCCACAGCTCATTGGCCAAAATCATCGGGATGGAAGAAGTCGACATCGATTTGGTCTTTGATCCGCCATGGGATCCAAAGACCATGGCCAGCGAAGAGGCCAAAGAACAATTGGGGTTATTCTAATGAAAATTACAAGTTCAGTTGAGTATGCGACGCGCTTGATCGTCGCTTTGGGTAAATTCTACGGCGGGGATTCAGTGTCTTCAAAAAAACTCGCGGAAATTGAAAACATTCCGGCGGACTTTGT
>JAJZJF010000109.1 GCA_021810245.1 bacterium
TTTGGACTGCGAAACCAGAATTTCCCTGCGTCTGCCCGAAGTCTGTATTCCCGGTTGTTCTTTTCATTCTCTGTGCGTTAAAGCTCAAAAAGGGCCGTATTGGAAAGAATCCACACTAAAATCCTGAACCTCGGCTTAAAGACCAGTCCTTGGATTGCCGTCGTCGGAGCGACGGGAACGGGCAAAACAGATCTTGCGGTTTTACTGGCAAAAGAGTTTAACGGAGAAATCATCTCAGCCGACTCCCGCCAGATTTATAAATTTCTTGACGCCGGAACAGCCAAGCCATCGCGCGACAGCCAAGGCCGATGTCAAGGCGTTCTCTATCATCTCGTGGATTTTTTAGACCCCCAAACCCCTTTTAACGCCGGAAGCTTCGCGGCCCTGGCAAGACCCCTTCTCTTGGAAATAAAAAACAGAAACCGTATCCCGGTTATCGTTGGTGGAACGGGGCTTTATCTTAAAGCTCTCTCCCAAGGCTTGTCTCCAATGCTTCCTCAGGCCGATTCCCAATTGCGCGAAAATCTTCTCAATCTTGGCGCTGAAAAAGGGCGCTTATTTTTGCATCAAGAGCTTCAGAAAATAGACCCTCTGGCCGCCAAAAAAATTCCCGCCAACAATATTCAACGGGTGATCCGAGCGCTGGAAGTCTATCAGATTTCTAAACGTCCCATTTCGGATTTTTGGAACCAAGAAAAAAAAGATTCGGAAGAATTTACAACTCTGCGCATCGAATGGCCGGTAGAAATTTTGAAGCAAAAACTCAGAGAAAGATGCCGCCAAATGTGGCCTGAAATTCTAAAAGAAACCGCTCGCCTGATTCCAAAAGCTTATTGCGGACAAGAACCGGGGTTTCAGAGTCTTGGCTACTCTCAAGCCGTTGCGTGCCTCAAGGGAAAAATTTCGCCAGAAGAGGGTCTTGAGGAATTTATCAAAGAGACTCTTTCTTACGCCAAAAGGCAGCGCACCTGGTTCAGGCATCAAATCAAGGGGCCGGTCTTTGAAATTAAGGGCAATGACCCAGGACTGATGTTTTCAGAAGCCCGCGCGATTCTCAAACAATTAAAAATATCAAATGCCTCCTAATTCTCAAAAAGGATTCTCGCGTTTTTTTGAAAGCAAATCTCTTGAGCGGATCATCTTGGTCGGCGTCGGCCTCAAGCGGGAATCTCGCGCCATGGAGTCTAGCCTATTTGAGCTTGAGCGCTTAACGGAAACCGCTGGGGGAGAGGTAGCGGAAAAATTTTATCAATTGCTCGAGCGCTATCATCCAGCCACTCTAATTGGCCACGGAAAAGTCTTGGAGATCGCTTCTGCCTGTCAAAGGCTGAAATCATCAACCGTCATTTTTGATCATGAGCTTACCGCCGCCCAACAGAAAAATATCGAGTCCCTATGCCGCGCGAAAATTCTCGACCGTTCGCGATTGATCTTGGATATTTTCGCCAAAAGGGCCCAAACCCGCGAGGGAAAGATTCAAGTGGAACTCGCACAACTGTCTTATCTCTTGCCCCGGCTAACCGGATCTTGGAGAGGGTTTTCTCAACAGGTGGGGGGAATTGGAACGCGCGGCCCCGGAGAGCGGCAGCTGGAATATGAAAAAAGACACATTCAACTCCGCATCCGGCATTTAAAAAAAGACCTTGAAAAGGTCAAATTAAGCCGCGCCGTTCGCCGAAACCGTCGCTTTGAAGGCGGCGACAAACAAATCGCGATTATTGGATACACCAACGCGGGAAAATCGACATTGCTTAACTCCCTGAGCGGAAGCCCAAAAACGGTCTACGCCGATGACAAACTGTTTGCGACTTTAGATCCGCATTCTAGGAAACTCCGCCTGCCCCAAGGAACTCCCGCCGTTCTAACCGACACGGTGGGCTTTATCCAGCGCTTGCCGACGGCCTTGATAGCGGCCTTTCATTCAACTTTAGAAGAAATTCCTCAAGCGGATTGTCTGCTCATCGTATCCGACGCGACTTCAACGGATATTGAAACTCAAGATCAGGCGGTCTTAAAAACCTTGATACAGCTTAATGCCGCCGAAGCCCCGCAAATTAAAATTCTCAATAAGGCCGACGCTTTAGATTTTAAAAGCCGCGCGGCTTTGCGACTTCGATATCCAGACCGCTTATTGGTGTCGGCCCAAACAGGAGAGGGCTTGGGTCTTTTACTCAATCAAATTGAGGAAGTCGTTCAAAGCCCTTCTCTTTCCTAAATTCTTAGGATTTGGTTAAATAGACTGATGACTAAAGCGAAGAATCCCCAAGATCTGGAAGTCCGAATTTATTCGCTGGCGACCATGGTCAACGAATCGATCATATTCCTGGAAGAACTCAGCGGAAATCGCCTTCTTCCAATATGGATTGGAATCGCCGAAAGCCAAGCCATCGCCATTCGCTTCTCCGGCATCGTTTTACCGAGGCCTCTCACTCATGATTTATTGGTTTCAACGATCAAGACCCTCGGATACACGGTTGATAAAGCCGTGATTTCAGACATTAAGGAAAACACCTTCTACGCGCGAATTCATATCCACAAGGGAAATTCCACCATCACTTTAGACGCTCGCCCCTCTGACGCTATTGCTGTGGCAGTCCGAGTAGGTTGCCCTATTTACGTAGACAGCGGCGTTTTTGACCGTTGCCAGACCCTCGCCAAACCCATCACCGAAGAAGAAGTCTCCAAATTTAAAGATGAATTAAAAAATCTAAAGCCAGAAGATATTTTTAAAGATCTCGAGAAAAAGAAAGATAGCGGCGAAGGAAATCCTCCGCCCGCGTCTTCCGAGGAGCCGCAGTCATGAATAGATTGGATGTCATCAAAGCCGTCGCAAAAACTCTCAGCGCCAAAAGCGAAGCCGCCACGGCCGTTGAAACCGCTTTTCAAGCCATTGGAGAAGCTTTGAGGAAAGATGAAAAAGTCGTTATCTCCAACTTCGGAACTTTCCGCGTCAAATACCGAAAAGCGCGCTCGGGCCGAAATCCAAAAACCGGGGCATCCGTCTCAGTTCCAGAACGCAAAAGCGTCCGTTTTAAAGCTTCGCGCAATCTCCTCAACCCTTAAGCGGAATGTCGGATTATTTGGGGACTTTGCCCGACAAAAAATTTTTCACCATGGGTGAGGTTTGCCGCTTTTGCCAGATTAAGCCCTATACGTTAAGGTACTGGGAAAAGCGCATTGGCCTCCCTCGCCCGTCTCGAATACCCAGCGGACATCGCCGTTATGAGCGAAAGGATCTCGTCTCTCTTCTGAGGCTGAAAGAACTCATCATCGATCAAAAGGTAACACTGCTGGGAGCGCGAAAAACCGTTTTAAAAGAATTCAAGAAAGGAGGAAAGATATCTCCTAGCGTCTCTAAAATTTCCGCAACCCCTGACCCCTTCTACTTTAAGGTCTTGGAAGAAATTCGCCAAGAGTTGCGCGCGGCAGTCAGGGAACTTTCATCTTAATTCAAATTTTTATACAGTATGGAGCTTGAGAAAGTATTCGAGCTTTAGTTTTTCATGGAGTTTTTGTTTTTTCGGGGACTGGCTCAATGGTAGAGCGCTCCCTTGGGGTGGGAGAGACTCCGGGTTCGATTCCCGGGTCCCCGATGTTTTATCTAATTCGTTCCCGAAAAAGCGATTTACGGGGCATAGCTCAATTGGCAGAGCGCTTGGTTCGGGACCAAGAGGTTCTGAGTTCAAATCTCAGTGCCCCGAATTTTAGATGAAGCGGATTCATTTCATCGCTGGCGGCGACGTTCAAGGGGTGGGATTGCGCTGGTCGGCCCAGGAACTCGCGGGAACTCTCGGTTTGTCGGGTTGGATACGCAATAGAGAAGATGGGATGGTCGAAGGAGAAGTTCAAGGCGCAGACCCCAAGATTAAAGAGTTTATGAAAAAATTGGAAACGGGTCTGGGGCGCGCAAAGATATCCTCCATGACTCAAGAAATACGTTCTGTTCAAGAATCAGAATTAGGGTTCGATATTCGTCGTTAAAAAAATACTAGGAGAACGCATGACTGAAGCAAGCATCGATTCGCTCAACCAGTATTTTAAGGGCATACAAAAACTTCCTTCCGTCGATCGCGAAGAGATGCACAAGCTTTGGAAACAAGCCAAGCGCGGCGATCATGAAGCCAAAAAGCGCATTATGGAGCTTAATTTACGCCTGGTTGTTCCCATCGCGAAAAAATATCATCGACAAGGCATTGATTTCATGGATTTAGTCGAGGAAGGAAATATCGGCCTTATCCGCTCTATCGAAAAATTTGATCCACGGAAAGGATTTCGTTTTTCAACTTACTCTTCTTATTGGATTGAGCAATCCATTCGCCGCGCGGTCGAAGAGCAGTCAAAAACCATCCGCGTTCCTCCCCATGCGTGGGAAGCCTTGCGAAAATGGCTCAGAGAGTGGGAGAAGATGCGCACAAAACTCGGACGAGAACCTAGCCTAGTTGAGATGGCTAAAAAGATGCGCTGGAACGCGCGGCAGGTGCGCGCCGTTTTAGACACCGCTGAGGCGACCCGGGGAATTGGCTCTCTTGACGCCCCCATTGACAGCGAGGAAGAAAATTTGACGGTAGAAAACACCCTTTCAGATTCCGAGAATAATTCTCCCGACAATCTTCTTTCAGTTCTTAAACTCCACGACGAACTCAACCAGGCCATTCGCGAAATCGGCAACAGAGAGCGCATGATTATCGAGCTTCGCTACGGCCTCACCGGTCAAAATCCGATGACGCTTGAAGAGGTGGGCAAACGCCTGCGGCTTTCAAGAGAGAGAATCCGCCAAATTGAGGAAAGAGCTTTGTTGCGCTTAAGGCGAGTGTCCAACCGAATGGGCTTAATTGAAGTTGAAGACTCAAAATATAAGACGCCCAATCTTCAGCCTGGATGGCACGCCCACCCGGAGAGAACCGATATTCTGGGCCGCCCCGTTCTCCGCAAAAAGAAATCATCCAATGAACTCTCCTTAATGCGGCGAAGAATTCCGCGCCTCACTCAAACTCTTTTAAAACGCAAGCGCAAAGAAGCGGCGACCAAACGCTCTCATAAAATCCATCATCCTAAAAAAAGCAAGAGGAAATAAATAATGAGCGCCCAATTAAAAGAATCAATCGTTGACGTTCCCGATTTCCCAAAACCGGGAATCGTATTTAAAGACATCACTCCTCTTTTGGCTGACGCCAAGGCTTTTAAATCCGCCATCGATCAAATGGCGGATCCTTTTAAGGACGCGAAAATCGGCATCGTGGCGGGAATTGAGTCCCGCGGATTTCTGCTCGCCACCCCAATCGCCTATCGTTTGGGCGCGGGAGTGATCCTGGTTCGCAAAAAAGGCAAGCTTCCCCGGAAAACCGTCTCTGTCAATTATGATTTGGAATACGGCCAAGACGTTCTTGAAGCCCACGCCGACGCCTTTTCCTCGGGAACGAACATATTATTAGTCGATGACGTCTTAGCGACCGGTGGAACGGCCCAAGCCGCTTGTCGGCTTTTAGAAAAAAT
>JAJZJF010000110.1 GCA_021810245.1 bacterium
GGGCGCTTGTGAGTATTTTGAATATAGACCATCCGCATTCCTTGTTGAATGAAAGCAAACCCCAGCGGAATCACAAGAAGATACCGCCCTCTTCCCATTTTGAATATCTCGGATATCCACCACCCGAACATCAAGCTTGTCAAAGCCAAGCCCGTGACGAAATAGCGCGTCATATGAATGGGAATGAGCGCCCAGAAAAACCAATAAGAGACGATAAAGAAAGAAAGGCGAATCATCCAGGGAGATAATTTTTTCTTGAGGCTTAAAAAAGACAAGGGAGCCGCCGCTAAAAATGCCGCTCCCAAATCGTGATTATAATCATTGTGCCAGACGCATAATCTCCAGGGAAGTTTAACGACGTCCCCGAAATTTTTAAGCGGAAAATAATCGGGGATTCCGCGCCCGGCGGCATAATCGACAAGCGGTTTATACCGGCCCAGAAAAAAGAAATTGCGGCTATGGACCCAGCGGCTCAAAAGAGGCGTCAACGGGTTTCCGGTCCAGAAAAAATTCCAAGCCATGGTCGGAAGAAATAGCGATAAAGCCACGCTAAAAAAAATAAGCGGGTCGAAAGCCCGACCTTTTCCTTTCTTTGAGGAATAAAACATGACAAACGCGCAGGCAATTCCAAAACCCGGTAAGGCGGTATATTTTGAGCTTAAGGCAAGCCCCCAAAAAATGGCGCTAAAAAAAAGCCATGATTTTTCTTTTAGATCGGCCCATTCAAGAATCAGAAAAACTCCGATGAGTTCATAAAACCCGGTTCCCAGATCGGCCACCGCGTTTCTCATCTGATTGCCGATGACCGGAATTAAAAAGAAGAAAACAGCGCCCCAAAAGGCCGCGCTTGAACCTATTTTCTCCCGGCCAAAAAAATAGACGGCCAATACGCATAAAATCCCAAGGGTCAATGAGAAAAGAGTCGACACAATCGGGCCGCCGGACAAAAGCCCCAAAGTAAAAAGAAGCGTCATGTTTTTAGGAAGATAAGACAAGTGATTAAACGGGGTGTTAATCAAGCCGTGGTGGAGGAGGTAGAGTTTCGGCAACGCCAACTGGTAATCCATCTCATCAAAAGAAGTGGGCGGCAATATCGCGCCCAAAAAATGAAAAATTAAAATCAGAGCGCAAAAAAGCAACATGAGAAAAGCCGCTGGCTCTCGAAAGGTTTCGCGAAATTCGTGGCTTAAGCGGAATGGCGGCTTTAGAGAATTTTTTCGCAGTCCCAAGAAACTGATGATCAAGGCGCTCAAAGCCAAGGCCAAGGCGGAAATGGGATAAAGAAGATGAAAGACTCCCAAAACAAAAACGGAAAAAGACAGAAGACCCAAGCCAAGCCCGGAAGCCATCAATAAATTTCTCGCATCAAATAAGGGGAAAATTTGAATTCGTTTTAAAACCGCAAGCCCCCAAAAAAGCGCCACAAAAACCCAGGACAAGCAAACCAGGGTTGAAGACAAGCTCGTCAAAAAAACGCCCAAAAACGAACGAAGAGAAAAAGGCCCGCTCACTGGAGCCAGAGAAAACGAATGAACCCACATTGTTCCGGTCAAAAAAACCTTGGTTTGGCGCCCATAGAGAAAAAGAAGAGCGCAAGAAACGGAAACAACGAGAGCAGAAATTAGGTCTTGTCCCTTTTCTTTCACGATTTCAGTCTATCATTATCTTCATGTTGTATAATAACTCGTTATGAAAAAAACCCTCGCTCTTTGTTTTGCTTTGATTTCCACAATCTCTCTCTCGGGATGTTTGTGCTTATTCCATAAGCCCAAACCGCCGAATGGGCACTCAATTTTCATTGACACGGTTCGCAACAAAACCCAACAGTTTGGACTCGAAGACGCCTTGCAGACCGCCATGCAAAACCAATTGCTGGATGAAGGCTACAAAATTGGGACCCGCTCACAATCGCAAGGGATTCTGACGATTACCCTTGAAACCTATCTATTGATTCCAACCCAAACCGGCGCGAATTTGGTTCCAACGGCTTATCAATTAACCATTACCGCCCACGCGGTCTTAAAAGATCCTAAAACCGGAAAGGTTCTCTGGAGCAACAATAATCTCCAAGGAATCGAGCCCTATGCCGCCTTCAACATGCCGGGCGGGATGACCGAACAACAAGCTCAGGGAGTCATCTGGGATATGATGACTCGCTTCATTGTCGCCGGTCTTGACGGATATTTCATGCCCGCCAAAAAGAAGACCGCAAACGCAGCGTCTCCCGCCGCGAAATAGGAAATCTAAAGGAGAATGAGTCCCATGGCCAAGGAAATTTGTCTAATCACGGGAGGAGCTGGATTTATCGGCTCTCATATCGCGGAAACCCTCGTCAAACAAGGAAAAAAAGTCCGTATTATCGACAATCTCTCAGCCGGAAAACTTTCTCATATCGCGGCTTTTAAAAGTTCCATTGATTTCATCAAGGGAGATATCCGCTCCTTAAACGATTGCCGCAAAGCGGTTAAAGGCGTCAGTTTTATTTTTCATCAGGCGGCGATGCGCTCGGTGCCTAAATCAGTCGATCGCCCTTTTGACGCGCATGAAAACAACGCGACTGGAACGCTCAATTTGCTTGTTTCCGCCAGAGACGCCAAGGTCAAACGCCTGGTCTACGCCTCGACTTCCTCGGCTTACGGCGATTGCAAAAAGTTTCCGCAAAAAGAAGAATATAAGCCCGAACCAGTGTCTCCCTATGCCGCCTCTAAACTCGCCGGCGAGCATTATTGCGTCCTTTTTTCGAAGACCTACGGCCTTGAGACCGCGAGCCTGCGTTATTTTAATGTCTTCGGCCCCCGGCAGGACCCAGAGTCTCAATATTCCGTCGTCGTCCCTAAATTCATGGAACTGGCCTGGAAGAAAAAGCCTCTCGAGGTCCATTGGGACGGAAAGCAGAGCCGTGATTTTACCCATATCGAAAACGTGGTTCAGGCTAACCTCCTGGCCGCCTTCTCCAAACAAGGCTGCGGAGAAGTATTTAATATCGCCAATGGAGACAGCTATTCCCTGCTTGATTTAATCCATGTCATTGAAAGAATCGTCGGGCGCAAGCTCGCCATCAAACATCTGCCCAAAAGACAAGGGGATGTCCGCAAAACCCAGGCGGATATTTCAAAGGCCAAGCGCGTCTTGGGATACAAGCCAAAAATGAATTTTGAAGAGGGGCTTAAAGACACCTGGGATTATTTCGTCAAAAACTATTTCGCCCAGAAATGAGGATATTGGTCACCGGCGGACTGGGTTTTATTGGATCAAACTTTATCCGCTACATGCTTCAAACCAGCCCGGAAATCCGCATCATTAATCTCGATCTTCAGACCTACGCCGGAAATCCGGAAAATCTCAAGGACGTCTCTGGAGACAAGCGCTATTTTTGGGTCCGCGGGGATATCAGCGATCCTGCCATTGCGCGACAGGCCATGGCGGGATGCGAGGCCGTCGTTCATTTCGCGGCGGAAAGTCACGTCGACCGCTCTATTTTAGACCCGGGGCCTTTTTTAAAGACTAATGTCCTTGGAACCCAGGTTCTTTTAGACGCCGCCCGCGCGGAAAAAGTAAAGCGTTTTATCCATGTCTCAACGGATGAGGTCTACGGCTCAATTTCGGGCCGCCGCCGCTCAAGCGAAAAAGATCCGCTTTTCCCCAATAGTCCCTACGCCGCCTCCAAAGCCGCTTCCGATCATCTGGCCCGAGCGGCCTTTATCACCCATGGACTGCCGGTGATTATCACCCGGGCCTCGAATAATTTCGGGCCCTATCAATATCCGGAAAAAGCTCTGCCTTTGATGATTACTAATTTTCTGGAAAACAAGCCCTATCCCCTTTACGGCGACGGCTTAAACGTTCGCGATTGGCTTTATGTCAAAGATCATGTCGCCGCTATCGCCTATGTGTTGAAACATGGAGAAGTGGGAGGAATTTACAATATCGGCGGAGACACCTCTCTTAAAAACAAGGAACTGGTCTCTTGTGTCCGAAAAATCATGGGAATTTCTCCCTCTTTAGTCGCTTCTGTTCCCGATCGGCTGGGACATGATCGCAGATACGCCCTTAACGATTCCAAACTGCGAAAGCTGGGATTTAAATTCGCGCATCCTTTTGAAAAAGCGCTCTTTGAGACCATTGAGTGGTATAAAACCCACGAAAGCTGGTGGCGACCGCTCAAAAAATCAGATGGATACGCGGCCTATTATCAAAAGCAGTATGAAAAAGGGACAGTCCCCTTTTCTGAGATCAGATGATTCAGCCCGGAAACCCTCCGTCTGTCATGACCGGAATCGTCGGACGCCCCTGCGGTTGGATTGAAATCATTGTGGGAAGCATGTTCTCCGGAAAAACCCAGGAATTGATCCGCCGCCTGAGACTGGCCGCCATCGCCAAGCAAAAGGTGCAGGTCTTTAGTTCGGTGTTGGATGACCGCTACGCCAAAGACCATATCGTCAGCCATGATAAGAACAAAACCCCTTGTTTGGCGCTTAAAAAAGCGGAGCAAATTCTAAAACTCGTCAAACCCGATACCCAGGTCATTGGAATCGATGAGGTGCAGTTTTTTGACGATAAGATTATCGCGGTCTGCGAGGCCTTGGCCGACAAGGGCCTGCGCGTAATCGTCGCCGGTCTCGATCAGGATTTTAGGGGAGAGCCCTTTTCCGTCACCGCTCAATTGATGGCCCTTTCCGAATTCGTGACCAAAAATCTCGCTATTTGTTCTGTCTGCGGCAATTTCGCCAATCGCACCCAGAGAACCAGCGTCTCCAAAAAGCTCATCGAAGTCGGCGCCCTGGATAAATACGAGGCCCGCTGCCGGAAATGCTTCAGTCGCCCGCGATAGAATGGGCCCCTGCCAACTCTTTGTACATGGCAAACGCCCTAAGAAAGCCAAATGAGTCAAAACGCGGGCTTTCGCCGCGCTTCTAAGCGAATTTTCGCCAAATCTTCCGCAATCTCATCCGAGCTAGGATCGGCCTTGGCCGCGCGTTCAAAATAATAGAGACGCTTTTGGGGCGCTGTTTCAATACTTCCCAAAGCCGCCCAGGCGTAGGCTAAATTGGGCTCAAGCCGCACGGCTTCCTTGAGTTCCTTTTGGATAAATTTTCTTCTCCGCGAGTAACCCACAAATATCGCAATTTTAGCCTCCTCAAAATCATGGTAGGCCCGCAAAAATCTTTTCGGGTGCGGATGAAAAAACTGATAGATGACCGTCCCTTCATTGGGGTTGAGATAAACCTTTTTAAAATAGGGACTATTCTCCATCCATTGGACTTGCTTAGAATAGGTCACTAAGCCATATGAAGAAGAAAAACCATTAGAAAAAAATGGAGCCGCCTCGATATAATTAAAGCGTTTGTCTATAAGAAGATGAATCCAGTTATCTTGATTGTTGGCTACCGCAGTTATAGCGTA
>JAJZJF010000111.1 GCA_021810245.1 bacterium
AATTGAAAATCCCTTGCCTTCTCAATCTCAAACTCTCCCTGACATTCAAACTCAAAACAATCAAATAATTTTGCCGGTTCAAACCCCCGCGGCGGCTCAAGCGCAAAAAACGAAGACTGCGCCCCAAACATCGCCCTCTCAAAATACTTCTTCTACCCCGCCCGTTCAGTCTCAAGAAAAAAACAAGCGTCTCCCCATCGGGATCCCGCCGGGAGGCCCGGCATGGACGAAAGAAAAATCGAACCTGAGTTCTCTTCAAAACTTAAATCAAAACGCAAACCCAGCCGATGTTGAAGCGCTTCAAAGGCAATTACGGGAAATCTTCGACCGCGAAATTGACGGGCATAAGAGTCGGCACAAATCCCAGTCGCCTAAGGTAGAGGGAAAAACCGAAAACGCCTTTGACCGCGTCTATCAAGCCGCCTCCGTCGCCGATTCCGCTTCCGCCATTGACTCTCCGGTTTTGTTTGAAGCTTCTCTGTCAGTGGTCCAAAAGGCCGCAAAAAAAGGAGAATTGTCTCCTTTGACCGCTTCATTTTTAAATCGGACACTACGGCAAGCGGCCGCGAAAAAAGCCAAACAATCCTTGCCCCAGCTCTTAAAAGAAACCGCCCAAGCATCTCTTGAGCGCGAGGATTCCGTCTTTAAGCGCGCAATGAAGGCTTTTGAATCCTGGAACGACCTTTTGGGAACTCGCAAAAAACCGCTGATCAGTAACTGGCCACAAACATTCGACTATCTTCAAAACCTTAACTACTCGGCGCTCAAAGAACCTCTCTCCTCTGTTTCTTTCGCTTCCAAACTGCGTATAGAAAAAACATCTTCGGGGCAATTCAAAGCGATTCTGCCGCCGTTTCCTCTCAATCTATCTATCCAATTATTGCCGCGGCTGACAAACTCGGAGAAAAATCTGGCTTTAATTTTTGGCGCTCAAGAAATTTTTTCTCCCGCCCTGGATTTAAGCTGGAAGGCTTTTTACGATATTGAAAGGCGCTTAGGGAAACAATCTCCATTAGCCTCCGCCTGGGCCGCCGCCCGATATTCCGCCCAAATTGAAAGCCGAAAATTGTGGGATTGGTTCTGGAAAACCCTTGCGATGTTTCACAAGCCCCAACGCGTCAATCTTGGAAATGAAGTTACGTTTAAAACTCATAATCCCAATTTTCAAAAAATCGCTTCTCTCGCTTTAGCGCCGCCGCGGAACTTTAAATCGAATTTTCCCGTCGCATTTTTAAATCTTTCCTCTATCAATCATCCCTATTTTGACTTTAAGCGCCGTCCGGCGCTTTCAAGCGCGGAGAATTTAGCCCAGGCCTATCAAAATCTCAGCGGAGATTTTTCCGGCGCTCAAGGGCTTTCGGATTTAACTCAAACTCTCAAAGCCGCCCCCGCCTCTCTAACCGACTCGAAAATTCTCGGTTACTGGACCGAACGGATATACTCTTCCTCGATCGCTTTTTTGTTTGAAGCCCTCAAACGCGCCGCTAGCTCTCTTAAAAAGCCCGTTTTTTTTGTAGATAGGGGAAGCGCCGAGTCTCCGGGAACCGTTCTTTTGGTCTTGCGGGACTCTGGAACCAATAGCGTTTTCAAGCTCTTAAAAGAAGCCCGCTTTGACGCCCTGTCTCAATCTGGATGGATTTACGCCTTAAAATACCCGGGTCATCCCCAAATTCAATCAACAGTCTCTCTAGCCGAAGACATTGTCTCCGGCAAAACAAAAAGCCTTCCTCAAAATAGCGCTTTAATCTTAAGCCCCATAGCTGAGCGCGAAATGAGTCAAGCCGTAAGGGCTTATCAAGGGCTTAAGGACTCTCAAGCTCTGATCCACTGGTGGAATCAATTTGCGAATAGACCCGATGCCGACGCTATTGGAATTGCCCTCAGCCAAAAATTGTGGGCGCTCAAAAATCACTCGGGAATTACCCCGCAATCTCTTTTTCCGATATTTAAAGCCATCAAGCAAAGTTTTCCTAAAACCGCTCAAAAACGCAAGTTCAGCGCGGATATCCATGCATTAACCCGCCGCAACATCTAACTGCCTCTGCTTATTTGCGAACTAAAAAACGAAAAAGCTATCATGGAAGTGTCGTTTTGGTTGGGTGGCTGAGCGGTCAAAAGCAACGGTCTGTAAAACCGTCGGGCCCTGCCCTACATAGGTTCGAATCCTATCCCAACCACGGCTTTGCATTTTCAAGGAGATAAACCATGAGTCTTCATATCGTTGTCTGCGTCAAAAGTACGCCTACGACCGTCAACGTCTCAATTGACGAATCCGCTGGAAAAATTAAAACGGCAGGGCTGTCTTACGCGGTGAACCCCTTTGATGAATACGCAGTTGAAGAAGCCGTTCGGATTAAAGAAAAAAACCCGGGTTCGACCGTCACGGCTCTTTCGCTGGGACCGGAACACGCCGAAGCGGCGCTGCGCGAAGCAATCGCCCGCGGCTGCGACAAAGCCGTTTGGCTCAATATCCCAGAATGCGACACGCACAATTCATATGGAACCAGCCACGCCTTGGCCCAGGCCCTCAAAAAAATTCATGGGGAAACTCCCGTTCACCTGGTTTTGTTTGGCAAAAACGCCAGCGATGGAAACGCCGGAGTCACGGCCGCTCAAATCGCGGGCTGGCTTAATTGGCCGGCGGCCATTTCAGTCAAGAAAATTGATTCCATCAATTCCTCGGAAGCAATAGTTTGGCGCGCGGTTGAAAATGGAGTGGATATTTTAAAACTCAAGCTTCCCGCCTGCGTCGGAACCATTAAAGAAATTAATGAACCCCGGCTCCCGTCGCTTAAAGGGAAAATGGCGTCTAAAAAAGCCGTTATTCCAAAATGGACGGCGCAGGACATCGGCCTTAAAACAGAAGATTTTAGCTCAAGCTTAGAACCTCTCAAAATCGAAAAATTCTCCGCCCCGCCCCCCAGGCCGGCCGGACTTAAAATCGAAGGTTCCAGCGCCGCCGAAAAGGCGAAGAAGCTAGTCGACATTCTCATTGAAAGGAAACTGGTCTAATGGAAAATCAAATTCTGGCGATATGCCTTCCCCAACAAGGGACGTTGCCCTCAAGCGCTTTTGAAGTTTTAAGCGCGGCTAAAACCCTGGCAAGCCAATCGCAAGGAAAAGTCTTTGCATCCCTCATCAGCGACAAAGCCCAGACCCTGGCCCAAAACCTCAATGTTCCCGGCATCGAGAAAGTTTTCGCGCTCGAACATCCAAAACTTGGGCACAATAACGACGAAATTTATGCGCAGGCGATTTTAAAAATCCTTGAAGGCAATAAATTTAGCGCGATTCTTTTCCCCGGAACGATTTTTGGGAAATCTCTCGCCGCCCTGTTAAGCTCTAAGCTCAAGGCGGGTCTGGCGGTCGACATTACCGAAGTTGGGATGGAAAACGGAAAAATCAAAGCAAAACGCTCGTCTTACAGCGGAAACGCCTTGGCAACGCTTATGGGAACCCAAGAAACGACTTTGCTGATTGCGCTTCCCATGGTCTTCCCGCAGGCGGAAAAAAGCGGCAACCCGCCTCCCATCACCCTTATCCCCTTTGAGCCCAAGGAATCTCAAATGGAGTATGTTTCCTTTCAACCCGAGTCTTCTTCCGAAATCGATCTTGGAACGGCAGAACGCATCGTCAGCGGAGGGCGGGGACTGGGAAACGCGGAAGGCTTTAAAATCATCCGCGAACTCGCCAATGCGCTTAAAGCCGCCGTTGGGGCTTCCCGCGCGGCTGTCGACGCGGGGTGGATCGCCTATAGCCATCAAGTGGGCCTGACGGGAAAAACCGTTCATCCAAAGCTCTATGTCGCCTGCGGAATCTCGGGACAAATCCAACATCTGGCGGGCATGTCCTCTTCAGGGACTATTGTCGCTTTAAACACCGATCCGGAATGCCCGATGATGAAAACCGCGTCATTATCGGTCACTGGCGATCTCTATGAGCTCATTCCCCTCATCATCGCCGAAATTAAAAAGCGCCGGGGCGGATGAAAACCCATAGCCAGACCGTTTCTCCCAAACTAGACGTCCTTATTATCGGAGGAGGAATTGTCGGGCTCTCAACCGCCTATTGGCTCAGTTCCCATCGGAAAAAAGTCGCCGTTTTAGATCAATCCGACATTCCCAATTTTAAAGCCCCCTCGGGAGACCACCTGCGAGCCTTCTACCTCACTTACGGAAAAGACTCTTTTTACACGGAATTAGCCCAGTCGGCTCTTCCGTTCTGGCTTAAACTAAACGCCGAGAGCGGACAAATTATTTTTTCCCAGACCGGGTTTCTCGATCTAGCCAACAAAACCCCCGGATTTGAGACGCACAGCCTTGAAACCCTTAAAAAAATGAAAATCCGCGCGGAATGGATCGACAAAAAGGATCTCCCCCGAGAGCACGGAGTCTTTAACTCAAAAGCGCTTAAGGGCGCTCTTTTTCATCCCGACGGCGGCTTTATCTGGGCTCAGAGGGCTCTTGCTTTGATCGCCGCTCTCGCGCAAAAAGAAGGAGCTTTGGTTAACGGACGAGTCAAGATTACCGGCTTAATTGAGGACCAATTCGGCAAGCTCAAAGGAGTGAAAGACTCAAGCGGGAAAACCTGGACCGCCGAAAATTTTATTTTTACGACCGGAATTTGGAGCCCTAAAATTCTCAAGGATTACCGCATTCCACTGAGAGCAACCCGGCAATTTCAAATATACCTCAAGCCCCCGCAAAATCCCGGCAGGTTTCGCTTGGAGCACTTCTCGGTTTTTCGCCTAAACTCTTCGGGCTTTTGCGGATTCCCGATGCATGTTCACGGATACATGAAGCTCGTCGATTATAAACCCGGGCCTTTGGGCGACCCGGACGAAGAAAAATCAAAGGCGCCGCCGCCGTCTGTCGAAAAACGTTGTCGAATCTTTTTAAAAAAATATGTTCCGGACTTATCGAATTTCAAGGAATTTGAGACCTCTCTCTGTCATTTTGACGCGACCAAGGACGGAGATTTTATCGTTGACCGCTTGAAAAAATTTCCGAACGCTTTTATCGCGGCTGGGTTTAACGGAAAGGGTTTTTCCGTCTCCCCCGCGATCGGAAAAATTCTATCGGATTGGATTTTAAGCGGAAAACCCAGCCTCAATCTTCAGCGCTTTCGTCTGTCACGGTTTAAATAAATCTTTAAGTAAAAGAGAATCTCGATGTTGGTCTCAAAAAGCGAACTTTCCCGCGAAATCAAAAGAAAAGCCTTTCACCTTTTGTCCTTGGCTTATTTGGCGGCTTATTTTTTTCTTGGTTATCCGCGCGTCATCGGCTGGCTGATGATATGGACTCTATTACTGATGTTTCTAGAGGCCT
>JAJZJF010000019.1 GCA_021810245.1 bacterium
GCTTCTTTTTCTCCGGGCGAAGATAAAGGCACGGCATAGTTTTTAAAATCAGGCATCTTGAGATTTTTAAGCAGTATTCCGCCATTGGCGTAGGGACTAGCGCTCATTCGTTTCGTTTTTTGCGGCGCCAGTTTTAAGATGGCGGGTTTGATTTGCCCGTTCAAATCAAAGAGTTCCTCGGGTTTGTAACTTTTCATCCAATTTTCAAGCAGGCGCAAATGCTCCGGCTTTTGGGCCAGTTCCGAGAGAGGCACCTGATGAGCGCGGAAGGTTCCTTCTATGGGGATTCCGTCCACTTGTTTGGGACCGGTCCATCCTTTGGGAGAGCGCAAAATGATCATTGGCCAGAAGGGGCGGCGAGGAGACTTTTGGCTTCGGGCGCGAGCTTGAATGCGTTTGATATCAGAAAAGGCTTTCTCCAAAGATTGGGACATTTTCTGGTGCATCAAATCCGGCTTGTCGCCTTCGACAAAAATAGGGGCGTATCCACAGCCTTTGAAAAAATCTTTCAACTCTTGGCGGCTGATTCGGGCTAAGACCGTGGGGTTGGCGATTTTATATCCATTGAGATGGAGAATGGGAAGCACAGCTCCGTCTCGGGCCGGATTTAGGAATTTGTTGGAATGCCAGCTCGTGGCTAAGGGGCCGGTTTCCGCTTCTCCATCTCCCACGACACAGGCGGCGATGAGATTGGGGTTGTCAAAGACAGCGCCGTAGGCGTGGGCTAACGCATACCCCAATTCTCCGCCTTCGTGAATGGAGCCCGGGGTTTCCGGCGCGACATGGCTGGGAATTCCGCCCGGATAGGAAAATTGGGTGAAAAGTTTTTTAAGGCCATTTTCATCTTGGGTGATTCCAGGATAGATTTCGGTATAGGTTCCTTCTAAATAGGAGTTGGCGACGACAGCAGGCCCGCCGTGCCCGGGACCGGCGATAAAAATCAGATTAAGCCCGTTTTTTCTGATCATCCGGTTTAAATGGGCGTAAATAAAATTAAGCCCGGGGGTTGTTCCCCAATGCCCCAAAAGTCGCGGCTTGATGTGATCTATTTTAAGGGGCTCTTTGAGAAGTGGGTTGTCTCGCAGATAAATTTGTCCAACCGAGAGGTAATTGGCGGCTCTCCAATAGAGATTCAGATCCTTAATTTCCACAGCTGAAAGGGCTTTCATTGTTTTTTCCTCCAGCACCCGTCTTTAATTTACTCTATGATAATAGTCGTGCAAGGTCAAGTTTTTTTGGATATCATACTCTTATGAATATCCTTGTTCTTAATTGCGGATCGTCTTCCGTTAAATTCCAAATTATCTCAACTGATGCATCGCGCGCGACCAAAAACCAAGACGAATGCCTTGCCAAAGGCCTTGTCGAGAGAATTGGCGGATTGGCCCTTATTTCTTTTGAAGCTAAGGGACGTTCGCCCCTCAGAGAAGACGCGCCTATCCGCGATCATCGCGAGGCCATCAAGCGCGTGGCCGCGTGGCTAGAATCGCCGGAATCGGCCATTAAAGGTATTAATTCCTTGTCCGATATCCATGCGGTCGGCCATCGGGTGGTTCATGGGGGGGAAAATTTTAAGACCGCGATTCTGATAGACAAGGATGTTGAGGATGGAATTGCCGATTGCATGGAGTTGGCGCCTCTTCATAATCCGGCGAATCTAAGGGGTATTCGCGCCGCTCGGGAGATTCTTGGAGCTTCTACTCCCCAAGTCGCGGTTTTTGACACTGCCTTTCACTCAACCATACCGGAGACTTCTTATCTTTACCCTATTCCTTATCACTTTTATCGGCGCTTGAAAATCAGGCGCTACGGATTTCACGGGATTTCTCACCAATACATCGCGGCGCGGTATCAGGCCCTGTCCGGGGTTTCCTCCCAAGAGTCTAATCTCATTAGCCTTCATTTGGGAAACGGCAGTTCTGTGTGCGCAGTTAAGGAAGGAAAATCTTTTGATACCTCGATGGGCTTTACGCCTCTGGAAGGTTTGGCGATGGGAACGCGTTCAGGAGACATAGACGTTTCGATTGTCGAATATATTTCTCACAAAGAGGGCATGTCCATTGCGGAAATTATTTCGATGCTTAATCGCGAGTCAGGACTACTGGGAATTTCCGGAATTACTTCGGATATGCGGGAACTCTTGGATGAGGAAAAAGAAAGCCAGGATCGCCGGGCTCATCTGGCTATCGATATTTTTTGCCTGCGCGCTCGGCGATACATTGGGGCTTATTTGGCGGAGATGGGCGGGGCCGACGCGGTTGTTTTTACCGGAGGAATCGGGGAGAATTCTCCACAAATCCGGGAGAGAATATGCGCGGGTCTTGGCCCTTTGGGTCTTATGCTAGATTCGCAGAAAAATTTAGGCGGATTTCCTGAGAAAGAAAGGCTGATCTCAAGCCCTGATTCCCGAATCAAGGCTTATGTGATTGCCGCTAATGAGGAACTATTGATCGCGCGCGAGGTTTTAAGGCTTGTGGCGCAACCCTAGATGTTCAAAAAATGTAAAATATACCGAGTAACGAAAATAAATTTCATTTTTTAGGAGACACTTATGATTACGACTTCGGACTTTAAGCAGGGCATTGTTTTTGAGGATGAGGGGCAATTTTGGCAGATTATTTCTTACCAGCAGCACCGGATGTCTCAATCTCGATCCACCTATCGCGCGACGGTTCGTTCTCTGGCGAGCGGCAATGTTTTTGAAAAATCTTATCGCGAGGGAACGAAATTTCGCGATGTTCCGGTCGCTCGGCGCGAAAAGCAATATATCTACGATGAAGGCTCTAACGCTGTTTTCATGGACATGGAAACCTACGAGCAGGTGGCTTTTCCTAAAGAACGTTTGGGGGAACAGGCAAAATTTCTCCAAGAAAACATGCAAGTCCTTGGCGTTTATGTCGATGAAAAATTGACCGCTATTGAACTCCCTCCCAACGTGGCGTTGACTGTCGTTTCCACCGTTCCCGGCATCAAGGGAGATTCTGTTTCCAACATGATGAAGCCCGCGACTTTAGACACCGGTCTTGAGGTTCAGGTTCCTCTTTTTATCAAAGAAGGCGATAAAATCAAGGTGGACACCCGCACCGGCGCTTATCTTGAGCGCGTCGCCAAGGAATAACCTAGAAATCCCCCAGCCTATCATGATCCGCGCGGTTTTATTTGATTGCGACAATACGCTGACGGATTTCATGAAGACTAAGCGCGCGGCTGTTGACGCCGCGGTGGAAGGGATGATCGACGCCGGGCTTAAGGCCGAGAAAACCGCGATGGTCGAAAAAATCTTTGAGATTTATTGGAAAGACGGGGTTGAGGATCAAAAGATTTTTGACAAGGTTCTTCTTAAAGAGTTTGGAAAAATTAATCCCAAGATTTTGGCCGCGGCTATTGTCTCTTATCGGCGGGCCAAGGCCGGAATGATGACGCTTTACCCGCATGTGGGGCTTACCTTGGCTGAGCTTTTGAAGATGGGAATTAGAATGGTCGTGGTGTCGGACGCGCCAAAACTCGAGGTCTGGCTGAGAATTGTAGGTCTCGGTCTCCATCATCATTTTGAGGAAGTGATTACCGGAGAAGAGAACGTGGCCAAAAAACCGGCTCCCGAGCCTTTTCGCAAGGCGCTCAAGGTTTTAGGCACGAGCCCACAGGAAACAATCATGGTGGGAGATTGGGCGGAAAGAGATATCGCCGGGGCCAAGGCCTTGGGCATTCGCACCGCGTGGGCTAAATATGGAAATACTTTTGATACGAAAGAATCCGGGGCGGAGTTTGAGCTTACGGATATTTACGATTTAGTCCATATTATCCGGCGGGAGAACTCCGTTCTTGTATGAGGAAAATCGCGCTCGCGATTTTCCTGTTGGCCTCCTCTTCGGCAAAAGCTCTTAAAGTCGAAACCTTTTCTCCGGCGCAGTCTCAGACAAACGCCGCTCCGGCGGTTCAGACTCCGGGAGGAAAACCAAGCGGCATTTTAGTTGCGTCGGGAAGGCTTTGGGTTAAATTCGATCCAGCTTTCTCTCAAGCGCAGAGATCTTCTCTGCTCGCGACTTTGGGATGTTCGGTGGCCCGTGATTACCCCAATATTGGCTGGACGTTAATCTCTCTTCCGCCGGGACTGAGCGTCGCTGATGGCTTGAATTTGCTCAAAGGGAAGCCCGGAGTTTTAGCCGTGGACATTGACCGCGCCTATAAGGCCAATTCAACCCCAACCCCGAACGATCCTCTCTTTCCTTCGCAATATGCCCTCAGTCAAATTGACGCCCCCGGCGGATGGCAGTATGAGACCGGGCAAACCAGCACGGTGACCATCGCCATGATTGACACCGGAATTGATGGAACGGCTCAGCCGGATTTAGATGGGAAGCTTTTGAACTCGAGCGGCTTTCAGAGTCAGTTTTGCGATCCAGATACCACTGGGTCTCCCTGTGTTCCGGATTCCCCGCCTATTTATGCCTGTAATCACGCGACCCGCACATCCGGGATTGCCGCGGCTGAAACTAATAACGGCTTGGATATCGCCGGGGTTTCTTGGGGGGCGAAACTCCTTTCTCTGCGCGTTTTTAATTCCGCAGATTGCACTCTTGATTGCGGAGACAGTATTCCCCTCATCACCTCGTGCTCAACTGATGACGCCGCTATCGTCAATGCGATAGAATATGCCGTGTCTCTTGCGACTAATCCCAGCGTCGGCGGAAGAGTTGTCATTAATATGAGCCTTGGCGCGAGCGGCACTCCGTGTCTTTCAACTGACGGATCTACTACTACGACAACGGCAGTGGCGGATGCGATTGCTCTCTCAACTTCAACGGGGATTCCTCTTGCCATTTCGGCGGGAAACGACGCCTCTTCAATTAACGCTCCCGCCGATTGCGCGGGAACAACGGACAGCGGAGGGGTGATGCCGGTTGGCGCCGATGATCAAAACAATCAGATCGCTTATTTTTCTTCCAATGGTCCCGAGCTTGCCGCCAATGGAGTCGTCGCTCCCGGGGTCAATGATGTGACGACCGATGTCTCCAGCGGAACGACTAGTTCCGCTAGCGGCACTTCTTTTTCCGCGCCCCATGTCGCGGGGCTTGCGGCGCTTCTTTTGTCCGCTCATCCCAACGCGAGCGCGGCCCAAGTTCAATACTGGATTCGAGGCGGGGCCGACAATATCGGAGCGGACGCCAATTATCAAGGCGCTGGCCGCATCAACCTTTTTAAAAGCTTAAGGCTGGCTCAAAACGGGACTTTGTCTAATTTTACCGGAGAGTCAAAGGCCATCGCGTTTCCCAATCCCTTTCATCCGAACCAAGGGGAATTGTCTTTTTCTATTCCCGGTAGCGTCGCGGGAAGCAACCCCACAATCAAAATTTACACCGTGGCCGGGCAATTGGTCAATACCATTACGGGCCTAACCTGGGACGGGAGAAATTCCGGCGGACAATTGGTCGCTTCGGGAACCTATATTTTTCTGGTGACGACCGGAGGCGGAAATACCAAGGGGCGTTTTTCGGTGATTCGTTGAATGAGAGATTCCTATTTTGTAGCTTTTAACAAGACGCGGGAAATCCCGCTCGCTTTGCGCGTAGCCAATGCCGACACTTGGGCTTTGCGGATGAAGGGGCTTTTGGGCCGCGCGGGTTTGGAGGAAGGCGAGGCTTTGTGGATTGCGCCCTGCGCGCAGATACATATGTTTTTTATGAAATTCTCTATTGACGCCGTTTTTTTGGACAAGAATAATCGCGTTGTCAGGATTTTTGAGAACTTAAAGCCCTGGCGCATAACGCCTTGGGTTTGGGGCGCCAATGGGGTTTTAGAAATGGCGGCTGGGGCGTCTTTGGGAAAAGCCGCGATTGGAGATCAAATTGAGCTTAAATCCCGAAGCTGAAAATAAATCTTGTGGATTTTAATGATGTAGTAGAAAAGTTCAGAAATCATGCCAAGAAAAAAATCAAAATCGTCTATGAGCAGTAAGGTAGCGCCTTTAGCGTCACTACGGATGGTCTGGAAAACTCTGAAGAGGAAAGCCAATGAGTGAAGATATTTCGTTTGTCACGCCTTCCGGAATTGAGATTGAGCGCTATTACGGTCCGGAAAATGTTCCGTCCAAAGATTTGGGGAAAGCCGGGGAATACCCCTTTACGCGCGGAATTCAAAAAAATATGTATCGCGGGCGCTTGTGGACGATGCGGCAATACGCGGGGTTTGGGACCGCCAAGGAAACAAATCAGAGGTTTCGCTGGCTTTTAGAGGAAGGCCAAACCGGCCTTTCAACCGCGTTTGACTTGCCAACCCAGATGGGCTTTGACGCCGACCATCCGATGTCTAAGGGCGAGGTTGGGCGCACTGGAGTTCATATTGGCAATATCGAGGACATGGAGACCTTGTTTGATCAAATTCCTTTGGATCAGGTTTCAACTTCCTTAACCATCAATGCAACCGCCATCGTTTTGCTCGCTTTTTATGCGGCGGTGGCTAAAAAAAGGGGCGTGGCCTTGTCGGCTCTTCGCGGAACCCTTCAAAACGATATCCTTAAGGAATTTATCGCCCGAGGAACCTATATTTATCCGCCGCAACCGTCTTTGCGGCTGGCCGCGGATGCGATGGAATATTCCTTCAAACACATTCCGCAATTTCATCCGATTTCGATTTCAGGCTATCATATTCGGGAAGCAGGTTCCGACGCGGTTCAAGAATTGGCTTTTACCTTCGCCAATGCCGAGGTTTATTTGAAAGAAATGCTCTCTCGCGGAGTGTCGGCTGATCAATGCGGGGCAAGAATCGCTTTTTTCTTTGGATGCCATAATCATTTTTTGGAAGAGATCGCGAAATTTAGAGCGGCGCGGCGAATTTGGGCCAAAATGATGAAGGAAGATTATGGGGCCAATGATCCCAAGGCAATGGCCTTGCGCTTTCATGTCCAAACCTGCGGGTCGACCTTGACCAGCCAACAGCCGGAAAATAACGCCATCCGCGTCGCACTTCAAGCGATGTCGGCGATCTTAGGCGGCGCGCAATCTTTGCATACTAATTCTTATGATGAGGCCTTGGGCCTGCCGACTGAAGAATCGGCGCGGCTGGCTTTGAGAACGCAGCAGATTCTCGCATATGAAACCGGAGTTCCGGATTCGGTGGACCCGGTCGGCGGAGCTTGGGCGATTGAGAAACTGACCGACGATATCGAGCGGCGCGCCCTTGAAAAAATTGCCGCTATTCGCGCGTCAAAGGGCATGTTGCCCTTAATTGAGAAGGGAGATCCTCAATCAGAAATCCATGAGCGAGCCTATCAGTTTCAATCCGATGTCGAAAGCGGCAGGCGCAAAATCGTCGGAGTTAATGTTCTCAAAGAGGGCGGGGAAAACTCTGAAGCGAAGATATTGAAAGTTTCTCTAAAATTGGAAAAAGAGGCCGTTTCCCGCCTTAAAAAATTTAAGAAAAACCGCGTTCAGGCGGATGTTGACAGTTCTCTTAAAAATCTTGAAGAATCCGCCAGAGGACGAGAAAATCTTTTTCCGCTGATTTTATCTTGCGTCGAGAACCGCGCGACTTTGGGCGAAATCTGCGGCGTATTGAGAACGGTCTTTGGAGAATACCATGGCGGTTAGGGGGTTGGTCCGGAGAAAAAGCGCTTCTGAAATTCTGCTGGAAGCCGGACTGATCGGAAACGAAAAGATACAAGAGGCGGAGAAATTCGCTCAGCTGAATAAAATTTCGCTTTTGGACGCTTTTTCTGAAGGGGAGTTTATCCCGAAAGGCGTTTTGCTTGAGTCGCTGGCGAAGGAGTGGCAAGTCAAAACCATCGATCTCTCTGGTATCGAGTTGGATGAAGAGATTGTCAAAATTATTCCGGAACCCGCGGCTCGGCGTTACCGGGCCGTCGCCTTTGCCAAAGAAGGCAAAACCCTTTCCATTGCCATGGCCGACCCATGGGATTTTTTCGCGGTTGAAGATATTGCCCTGCGATCGGGTTTTGAGGTAATCGCCTACCTTGCCTCGCCCCAGGATATCGTCAGGGCCTTTGAGAAAATTTATGGAAAGGTCGAAGCCGTCAACCGGATGGTGGCCGAGATGGTCAATAAAGAAGCCCCGCTTGAAAGCCCGGAAGGGTTTGGCTTTGAAGCGCCCAGATCCGATATCGCCGAGATTGATGTCGACGCGCCGGAAATTGAAAAAATCGTCAACGCGATTATTTTGACCGCGGTGTCCTTGCGGGCTTCTGATATTCACATCGAGCCTTTTGAGGATCCGGCGGGGAAAAACTCTAAAATTATTATTCGTTACCGCGTTGACGGAACGCTGCTCCCGGGGCCTTTTACCGTGCCCTGGAATTATCGCAACGCCATTTCCGCGAAAATCAAGATTATGACCAATTCAATGAATATTACCGAGCGCCGGGTTCCGCAATCGGGACGAATTCAGGTGTTGGCCGAAGGGCGCCCTTTGGAGTTTCGCGTCGAGATGGTGCCAACGGTCTACGGCGAATCTTGCGTGATGCGCATATTGGATCGCAAGGCGGTTCAAGTGGACATCCAAAAGATGGGCTTTCTGCCGGAGACGCTGGAAAAATTTACCGGCATTTTAAAGGGGATTGGAGGCAAGAAAAATTACGGTCTTGTTTTGCTCAGCGGGCCGACGGGGTCGGGAAAATCAACGACTCTTTACGGCGCGCTTAATTACATCAATCGCCCGGATATAAAAATATTAACCGCCGAAAACCCGGTTGAATATAATTTAGACGGCATCGTTCAAGTTCCCGTCAACCCAGATATCAAGCTGGGGGAAGGAAAAAAATTCGATTTTGCCTCGGCATTGCGCTCGTTTTTGCGCCTGGACCCTGATGTCATTATGGTAGGAGAAATTCGAGATGAGGAAACGGCCAAGGTCGCCATGGAAGCGGCGATGACTGGGCACCTGGTTTTCTCGACTATTCACACCAATGATTCCATCGCCGCCATTTTGCGCTTAATCGAAATGGGGATTCCTTCTTTCATGGTCGCGACGACTATTAAAGCGGTTCTCGCTCAAAGGCTTTCTCGCCGCCTTTGTCCGGAGTGTAAAACTCCCCACGCTCCCACTACCGAAGAGACGCAGATATTTAAAGACCATAAAGTCGACTTGCCTTCGAATATCCAGATTTATGGGCCGCCTCCTGTATCCAAGTGTTCAGCTTGCAATAGTTTGGGGTTTAAAGGGCGTTTGGGAATTCATGAGCTTTTGCTTATGTCGGAAAATCTCCGTTCTTTAGCTCTGCGCGAGTCTCCGGCGGATTTAATTCGTCAAGAGGCCGTTAAAGAGGGGCTAAAAACCTTGGTTCAAGATGGTCTTGAAAAAGTCAAGGCGGGACTGACCACGGTCCGGGAAGTTTTAGGAGGGGTTGAGAATGACTAAAGGCATGGAAGCGGCCCCGGTTTTAGGAGCGGAGGTTTTTGAAATCGCCAAAAGTCTCAGTAGCGCGGTGGATTTAGATGATCTGCTTGAAAAAATTGGCAAGGCCGCGGAACGCTTGTCTAATTCAGAGGCCAGTTCCATCTTGCTTTTGACCGAAGACAAACAAAATCTTTATTTTCGGGTCGCCTCTGGCGAAGGAGGGCGGGCCATTAAAACCATGACCCTGCCAGTGGGACAAGGAATCGCGGGGGCGGTCGCCCAAACAAAAAAACCCGAGTTGATTAACGACCCAAAGTCAGACCCGCGGTTTTTAGGGCGTTTCGATAAAGCCTCTGGATTTCAAACACGTTCTCTTCTGTGCGTTCCGATGATTTTTCAAAACGAAATCGTCGGGGTCCTTGAGGTGTTAAACAAACGCGAAGGCGTCTACGAAGAAAAAGATGTCGAGATTCTTTCAAGCCTGGCTTCTCTAGCGTGTCTTTCAGTGATAAATACGAAAATTTTATCCGAGCAGAAAAACTTTTTCGCCAATATGCTTGAGATACTCATCTCTTGTATTGAAAGCGCGCGCCCTTCTATGTTCGGCCATCCCGAAAGGTCCGCCCGTCTGGCCTGCGCGATCGGTCGAGAGTTAAATGTTGGCGGCCAGGATTATCGCGCGCTTTATTATGCGGGGCTTTTGCACGATATGGGCTATATCGCGCTAAAAAATCCCAGGCTTTTAGAATTGTTGGGCGTTGAGCGTGCGCTGGAATCAATGCACCCGGAGTTTTCGGTTCGGATGCTGGAAGGCATTAAAATTCTCTCTGGCGCCATTCCCGTCATCAGACAGCATCATGAAAAATTTGATGGGACGGGTTTTCCGAGCGGCGCGAGAGGAGAAGAGATTTCCTTGGGCGCGAGAATTTTAGGTTTGGTTGAAGCCGTTGAAGAGTTGCGCCAGGCTGGCGGAACAAAAGATGAGATTTATGTTCGCGCTCTTAAGCTCGCAAAAGAAGGCTCGGGAACGGCTTTTGATCCCAATGTCGTCGATGCGTTTATGCGTTTAATGGAAAACCCGGAGGAAGTATGGTGAAATCAGAAAATATTCAAAAATCGAATTTGAGCCCGCATCGAGTTTTAATCGCTAAGCCGGGCCTAGACGGCCACGATCGGGGAGCGAAGGTCATCGTCCGAGCTCTTAGAGACGCGGGTTTTGAGGTTATCTATACCGGCATTCGGCAGACTCCGGAGATGATTGTCGATGCCGCTCTTCAGGAAGACGTGGGCGCGGTGGGCTTGTCTCTTTTGTCAGGGGCGCATATGACGCTTTTCCCCGAAGTCGTCCGCCTTTTAAAAGAAAAAGGCTTAGACGATGTGATTGTCTTTGGAGGCGGCATTATTCCCGATGAAGACGTTCTTAAACTCAAAAAACAAGGCGTCGATCAGGTCTTTGGCCCCGGCACTCCGCTTACTTCAATTGTCGGGTATTTGAGGGAGAGGCTTGAGAAAAAATAGCGGCGTTGTCGAGGCCATTAAAGGCGTTAAACGCGGGGATATTGCTTCGGTCTCAAGGGCTTTGACCTTGGCATCGGACGGGCAGCCGGAGGCAGATGAACTCTTGAGGGCTTTTTTTCAAGAGTTGGGGCGCGCTCAGAAAATAGGACTTTGCGGCCCGCCAGGAGTGGGGAAATCCTCCTTGGCTTCCCGGTTAATTTCTCTTTACCGCAAGCGAAATTTAAAAGTGGGGATGCTCGCGGTGGACCCCTCAAGTCCGATATCGGGTGGATCATTTTTGGGAGATCGCCTGCGCATTCAAGAGCATGTCGGAGATAAAGGGGTGTTTATTCGCTCAATCGCTTCGCGCGGGATGGTCGGCGGATTGTCCGATACTATCTTTTCTCAAATCCATGTCCTTGAAGCATATGGGTGCGATAAAATTATCATCGAAACGGTTGGAATCGGGCAAGATGAGGTTGCAATCGCTCGCGCGGTTGACTCGGTCGTTTATGTGACGACTCCTCAATTGGGAGATGAAATTCAGGCGATGAAGGCCGGAGTCATGGAAGTGGGAGATTTATTCGTGGTCAATAAGGCGGATTTAGAAGGAAAAGATAAGGCGGTCAGCGATATCCGCTCGGCTTTAGGCCTAGGCCGCTCGATGCCGCTCTCCGCCCAGGAACGCCTGCATCACCAAGGCGAGAAATCCTCAGGCGTCCTTTTGGAAGTCAAAGACCCCCAGGTTTGGGAACCGCCGGTTTTGGCGGTGTCGGCTCGCGATTCTCAAGGCCTTGAACTTTTGCTTGACCATCTGGACCGGCATGAAAAGCATCTCAAAGAAACTCCCGAAGGCAGGCAGCGTCTAAAGAATCAATGCCGTGAGGAATTATCTCTCTACGTTTCAAGGCGGCTTTACCGCGATTTTTTAAGCAAGGTCTCGGAAAAAGACATTGAAGGTCTCGTCGACCATAAAGTAAATCTCGTGGATTTGGCTTCCGATATTTTAGGATCGAGTAAGGGGCAGACTAAAAAATGAAATTAGAGCATATCGGCATCGCGGTGTCCTCGATTAAAGAGTCTTCCGCCTTTTACCGCGCATCTCTGGGACTTGAGATTTTTTCCGAAGAAGAAGTTCCCAGTCAAAAGGTTCGCGTGGCGTTTTTGAAAGCGGGGGAAACTTTTCTTGAACTGCTTGAGGCGACCAGCCCTGACAGCGTGATTGCGCGTTTCATCGAGAAAAGAGGTCCTGGGCTTCATCACATGGCTTTTGAGACTTTTAAAATTTCCGAGCGGATGGAAGAGTTAAAGAAATTAGGGTATCCTTTAATTGATGAGCGCCCGCGAACGGGCGCACGCGGGCACAAGGTTTGTTTTTTGAACCCTAAGGCGACCCAGAATGTTTTGATTGAGCTTGTGGAGCCCCATGGATAACGAATTTATTGAAGACTCTAGAATTTCGCCTAAAACCAAGGCCTTGGGCGAACGCCAAAAACGCGCGATGTCGGGTGGCGGCCCGGAAAAGGAAAAAGCGCGTAAAGAACAAGGCAAGCTGACGGCCAGGGAAAGGCTGGAGCTTTTGCTTGATGACGACTCTTTTGAGGAAATCGATTTGTTGGTTGAGAAACGCGCTAGAGAATTTGGGCTTGACGCCAAATATTTTCCGGCCGATGGAGTGGTGACAGGGTTTGGCCGCATTCATGGCCGTCCGGTTTGCGTTTTTTCTCAAGATTTTACCGTCGCGGGCGGGACCTTGGGGTTGGCTCACGCGCGAAAGATTTGTAAGGTGATGGATATCGCTTTGGAGTCTGGGATTCCGGTCATCGGGCTTTGCGATTCCGGAGGAGCCCGCATTCAAGAAGGAGTGGAAGCCCTCGGCGGCTATGCGGAAATTTTTTATCGAAACGTCGAGTCTTCGGGCGTCATTCCCCAGATTTCCGCGATTTTAGGCCCTTGCGCCGGCGGCGCGGTTTATTCTCCGGCTCTGACGGATTTTGTCTTTATGGTTGAGGGAATTAGCCATATGTTTATTACGGGGCCGGATGTTGTCAAATCGGCGACCGGAGAAGTTTGCGATTTTGAGAGTTTAGGCGGGGCCGAAACCCATAGCCAGAAATCCGGAGTCGCTCATTTCGTTGCTGGCAGTGAACAGGATTGCTTCCGTCAAATTCGCGAGCTTTTAGAGTATCTCCCTCAAAACGCGGGGGAAAAACCGCCTTCTGTCTTGCCCTCCGATGACCCCAATCGGACCAGCCCGTTTTTTGATGAAGTCGCCGAAATGGATCCCAAAAAGTCTTATTCAATTCATGAGGTAATTCGAGAGCTTGCCGATAGCCGACAATTTATGGAAGTTCATCGCGGCTTTGCCCGGAACTTGGTGGTCGGCTTTATTCGGCTCAATGGGGAAGTCGCTGGGCTTGTCGCCAATAATCCCAGCGTTTTATCCGGCGCTCTTGATATTTCGGCCTCGGAAAAAGGCTCTCGTTTTGTCCGTTTTTGCGACGCCTTCGGGCTTCCAATTGTGACCTTGGTCGACGTTCCAGGCTATTGGCCAGGGATGGACCAAGAGCACGGCGGTATTATCAGGCGGGGAGCGAAACTTCTCTACGCTTATTGCGAGGCGACGGTGCCCAAGGTCACCGTCATTTTGCGCAAAGCTTATGGCGGGGCATATGATGTGATGAGTTCTAAGCATATCCACGGCGATATTAATTTTGCCTGGCCCTCCGCTGAAATCGCGGTCATGGGGCCGCAAGGGGCGGTGGATATCCTGTTTAAGGATCAGATTAAACGCGCTCCTGACCCAATCAAAAAAAGAGAAGAGCTTTTGAAGGCTTATCGAGACGAGTTTGCCTCTCCGTATCAAGCGGCGAGCCGCGGATATGTCGATGAGGTGATCATCGCCTCTCAAACTCGCTCCAAGGTCATTCGCGCTTTGCGTTTCCTTAAAAATAAGAAAGTAGAAGGAGTCAAAAAAAAGCACGGCAATATGCCGCTATGAAGGGAATTTCTGGACTCCGGCTTAGGTTGCCGGGACGACGAGTTGTGCCATTGTAAAATTCAAGGAGATTAAAATGAGAAAAAAGATGACGGTTGTCGGAGCGGGAAATGTTGGGGCGAGCTTGGCCCAGAGGCTGGCGGAAATGGAGTTGGGAGACGTGGTCCTCGTCGATATTCCCCAGACGGAAGGAATGCCGGCGGGAAAAGCTCTTGATTTGATGGAGTCTTCTCCCATCTACGGTTATGATTCCAAAATTGTCGGGACCACGAGTTATGAAGCGAGCAAAAACTCAGACGTGGTTGTTATTACTGCCGGAGTTCCGAGAAAGCCCGGCATGAGCCGCGACGATCTTTTAAATATCAATGCGGGCATCGTCCAAAACGTGACCCAGGAAATCGTTAAATATTCTCCTAATTCCATTTTAATCATTGTTTCCAATCCTTTGGACGCGATGTGTCAAGTGGCGCTTAAAACCTCCAAATTTCCGAAGAGCCGGGTCATTGGAATGGCGGGAGCTCTGGATTCCGCCCGGATGCGCTTTTTCATCGCCGAGGCTTTGAATGTTTCAGCGGAAAATGTCCATGCCATGGTCTTGGGCGGACATGGAGATACCATGGTCCCGATGCCGAGATTTTCTACCGTGGCCGGAATTCCGGTTTCCGAATTTATACCGAAAGAAAAACTGGATGCCATCATTCAGCGAACTCGGGACGGCGGGGCTGAGATCGTAAAGCTTTTAAAGACCGGATCCGCGTATTACGCGCCGTCGGCTTCCGCGGCGGAAATGGTCGAGGCGATTCTTAAAGATAAACATAAGATTATTCCCTGCGCGGCCTACCTTCAAGGAGAATATGGAATTGAGGGCGTTTTTGTCGGGGTTCCGGTGAAATTGGGAAGCGGCGGCATCGAAGAGATTATTTCTCTTGAGTTAAATCATGAGGAAAAAGCGGCCCTTCAAAAATCGGCTTCGGCGGTTAAAGACTTGGCGGCGGCCTTAAAATAGACTGGCGTTCGGATGTTGTTGGCTATTGACGCCGGAAACACCAGCGTGACGGTAGGCGCCTTCGAAAGAGGGCGCCTGATCCGCCGCTGGGAGCACCCAAGCGACACGCGACTTCCTTTAAAGGGCTGGGTCCGGAATTTTTCCCAAGCGGCAAAAGAAAATCGCGTGCAGGTTGACTCCGCCATTTTTGGAAGCGTGGTTCCGTCTCTTGACTTGAAAATCCACAAGGCTGTTGAAATGGCTTTTGGGGTCAAAGCTCTTCAGGCCGGCCCCGATTCTTTTTCGAGTTTATCACTGAAAGTTGAAAAACCACGGGAGGTTGGCGCAGACCGGGTTCTCAATTCCCTGGCCGTTAAAGAGCTCTACGGCCTTCCGGCCATCGTCATTGATTTTGGGACCGCGACGACTTTTGACTGCGTTTCTTCCCGCTCCGAATATTTAGGAGGGGCGATTTTAGCTGGTCCCAACATGACGGCTTGGGCCCTTAAAGAAAAAACAGCGAAATTGCCGCTGGTCAATATCGCTAAGCCAAAGAGGGCCATTGGAAAAGATACAATCGAATGTATTCAGGCTGGCCTCTATTTCGGGTATTTAGGAATGATTGAAAAAATCTTGGCTCTTAGTCTCAAGGAAATGAAAACTTCGCGCGCGAAAACTTATGTCGTAGCAACTGGAGGGCTTTCTCATCTGTTCAAGCACGATTTGCCAAAAGGCGTGTATTTTTCTCCAAACCTGACTCTCGAGGGGCTTAGAATCGCAGCGGAGAAATTGAGATGAAAAAGCGGGTAGGCGTTCTTATCGCGCTTTTATTTCTGATCGGGCCTTCCGAATCTTTCGCCGCGGCCTCATATGATAATTTCGCCAATTACGCGACCCAGTCCTCTCTCGCCCCGTTCGCGCGGGATCTGGGTGGAATCTTGGGTTCATCCACCTTCCATTCCGGACGGGTTTTGGGCTTTTCCGGTTTTGATGTCGGCGTTCATGCGGTCGCCCAATTTACGCCGGAGGCCGGCGATACCATCTTGGGGCACAATGGGCCTCAAACATTTGGCATGCCGATGGTTCAAGCCGAGGTCGGTCTTCCCTTTCGCGTTGACGGGTTTGTTCGGGGAATGAGTTATGGAGGGTTGACGGTGGCGGGCGGGGGGCTGAGATACGGGATCATCAAGCCGAAAGACACTCCGTGGTCTCCGCAATTAATGATTTCAGGCGTGGCAGATTCGGTGACCGCCCAAGATTTTTCGGCTAGCCATTTTGGGTGCAATTTGGTCGCTTCCATGGGGACGCAAAAATTTACTCCCTATTTAGGTGCGGGCCTTGATTTGACAAATCTGTCGGTTAAAAACTCAAATCTTGATCCCTCTTTGGATGGAGACTATGTTCGGGCTTGGGGAGACCGCTTTACCGCCGGAGTTCAATTCCGCCCCGCTCAATTTTTCTACATTCATCTCGCCTATGTTCTCTTGCACGGCGAAAGCGGAACGGAAGGCGGCTTGGGTCTTCGGTTTTAATGATTGATGATCTTCGGCTAAAATTTGGGATGGGGTTTAATGCGTTATGAGCTGTTATGTCTCCTAATAATAAGAAGGTATTCCGGAAACTTGAAGGGATCCTGCTAGGCTGGCTTCCCTCCAGCTCGCGCGTCTCTTGGCAGGCCCTTAAAACAAGGCGGAAAATGAACCGTCAGTTCGGGCGCCGATTAGATCCCTTCGATTTCGAGCGGTCTGAATATGAGAAAATACGCCTTAATGCCATGGAGGAAGCGATAATAGGAAATCCTCAAGAAGTTTTAGAAATTGGCTGTGCCGAGGGACATTTTACTGCGCGTTTGGCAGGCCGAGTTCAAAATATAACCGCTTTGGATATTTCCGATGTGGCTCTTGAGAGAGCCCGTGGGCGCGCTCCCAATGCGCGTTTTATTAAGGCGGATCTCTTGGAATGGGCGCCTTCAGTCGGACAACTCTATGATCTTATTGTTTTAACGGACACGCTTTATTACCTTGAACGTCCCATTGTCCAAACGGAGTTTAACGCCTTGTTCGGTAGTATTTCTTCATGGATTACGGAGGCAGGCTACATTATTTTAGCCAATGGCTTTGGAGACGAACCGACGCTTCTCAATCGTCGTTCCTTTCGCGAGCGGTTTGAAAAAACGGGATTAATCCTCGTTTCCGAGCGTATTGTAGGAGAGGCTGGTCAAAATGGAGTGCGTTGCTTATTGTCGGTCTTGAGGAAGTAAAAAAACACAACTTAGGTTTAGGCTTTACGAACCAAAAAGACAAGAGCGGCTTTCTGCTCGGATTATCGGTTATGCCTTGAATCTTCCTTTAAAACTTTTCTCCGCTTCGCGGTTGAGGGCTTTTTTGTGAAGCTCTTCCCGGCGGTCGGGACCTTTCTTCCCGCGCGCGATGCCAAGGCTCGCCTTGGCCCAGCCGCGCTTAAAATAAATTTCAAGCGGGACAAGAGTCATCCCTTTTGCGTCGATTTGACTCGAGATTTTTCTGATTTCCGACTTGTGTAAAAGGAGTTTTCGCGATCTTCGGGAGTCGGAGGGATTAGACGTATCAAAAGTGTAATGCGGGATGTGGAGATTAAATAGATAAAGCTCGCCGTCTTTCGATTGCCCAAAGCATCCATCTAAGGAAATGCGCCCCGATCTTAAAGATTTAACTTCTCCCCCATTGAGTTCGAGTCCCGCCTCATATGTATCAAAAATTTCGTAAAGCATTCGCGCCTTGCGGTTTAACGCGACGCTAATCTTGTCTTGTCCCGCCTCGGTCTTTTTAATACTCATTGAAAACTATTGTATATTGTTTTCCCGTTCGTAAAAAATGCTGAAAAACTGTTAGAATTTTCTCATGGCAAACATTATGGTGGTTGAAGATGAAAAAGACGTGGTTACCTTGCTTAAGTTTCTTCTTGAAAAAGACGGGCACAAGGTGACGGAAGCCTATAATGGCCTTGAGGCCTTGGCTAAAATGGGAGTGGATGGGGAAAAGAAAATGGACGCCTCGCCCTTTTTGCCTGACTTGATTTTGTTGGACGTCATGATGCCGATCATGGACGGATATTCAGTCTGCACCAAACTCCAGGAGATGGAGTCAACGCGAAAGATTCCTGTGATTATTTTAACGGCCAAGGGCGAGATGAGGGAGCTCTTTGACCGGGCCAACGTCGCCGCATATATCAACAAGCCTTTTGATATCCAAAAATTAAGGCAGGTCATCGCGCAGGTCTTGGAGCGCAAAAAATGAGCGAGAAGAAAACGAAGGTTCTCATTGTCGATGATGAGCCGGAGATTGTTACCTTGCTTAAAGCTTTTCTGGAAAAATCCGGCTTTGAGGTTTTAGACGCGGCCAACGGCGAATTGGCTTTGAAATATTTCGGCATTCAGCCTTTCGACCCCGCTATCGTTTTGCCTGATATCGTCATTCTCGACATCATGATGCCGGTGATGGATGGATATGCGCTCAACGCCAAGCTCCAGGCTGACCCAAGAACGGCCAAAATTCCTATTGTCGTCTTGACCGCCAAAGGCCAAAAAATGCGCGAACTTTTTGAAATGGCCCCCAATGTCGCGGCATATGTTCAGAAGCCTTTTAATCCAAAGATACTCAGGGATCTTTTAATCAATCTTTTGTCCGGGAAAAAATAGAAATGACCCATTCTAGCGAAGCGCAAGGATCTGTTTCAGCCTCCGGCGGTTTAGAGGAACTGCGTTCCCAGAAAATCGCCAAGGTTCTCGATTTGCGCTCAAGGGGAATTGATCCCTATCCCGCAGAGTCCCAAAAAACCCACTCTTGCCTTGAATCTTTTAATTTGGCCCAAAATCTCTCCGCGGGCCAGCACGGAACGGAAACGGTGGCGGTCGCCGGGCGGGTGGTCAGTTTAAGAGACATGGGTAAAAGTCTTTTTGCCCATGTTCAAGACTTAAGCGGAAAGATTCAGGTCTATTTCAAGAAAGACGCGATGTCTGAACCTGAGTTTGAACTTATTAAAAGGGATGTCCATTCCGGGGATTTTATCTCCGTCTCCGGACCCGTTTTTAAAACTAAAACCGGAGAGCCAACTGTTTCGGCTCAGCATGCGGTTTTATTGGCCAAGGCTCTTCGCCCTTTGCCGGAAAAATGGCACGGTCTTAAGGATGTGGAGTCGCGGTATCGCCAACGCCATCTGGATTTAATTTCCTCCGAAGAGACCCGGCGCATTTTTATTCTAAGAAGTCGCATCATCTCGACGATACGAAAAACGCTCGACGCCCTTGGCTTTATTGAAGTTGAAACTCCGATTCTTCTCGCTCAAGCGGGCGGAGCCTCGGCCAAACCTTTTGAAACGCATCACAACGCTCTTGACGCCGATATGGTTTTGCGCATCGCCACCGAGCTTTATTTAAAACGCCTCATTATCGGGGGCTTTGACAAGGTTTATGAAATCGGACGCGTTTTTAGAAATGAGGGAATAGACACGCGGCATAATCCCGAGTTTACGATGATTGAGGCCTATCAAGCCTACACTGATTATAAAGGAATGGCTGATCTCTTTGAGCGTTTGGTCTCGGAGTGCGCGGAGGCGACGGGGGTTCATGAAGTCGTTTTCTCAGGGAAAAATATTTCCCTAAAACCTCCCTTCGCGAAGGTTTATCTTCCGGAAGCATGGGAAAAATTTTGCGGAGAGAAAATCGAGAACGTGCTGGATGGGAAAAGGTTTAATCGCTCGGCTATTCAGAAACTAGCCCATCGCCTCGGCGTTTCTGCTGGGGATGCGGTTCCCAGCGCCAAAATTTTTGATCGTATTATGGATTCCCACATTCTTAATCATTTTGAGGGGCTAACCTTCGTTTTTGATTACCCGACGGCGGTGACCCCCTTGGCGAAGCTTAAACCTGGAACGGAATCCTTGGTGCAGCGCTTTGAGTGTTTTGCCGCTGGCCAAGAAATCTCAAACGCCTATAGCGAGCTCAACGATCCCCTCGACCAAGTGGAACGCCTTAAAGAACAGGCGCGCCAGAAAAAAGACGAGGGAAACGACGAGGCGGACGTTTTGGACGCCGACTTTGTCGAAGCCATGGAAGCGGGAATGCCGCCGACCGGCGGTATCGGAATCGGAATAGACCGCTTAGTCATGCTCTTTACCGGACAAAGTTCCATTCGCGACGTTATTTTCTTTCCAACCCTTAAGAATACCGACTTGGCGCAATTAGACGGGGGACAGTGACTCAGTTCTTGCCATTTGAGCTTTTCGTAGCGTTTCGATATCTCAAAGCCAAGCGCAAAGGTCTTTTCGCGGGCGCGACAGCCTTAATCGGCATACTCGGGGTTTGCGTGGGAGTCGCGGCTCTGATTACGACTTTATCGGTCATGAACGGCTTTCAAAGCGATATCGAGAAAAAAATTATCGGAGCCCAAGCCCATCTAACCATCTACGGGTTGGGACAATCCGCCGACATTGAAGGCTTTAAAAAAATAATTCTTTCCAACCCCCAGGTTAAGGCCGTCGCGCCCTTTGTGATCGGGCAAGCCATTTTGACCTACGACCACAATACTTCCGGAATTATTCTAAAGGGGCTTGACCCGGCCAGCGAATTTAAAGTCAATGACCTGGGCAAAAAATTGCGCGAGGGCTCTTGGAAGGATTTAAACGATAATGGCAAAATTCCCGGAATTGTCTTGGGAGAAGAATTGGCGCGCAATGTCGGCGCCTGGGTGGGAGATCAAGTGGTTTTGGTTTCTCCTAAGGAAATGACGACCGCTATTGGGCTGGTGCCAAAGATGCAAAAATTCAAGGTCTTAGGACTTTTGCATACCGGCTATTACGAATATGATTCGATGACGGCCTATACCAATATTTCCGCAGCCGCGGCCTTTTTTGGCCTTAAAACCCAGGCGACCGGGCTTGAGGCAAGGCTGAATAATATCGCTTTAGTCTCCAAGGTCGCCGAAGAATTGCGCCAGCGCCTCGGCTTTGGCGCGGTGGTTCGCACCTATGCCCAGATGAACCAAACTCTTTTTTCCGCCTTAAAGCTTGAGAAATTCGTCATGTTTCTAATCTTGGTTTTGATTATTTTGGTGGCCAGCCTCAATATCGCTTCGACCTTGATTGTCCATAGCGTCGAGAAAACGCGGGATATCGGGATTTTAAAAGCGATGGGGGCTACCCCTAGGCAAATTCGCCGTATTTTCTTGGCCGAAGGCCTTATTATCGGCGCTTTTGGGATTGCGATGGGGCTTTTGCTTGGTTTTACTCTTTGCTATGTGATCGTCCATTATCCGATTGTCAAACTCCCCTCCGATATTTATTATCTTTCCCGCGTGCCGGTGGATATTCAAGCGCTGGATGTCATTGCGGTGTCGCTGGTTGGCATCTTGCTTGCGGTATTGGCGACCTTGTACCCCGCTCGAAAAGCCTCCTTGGTTGATCCGGTCGAGGCCATTCATTATGGATAAGCCGGAATTAACCCCTATCCTGGAGGCGCGGAACCTAAAAAAATCCTACGGCAAGGGAGAAAATGCCGTTGCCGCATTAAAAGACGTTTCTTTTTCTATTCAGCCGGGAGAATTTGTCGCTATTCTTGGGCCTAGCGGATCGGGAAAATCAACTCTTCTCAATATGCTGGGGCTGATGGATCGCCCGGACGCGGGAGACGTTTTTATTGGAGGGAAAAAAGCCCTGTCTTTAAGCGAAGAGGCTCGTTCTTTATTGCGCAACGAGAAATTGGGCTTTATTTTTCAATTCGACGCTCTTTTATCTGATTTTACGATTCTCGAAAACATTTTGTTTCCGGCCTTGATATCCTCTCGTCCCAGAAAAGAGTCTTATCTGGAAGTTCAAAAACGCGCTTTGAGTTTGTTAGAGCATTTAAAATTGCCTCAAATCGCCGAACGCTATCCCTCCCAGGTTTCCGGCGGAGAGCGGCAAAGGGCGGCTCTTTGCCGGGCTTTAATCAATAACCCCGAAATCTTGCTGGCCGACGAGCCGACGGGGAATCTCGACAAGGTCAACGGAGAAATGGTATTTAAGGATTTAGAGGGTTTGGCCCGAGAAAAAAACGCGGCTGTCATTTTGGTCACCCATAATGAGGAGGCGGCCGCTCGCGCGGCGCGGGTCTTTCATATGCAGGACGGAACTCTCATCGAGGCGGCGGGTGTTTCTTCGTTTCGTTTGGCGGGGCGTGGGGCAATGTCATAAATCTACTCCTAGTGAATGCAAGGAAAAATCTTGTTATTTCCAACGCCTTGAAGCAAGGTATGCCGATAGATCAAGTTTCTAAGCTTGCCGCTAGTCAAGGTTTTCGGCTAATGGTTGATTGGTTCGTAACTGAAAATCTTTTAGAAAACTACTTTGATATTTTCTCATTGGCGATTCCTCCTCATTGGTGCGTCTTTTTTTTCCCCAACTTGATGTTACCAAGTCGGGGGAATCGCCTCAACTTTTTTCAACTATTAACGGGACATGCTCCTAGAAAATGAGCGATCAACGCTTCGTTACTGCGCCACGAAGTCGCTATAGCCCTGCTCAAATCCGTTTGCGCTTAGCTTTATATTTGGATGGGCTGGGGCGTGAAGCGGAGGCCATTCCTGTCTATGAAGAGGCTTTAAGCCTAGGCCTTAAAGGTATGGACCTTCGTGATGCGTTTGTATGCCTTGCTTCTTCGTTAAGGAACGTCGGCAAGTCTCATAAGGCTGTTCGATACCTTGAATCCGCGCGTACGAAGTTTCCTAGGGATGCTGTAGTAAATTTATTTCTCGCTTTGGCCCTTTATGATGTAAAGCAATACAAGAAAGCGATTCAAATTTTAGGTTTTGCGTTGCTTGACGAAATTCGTGGTTCAAATGTGGAGCGCTATCGGAAAGTCCTGCGTTCGCGGTATAAATATCTCAAAGGATGATAGCCCGAGATTATTTTAGCCGACGGGGAATCTCGACAAGGTCAACGGAGAAATGGTATTTAAGGATTTAGAGGGTTTGGCCCGCGAGAAAAACGCGGCTGTCATTTTGGTCACCCATAATGAGGAAGCGGCCGCTCGCGCGGCGCGGGTCTTTCATATGCAGGACGGAACTCTCATCGAGGCGGATTCTCTCGTAAAAGGGGTAATGAGATGAAGGTTTATATTGACGGTCAATTCTATGAAAAAGAAGACGCTAAGATTTCTGTTTTTGATCATGGTCTTCTTTACGGGGACGGGGTTTTTGAGGGAATTCGCGCTTATAATGGGCGGGTGTTTCGCCTTTCCGAGCATTTAAAGCGCCTGGAAGAATCGGCGAAGGCCATTTTTCTGTCCTTGCCCATTCCGATTAAAAAAATCGAGGAAAGCCTTCTCGAAAGCGTTCGCGTCAACGGCCTCAAAGACGCTTACATCCGCTTGGTCATCACGCGCGGAATCGGAGATTTGGGTCTTGACATGCGAAAATGCAAGAAAAACGCGAGCGTCATTATCATCGCCGATAAAATCGAGCTTTATCCGCCAAGCTTTTATGAGAAAGGTCTGGATATGATTACGTCGAGCATTCGCCAGAGAACGCCCGATCAATTGTCGCCAGCGATTAAGTCTTTAAATTATTTGCCCAACATCATGGCTCGGGCCGAGGCGGTCAGGGCCGGGGCGCAAGAGGCGATTTTGCTTAATCAGCAGGGTTATGTTTCCGAATGCACGGGAGACAACATTTTTTATGTCCAGGATGGAAACCTTTATACTCCGCCGACTTATGCGGGAATTTTAGACGGCATCACTAGAGGCGCGGTCATCGATATCGCGCGCGAAAAAATGGGCCTTAAAGTCGAGGAAAAACTCTTCACCGTTCATGAGCTTTACCGGGCGGATGAGGCTTTTGTCACCGGCACCGGAGCGGAAGTGGTGGCGGCGGTCAAAATTGACGGACATCCCATCGGAAGCGGGGTCCCGGGGCTTTTGACTAAGAAAATTGCCCAAGCCTTTCAGGATTACGCGCGTTCGCATGGGACGCCTATTTACGAAGAAGCCAAAACCCGCTAAAAAAAAGGGGACTGTCCCTTTTTTACTTGCAGTTTCCGCGCTTCTTTGCGCCAATGGCTGGGCGGCGGGGCCCTTGGTCCCTCTCTCAGGACATATTCCTCATCAAATCTCCGTCTCGGCTAAAATCGCGCCGGTGGCCTCAACAGAAACCATCCATTTAAGCCTCGTGGTCAATTTAGACCAGAATCTGATGAGCCAGACCTTGGCCCAGATTTATAACTCAGGCGATCCTCTCCATAGAAATTTCCTGACCCCGGCGCAATTTGCCCAAAAATTTAATTTGGCTCAAAAAAGGCAAGCCCTAAAATCTTTCGCCCAATCCTCCGGGCTTTCTCTCGATTCGCCCGATAACCCTTATAGCCAGGTCGTTCATGTCTCGGGTTCGGCCTTGGCCGTGGAAAACGCCTTGAGCGTCCACTTAAGCTATTACCGCCATCCCAGCGGTCAAGTTTTTCGCGCCAATGATTCCGACCCGATGATTCCGGCGTCCTTGTCGCCGCATCTTTTGGCGGTCTTAGGACTTTCCAATTTTAGAGGCGCTCATCAGCCGCGCTTGGCGTTTCGCAGTTCCGGCGTTTCCGCCGCGGCGCCGAGCGGGAGTTTGCCCAAAACTCTGACAGGCACCGGCCCCGGGGGCGGCCTTGCTCCGGCAGACATTGAGTCTATTTACGGACTCAGCGGCTCTCTTAACGGTTCCGGTCAAACTCTCGCCCTTTTAGAATTAGACGGCTACATTCAGGCGGGAAACGGCTATCCCTCGGATCTTAGCCTTTATGAATCTCAATTTAGCTTGCCGACGGTTCCCGTATCTCTTGTTGAGGTGGATGGGCAAACGGATCTTTGCGGCCCCAATCAAAGCGATCCCTGTAATTCTACTACGTTGAACGGTGGGCAGCCGGATGAAAACGGTAATCCTGACAACGGCATGACGGAAGTGGCCTTGGACCTTGAGATGATGGCGGCCTTGGCCTCGGGAGCCTCAAATATTTTGGTCTATATGGCGCCTAACAGCGATCAAGGAATTATTGATAGCTATAACTCGATGGCTTCTCAAGACCAGGCTCAAAATATCAGCACCTCCTGGGGGGAAGACGAAGAAGACGCCTATGTGGGAAGCAGTTCTTTTATGAGTTCTGAAAATAGCATTTTCCAGCAAATGGCGACTCAGGGGCAAACGATTTTTTCAGCGGCCGGAGATGCGGGGGCATATGACGCTTCTGGGATGACAAACGGGTCTGGGCAACTGGAATCTTGGGATGGAAATCTTTTGACCGACGATCCGGCATCTCAACCATATGTCACGGGAGTCGGCGGGACGAGTTTATCGGGAACCTTGGGGGGCCCGATTAGCGAAACCGTGTGGAATGAGGGATGCCCCGGCAGTAATGCGGCGACGGATTGCGCAGCCAATGGCGCGGGAGGCGGGGGCGTAGCCAATTATCCCGCGACTGATTGGCCGCTTCCTAGCTACCAAAATGGAATTACGACAGAGTTTTCTAGCACTAATCGCAATGTCCCCGATGTAGCTCTCAATGCGGATCCAAACAACGCTCCCTACAGCATCTGTATCGGCGGAACATGCAATAATGGAAATGCGACACTGATTGGCGGCACCAGCGCCGCGGCTCCTTTGTGGGCGGCAATGACTGCGCGGGTCAATCAACTGCGCTCAAGCGAAGGTTTTAATCCCTTGGGCTTTGCCAACCCCACGCTTTACACCTTGGCGTCAGGATCTTCTTATAATACGCTCTTTAATGATATTACCAGCGGCAATAACGGTTATTACTCCGCCGGGACCGGTTATGACAATGCCTCGGGCTGGGGGTCTTTTAAAGGAAACGCGCTGATTAATGCCTTGTCTCCCTTGCCCGCGCCTCAAAATGTGTCCACTTCTATGATTGGGCTTTCTTCAGTGACCTGGACCTGGTCGCCGGTGGTGGGAGTGTCTTCCTACAATGTCTATTCCGCGACGGTTTCTCCCGCCCAATTTTTGGCCAATCTCCCGCCCTCGGCTTCTTCCTTCACGTTGACAGGTCTGCCCCCCAATACCACCGAGGCCTTAACGATTGGCGCGGTCAATGTTTTAGGCGATCAAGGCGTGATGAGTTCTCCCTCATATGCCGTGACTTTAGCCCCGACATTGACGCAAAGTTCGAGTACCCCGGCGGAGACGGTTTTTTCTTCAAGCATCTCTGTTACCTACGCCATTTGTTCTAATTGCGAGGGTTATCTTTTAGAGACTTCAACCGCTCCTGATTTTACCGGAGTCGTCACCTCCAGTTTAACCGAGAATACACAGTTAAGTTCCTTGGTTTTGCCGGGGCTCTATCCTGAAACGACTTATTATCTGCGTTTGGGCGCGCTCAATTGGGCTTTAAGTCCCAATTATATTTCGCTGAGCTCAACGGCCACTCTCTCAATTCCCCAAGCTTTGCAGGTGATTGCTTCTAGCGGCGGAATTGTGAGCTTTTTAAGCCATAACGGCCTTGTGACGCTCAATTTCCCTCCCAATGCCTTCGGCGAATCGGCGACTGTGACGGTTGACACTCCGTCTCTTTCCGATTTGTCTTGCGTGATGCCGCCGGGAAAAACGATGACCGATGAAGGGGTCGGCATTGCCGTGTCTTTAAATCCCGCCATTGAGCCGTCTCAAAACGTCGAGATTTCGATTTCTTACGCCAACGCCGTTTTGCCGCCGGGAGTTCAGCCCGCGAATTTCTTGATCGCCCGCTGCGATTTAAATGTCGGGACCTGGATTCCCTTGATTTCCAATTCCGATGTCTCGCAAAATCTTGTCACCGCCGCGACCGACCGATTCTCCACTTTCGAGATTATGGGAATTGGAACCTTGGCCAGTTCCGTTCAAGAAATCCAAATTTCCAATAATCCGATTCGCCCGGCGCGCGGCATTACTGACACGACCTTTAGCAATCTTCCGGCGAACGCGAGCTTGACTATTTACACCATTTCCGGGCTTTTGGTCAAAAAATTAACCGCGGATGCGACAGGCGTCGCCAAATGGGACGCGACCAATTCTTCTGGCCGCATGGTGGCCAGCGGAGTTTATTTTGTTTTGGTTCGCGGCAACGGCACGACCAAGACGCTTAAGATCGCCGTTCAAAGATGAGGAGAGTCACTTTCCTCTGCTTGCCTTTTCTTGCCGTTTCCTCTTTTGCCGGAAATTTTTCCTCAGCGGCCAATGGGATCACAACGGCGGATTTTTTAAATCTGGGGGTGGGCGCGCGCGCCATAGGAATGGGCGGAGCTTATAGCGCGGTGGCAAATGACGCGACCGCGATGTATTGGAATCCGGCGGCCCTGACTCAAACACCGGAAAACTCCGCGACAGTCATGTATGCCCCTTATTTGGCCGACACCGCTTTTGATTATGGGGCGTATTCCCACAATATGGGTCAAACCGGGGCTTTTGGAGTGTCGGCTCAGTATTTTTCTGCGGGCTCTATCGCGGAAACTCAGAATTATCAAAACATCGGCAGCTTTAACCCTTATGACTTGGCTGTCTCGGCGGGATACGCCTATCCTCTGGGCGAAAATGCGGGGATTTTTTCCGGCTATTCAGTGGGATTATCCGGAGAGTTCATTGAATCTGAAATCGTCAGTCAAGCTAATAGCGAGGCGCTTAATCTCGGGCTTTTATCGCCGCTTTATCTGAACGGAAAATTTCGCTGGGCGTTGACCATGGATAATTGGGGGCCGCC
>JAJZJF010000112.1 GCA_021810245.1 bacterium
TCGGAGACGAGTTTCATCTTTTCCCCAACGGAACGATGGGGGGAGACGCGAAGATGGCCTTGGCTTTTCCCAAGTCGCTGTCGATTAGCGTGGGAAAGGATTTGCGCGGAACCCTGCCGCCGAGCGTTTTGTGGCTGGGCGGACGAACTTCAGGAACGAATCTAGTGATGCAGGAACTCTTGCGATTGCCGGCTCCAAAAAGAGAAGGGGCTTTGCGGCGAAAGGTCCAATATTGGGCAGCCTCCTCCTTCGTCTTGGGCGGATTAAGCATGGCGGCGCTCTCGGAAGTTTCTTGGACAAATCTTTTTTATCATCCTGTTTCAGCGTTGGGAGCGGCGGGCTCAATCGTCCTTAGCGCCGCCGGAATTCCGCAGATCCTCAAAAATTTCAGATGGAAGTCGGCCGCGACCAAGGATTTGTCGCTTAAAGCCGGATTGATTTGGGCGGCGGCTTCGGCCTTGCTTTTGGGTTTGTCTCTCATCAAGCACGCAAGCCCCTTTTGGGTCGCGTCCAATCTTTCGGGACTATTGGAAAGTTCGGTTCTCATTTCCCAGATTCTTCTTTATAATCACAAAGGGGTTCGCGGCGCTTTAAGCACTTTGTCTGTCGCCTTAGGCTCTCTAGCCGCGGTTATCGGAGGAATTTCTTTTCCGTCGGTCTTATTTGGGACCGCTCTGGGGCTTTTGATGGTCTTAAATGTTCCTCAAATTGTCGCTAATTTTAAGCTTTACCGCGCGGAGAGAAAATCTCCTGAAGGCCTTAGCCCCCTCCTTTCGGTTTTAGTGATTGCAGGCAGCGCGCTCAGCCTTGTTGTCGCCGCTACCCAGGGCAATATTGACTGGGTTTTGATCAACCTCGTCTCGATTTTGATGTCGGCGTTGATGTTGGGGCAAATTTACGCTCCCGGCCTGGTTAATTCAGTCCTGTCAAAGGCTCTTTTTCTCCGCCAATAACCCTCAAGTCTTCTCTCAAATCTGAAATATTTGGGTAACCTGAAATGGTTACACTAAGAGGGTGATAAGGCGGCTGATTTTGGCGTCTATTTTTCTTTGGAATCAGAGCGTGTTCGCGGCTTTGCCGGTGGATGTGCCCTTGAAAAACCCTTCTGATCCGTTTTACAATGTCAAAGCCGATCCGCTGCCGCGCCCGATTATCCATTTGTTGATGGACAATCATTATTTCGTCCATTCCAACGGCTCGATTTGGTCTCCTTCGCGCAAGCAAGAAATACGCAAATCCCAAATTCGCGTTCTCATTCGGCGGCTTAAAAGCACCGAGCGCTTAAAGGCGATGCTAAAAATAGATCTAATTCTGTCGGAAAATCCCAATGGACATCTAACTCCCGATGAGCTCAAAAAAGTGCGCCATATCCTCAAAGACGTCTGGCCTTTTTTTACCATTGATAACCGCAAACACTTTTCTCGTTATTTTTCAAGAGAGGAATTATATTCTCTGAATTTAACTCCTCCCGATGAAGATTCCGACCCCGATCTTTTATCGCAAACGCCTCTGGGAACCCCGCCTCCGCCGCCACTTCCAGCTGGGTTTTTATCTCAAATTCAGGCTGCGCCCGAAAGCGCGCCCGCAGCGCCCTTGGCTTCGCAGAAGGCGCTTGGCCCTATACAAAATTCTCCCTTGGTCTCCAATCCCACTCCGTTTTTGCCGCCATCTCAAGCGCCGACTTCGGCCCCTCCCGTTGCGGTTCCCAATTCTGAGCTTTCAGTCTCACCGCCGACTGCGGCGCCTGTTGTCTCTCAAACGACTTCCTTGCCCGCTCCCGTTTCGACGGCGGCCGCATCTCCAGCGCTTCCAAGCGCTCAGGCCTTGGCTCAGTCTTCTCTGCCGCCAGCGGTAGCGGTTGCCGCGGTTTCATCACCAGTGTTGGGACACGTTGCCCAAGCGGCAGCGGTTCCTGTTCAAGCGGTCTCTCACGCGCTTTCTCTACCCGCCTCTGCGCCAGCTCAAGTGACCTCTGTAGTTCGCGCGCCCGTTTTAAGCTCCTCCGCTTTTCCCGCTAAACCGGCCATTCCCGCTCCCGTTCCCGCGTCAATTTCCTCGGCGACGGCGAAGGCTTCGGTGGAAGTCTTAAATTCTTCCGCCACTTTATCTCAAGTGACGGTTAATTCTATTCGGCAGGCCTTGGCCTCTTCCAGCGTCATTGGGTCCAAGGAATATGGCGTTTCAAAACCAAAGGGGCCAACGCCCCTTCCGCCTTTGAAAAGTTATGCCTTGCCTGCCTTGAGCGTGGTTTCCCCCGCCGATTTTGAAAAATTCTTGTTGAACGCTCCTTATTCCCAAGACCCGAAGGGCCTGTTGAGGCTTATTAACAGCGACGCGCAAGAGCCGTTTCGCTCAAGAGCTTTAAATATCGTGATGAATTTGACGCCGGCAATCGTCATTGATTCAGATCAACTGGGAAAAGAGGCTCATCAAAAGACATTCTTAAAACAGAACGCGGAGGGGCGTTTTGAGGCCACTGTTGCCATTAACCCCAATCCGATTCTAGCCTCAAAGCGGGAATTTATTTTCGAAGATTGGAAAGCGATGCTTCCGGTGTCGTCTTCCGCTTATCAGACGATGGGGGTTCCAGTTCCGTCGGTTAAAGCTTTAGATATTTCCGCTCGCCCGGATAAGGTTGAGTCCGGCGATTGGGGAACCAAGACTCAGATTTACTCCGATGGAAGCGAGCGCGGAAATTATTCTTCCTTTGAAATGGCGGGTTTTTTGCTCCATGGTTTGTTGGATTTGGAGGCACGCATTGAGGGCTGGTCGGCGTTTCCCTATCAAGAAGAGTCCTATGCCTATTCCGCGCAGATGCTTCTCTACGCTCAGATTAAAGATGGGGCTAAAACCGCGGATTTTCTCGACCCGCAGATGCGGGCTTTATTTGAGGATTGGCTTAATCATCCGGCGCGCTTTCATGATTTTATCATCCATTCCCTGGCTTCAGGACAAAATTCCCTCTGGGACTTGCGCCATATCGGCGCTTCCCGCCGCGACTATTTTATTCGGAAATCCTATGTGGCCTGCCCCAAATCTCTGGCCAAGGAAAAATCTCTTAAGGAATCAGAGAGTATAGATTCGACTAAAAAAGAAGCGATGTCGTTAGCGAGAGCTCATTTTGTTAGCGAGGCCGATTTTGAGCGGGCCCTTAACAGCCTTGATTTTAAGGCCACGGCCATTGAGGCCAATAAAAAAATTCCATCTCGCCGGGATTGCATCAATTATTGGCAGAAGGAATTCATGGGTTCTAATGTCCTTAATCAATTGATGGATGAGGCGGCCACCGCCGAGAAAAATTTCCGCGAGAAAACGGGAGCGCCATATGTTCCTTAAAAAGATTGGAAAAAAAATCGGGTTTTTGACCGCAATTTTGTTAGTGGGGTGTTCGGCCTTCGCCGGTTCGGATGATTCGACCGATTATGTCTCGCCCTGGCGGGATTTTTCCTGCACCTTGCCCAAGGGATGGGTGGCCTTTAGCGAAAAAGATCAGATGGGCTATGTCGTCCATATCCTGGGGCCCGACGACCCCACCGGGGTTTACCGAACCGGAATTGACATTCACTGGTTTGATTCCAGCCGTCCCGGATTCGTGCCGCTGACTAAGGCGGTGGAGGGAATGCGGGCTTCTGATTCCTTGACCGGGCGCTCTTCGACTTTGTTGCGCGTGGTTAGAGGCGCCGACACTTTCGCGCGGATGTTTGAGATTAACGAAAATCGTTGGCTCCCAAGCGAACGCCTTCCATCGGTAAAAAAGCATCTCCATTCTTACGTAGCTATTTTGCCTCGCGGAAAAAGTTATTGGATTATCACTCTTTCCAGCACGCGTTCGGTTTATTTAGATTACCGCGATACCTTTATTGATTTTCTGCGCTCTTTTAATCCTATGGGATACTGAGTTATAATTCAGGAGATGGGGAACTTAGAGCAGAAAAATTCTCAGCCGTTTTCCTACCCGCTCAAAAAGGCGTTTGTCGAGCCGGACTGGAAGCGTTTGCCCGGCTTTAAAGACGTCTCTGCCGCAGAGTGGGAGAGCGCTTTGTGGCAGCGGCAGCATTCGGTCAAAAATCTTAAAGAGCTTAAAAATGCCCTAGGCGCTTATTTGACCGATGACCTGGCCTTGGAAATCGAGTGCGATCAAAAAGAATATGCGACGATGTCGATGCTGATTCCGCCGCAGATGCTCAACACGATCAATGAAAAAGATTTGCGCCATGATCCCGTGCGCCGCTACATGATTCCGATGATTTCGGATCGCCATTCTGAGTGGCCGAACCACCCAAAGGCCGGGCGAGACAGCCTGCATGAAAGCGAGATGTGGGCCGTTGAGGGCTTGACTCACCGCTATCCCACCAAGGTCCTAGCGGAGTTAATTTCGACCTGCCCTCAATACTGCGGGCATTGCACTAGAATGGATTTGGTCGGCAATTCTGTGCCCCAGGTCCAGAAAAGAAAATTCGAGCTTCTTCCGCAAAAAAGATTTGATCTCATGCTCGACTATTTAAGAAAAACTCCCGCGGTCCGGGACGTGGTCGTCTCTGGCGGCGATATTGCCAATGTCCCAATCGCGCAGCTGGAAGCCTTTGTTTCGTCTTTGATGGATATCCCTAACATTCGCGACATTCGACTGGCATCCAAAGGGCTTCAGGGCCTTCCGCAACATTTTTTGCAGGATGAGGTTTTAAGGGCTTTTGAGCGTCTGGCCAAAAAAGCGCGCGAGCGCGGAGTGGATATCGCTCTTCACACCCATGCCAATAACGCCGCGCAGGTCACTCCCTTGGTCGCCAAGGCCGCAAAAAAGATTTTGGAGCTGGGTTTTCGGGATGTGCGCAATCAAGGGGTCATTTTGCGGGGGGTCAATGCGACGCCGCAAGACCTTTTGGAGCTTTGTTTTACCCTTTTAGATCACGCGAAAATCATGCCTTATTATTTTTATGTTTGCGATATGATTCCTAATTCCGAGCATTGGAGGGTTTCTATTGACGAAGCCCAAAGGCTTCAGCACGATATCATGGGATATCTTCCGGGTTTTGCGACTCCTAGAATTGTCTGCGACGTTCCCTTGGTGGGAAAGAGATGGGTCCATCAAGTCGACGCCTATGATCGGGAAAAAGGGATTTCCTACTGGACTAAAAATTACCGGACATCGATCGAAAAAAACGATCCCGACGCCTTGACCCGGCGTTATGAATATTATGATCCGGTCTATACCTTA
>JAJZJF010000113.1 GCA_021810245.1 bacterium
TCAAGGCTTTATACGGTTTTGTTGAGATGGATCCGGTGATGGAGGGAAACACGGTTGCGATGAAAAACCGTCCGTGGACTCTTTCAGTAGATAAATTTACCGTCCATTTTTATAAAGGGACTTTTCAGCCGAGTTTATTTTCTTCAGATCTTCGCGTCAAAGCCGGAGACAATTTAATTGGACAAAAAACGATTTTAGTCAATCACCCTCTGGATATCCATGGGGTGCGTTTTTATCAGGCTTCCTGGGGAGCGGCGGGAATGTTTAGGAGCGTGACCTTGGATCTTGGCGGAACATTTTTGAACCTAAATCAGCGCGTTCCTAAAAAAGTTCCGGGAACTCCGTTTTCGGTAACCGCCGATATCTTGATGCCGGATTTTACCGTGTCCAATGGGCATGCTGATACCTCTTCTCTTGACCTCAAAAATCCAGCGGTGCGATTTTTATTTAGCGTCGCGGGAAAACCGACCCCGCCCTTGTGGCTTTTCTCTCTTTATCCGCACGTTTGCCTGAAAGAAAATCCGGATGGAACTCTTGAGCACGCGGAATCTCCGCCTTTTTCCTTGGCCTCGGTTGATCCCATTTTATTTTCCGGAATTCAAGTGGCCTACGATCCGGGATATCCCTGGGTCATTTTTGGAGCGCTCTTGTGGGTTCTAGGCCTTATTTTGCTTTTCTATCTTCATCGCCGGAGGTTTTGGGTTCTTTTGGAGCCCCGGGGAGAAGGCGGAACTCAAATTTCGATCGGCGCTTGGAGCTCCAAAGGAGGCCGGGAGTTTGAAAGAGAATTCAACCATTTAATGAGACAAATGACATCTCATTTAAATACAATGGAGGTTCCAAGATGAACCCTGAGCTTATATTGATTCAAATCGCCTTAGCCGCTTATTGGGGGGCCACAATTTTATCCTTCATTTATTTGGCCTACAAAGATGAGCGCTTAAACCGCTGGATGTTGAATTTATTGGGTCTTGGAATCGTTTTTCATTTAGCGAGTTTTGGATTTCGCATTCATTCTTTCTGGCAGATTCCGGAAAATCGCTATTTCCTTCCGATTAACACTTTCTTTGGCGCTCTATCCTATTTGGCCTTGGCTGTTTGCGTCGCTTTTTTCGTGATTGAAAGCCGGCATCATTTGGGAATTTTGGGGGCGTTTGTCTTGCCATGGGCTTCGTTAAGCCTTGGGATTGCCGTCTTTGTCGCTTCCCCTGAAATTTCCGGTTTGGTTCCCGCACTTCAGAGCTACTGGATCAATATTCATCCCGTGGTCTTGATGACTTCATATGCCGCTTTCGGCAACGCTTTTGGCGTTGGGCTGGCCCTTTTAGTTCAGGAATACCAAATAAAATCGCGAAAGCCCACCCCTCTTTGTTATCGCCTTCCTTCGATCGAGGAGTTGGACAATCTCAACTATCGCATTATCGCGGCGGCTTTTCCTATTTTGACCGTGGGCATCATCATGGGAGGCGTGTGGGCGGAAAACGCTTGGGGGAGGTTTTGGGGATGGGATCCCAAGGAAACCTGGGCTTTGATTACGGCCTTAATTTACGCCGGTTACCTGCATATGCGCTACATGATGGGGCTTCGCGGCAAGAAAGCCATTTATGTGTCGATGTTTGGCTTTGCCTGTGTCGTCTTTACCTTTGCCGGCGTTAATTTTTTAAGCGGTCTTCATGGATATCTTTCCAAGGGATAATTAAAGGGTTTATGCAGATTGTCGTCGCCGGGCTTAGCCATAAAAGCGCGGAATTGGCTCTGCGCGAAAAATTCGCGCTTCTTCCCTTTTCAGATATCGCCAAAAAAATTAAATCAAGTCCCATTATGGACGCGGTTTTTTTATCAACCTGCAATCGCTTTGAGATTTATGCCTGCGGGTTTGCCGGCGGCGTAGACGGCCCTGAGGTCTTGTTGAGTTTTTTTGAGGATTTAATTGGGAAAACTCCCAGCCAAGAGGATATTTATATTTATAGCGGCTTGGAAGCGGTGTCGCATTTGCTTAGAGTCGCTTCCGGGCTTGATTCCCTAGTTATTGGAGAAACTGAAATCTTGGGACAAGTCAAGGAGGCATATGAGCGGGCTAAAAGCGAAGGCTTGACCGGAAAAATTGGGAACATTTTATTTCAACGCGCGCTTTATGTCGGTAAAAAGGTCCGGAGCGAGACCGGCATTTCGGTTGGGCAGACTTCGGTGGCTTCTGTTGCGGTGGAACTCGCGCAAAGCATCTTTGGAAATCTTTCCGAAAGTTCGATTTTGGTTTTGGGCGCGGGGCAGATGGCGGAATTAATGATTCGTCATCTAGCCACCAAAAAATCTCCTAAAATTTTGATTTCAAACCGAACTCGCGAGCGCGCGGAAGCCTTGGCTCAAAATTTTCGAGCTATCGTTTGGCCTTGGGAAAACCGGCAGGAGGCTTTGCGGGAAGTCGATATTGTCCTTTCCTCGACAGGTTCTCCGGAACTAGTGATTACCAAGGAGATGGTCGAGAACGCGCTTAAAAATAGGCGCGGGCGTTCTCTTTTTATGGTCGATATCGCTATGCCGCGGGATATTGAAGAAGAGATTCACCATCTTGAGCATGTCTATCTTTATCGTCTTGAGGATTTAGAGCATATCGTCGCCAAGAATTTGGAGGGGCGCTCGGCGGAAATCTCAAAGGCGCAAGAGATTATCGAGTCTAAGGCCGCGGAAATTTCCGAGTGGTTTAAAGCTCTTAAAGAAGGCCGGGAATTAAGTTTTAAACATTCTAACCGCCCTAAGGCGCCTAGAGCGGCGGCTGGATGAAGGTAAAGGAGACAAAAGTGAAAAATAAAAATCAATGGCGGCGGGCATTTTTAATGGTCGGTTTCTTGTTGATTCCTCTTATTTCCCGTGCGGCGAAAACGCCTTTGAGGGGGCAGGCAAAGGTAAAATCAAAAATTTCTGCCGGGCAGGTTTTTCGGGAGACTTTGAAAAATGGGTTGAGAGTCATTATCATCTACGATCCGCTCGCGCCGGTGGCGACAAGCGTTGTTAACTATGAGGTTGGCTCCGATGAAGCGCCCCAAGGTTTCCCTGGAATGGCGCATGCGGCCGAGCATATGATGTTTCGCGGAAGTCCCGGAATCTCATCGGACCAATTAGCCGAAATTGGAGCGGATGTGGGGGGCAGTCTTAACGCCGACACCCAGCAAAATTTGACGCAGTATTTTTACACGGTTCCGTCTCAGTATTTGGATACGGTCTTGCACATTGAGGCTCTTCGCATGCGCGCGATTTCAGCCAAAAAATCTTCCTGGGATAAAGAGCGCGGCGCTATTGAGCAGGAAGTGTCTCGGGATCTCTCGGATCCGAATTACGTTTTTTATATGAAACTCCTCAAAACCCTTTTTAAAGGAACCCCTTACGAACATGACGCCTTGGGAACGCGCCCTTCTTTCGATAAAACGACCGCGGAGATGCTTCGGAAATTTCACAACGATTGGTACGGTCCCAATAACGCCGTTTTGGTCATCACCGGAGATCTGAATCCCTCCAAAACTTTAAAAACGGTGCGTCGGCTTTTTGGGAAGATTTCTCCGGTTCAAATGCCGAAGCGCCCGGATTTTAATTTCGGCTCCGTTAAGCCTTCGCTTAAGAAAATGGACACTGACAGCCCTTATGGTATGGTGGCCTTGGTTTTTCGTTTTCCGGGTAGCGACAGCCCCGATTATGCCGCGGCCCAGATCCTTTCAGATGCTTTATCGAACCCGCGGGGGCCTCTTTATGAGCTTCAGGTCAAAGGAGAGGCGCTTTTCTCGGAGTTTTATTACGACGGTCTCCCCAAGGCGGGAATGGGCTTTGCGATTGCGGGATTTCCCAAAGGAGCCAATTCCAAGAAGCTATTAAAGAAGGTCAATGCGGTATTGAAAAAAGAGTTGTCAAAGGGAATTGATCCTGATTTTATTGCTGCGGCCAAGCGGAGGGAAGTGGCTTCGGCTGAATTTCAAAAAAATTCAATTGAGGGACTTGCCATGGAATGGTCCCAGGCGGTGGCTGGCGAGGGACGGCAGTCTCCCGATGAGGATATTGAGGCAATCAAGAAAGTCACTGCCGAAGATGTCGCTCGCGTCGCTAAGAAATATGTTGATTTCGAACATTCCGCTTCTACGATTTTGACTCCACAGCCTTCGGGCAAGCCTGTTTCAGGCAAGGGTTTTGGGGGCCAGGAGTCTTTTGCCTCTTCTTCCGTCAAAGCCGTCCCGCTCCCCTTGTGGGCGAAAAAGGCGGTTGAGAGCCTAAAAATTCCGCCTTTAACCCTTCATCCCATTGTTAGTCTCTTACCCAACGGCATCCATCTGATTGTGGAACCCGAGGCGATTAGCCCCACGGTTTCAGTCTCCGGACATATTTTGTCTAATCCCGACACCGAGGCTTTGCCCGGAAAAGAAGGAGTTGAACGGGTCTTGGGAGAGCTTTTCCCATATGGAAGCAAGAATCTGAATCGAATCGCGTTTCAAAAAGCTCTCGATGATATTGCGGCGGATGAAAGCGCGGGGACTCATTTTTCCCTCAATGTTTTGTCTAGTCATTTTGAAGAGGGGGTCAAATTGTTGGCTGAAAATGAATTGTCCCCGGCGCTTCCCGGACATGATTTCAAAATCATCCGCGGGGAGGTGGCCGACGAATTGGTCGGCGAACTTCAAAGCCCCAATTATCTGACGGAGCGGGCGGTCGATCAGGCGCTTTATCCCAAAACTGATCCGATTTTGCGCCAGGCGACTCCGAAAACGGTCAAGGCTTTGAGCCTTAATGATGTCAAACAATATTATCAGAAGGTCTTTCGTCCCGACATGACCACTATCGTCGTGATTGGGCAAGTGGACCCCGAGCAGGCCAAAACGGTGATTGCGCGCTATTTCGGGTCCTGGAAGGCCGTTGGGCCGAAACCCAGTATCGACTATCCAACAGCGCCGGCAAATCATTTCTCCAAGATCAATGTTCCCGATTCAAGTCGGCTTCAGGACAAGGTCATTTTGGCTCAAACGGCGGGGATGACGCGTTTGTCTCCGGATTACTACGCTCTCAATTTAGGCAATAAAATTTTGGGAGGCGCCTTTTATGCTTCAAGGCTGAGTTTGGATTTACGCAAGAAGACGGGCTTGGCTTATTCGGTCTGGTCAGAGTGGGACGCTGGGCGCAC
>JAJZJF010000114.1 GCA_021810245.1 bacterium
GCCATCTTAGCCTGTTCTCGAATCGGCGCGCCGCACAATGTCATTTTTGCCGGATTCTCGGCTTCGGCATTGTCTGAGCGCATTCAAGACGCGCAGGCCAAACTCGTCATCACCGCCGATGGATTTTTCCGAAAAGGCTTGATTGTCAAGCCTAAAGACGTAGTCGATGAAGCCCTTAAAAGCGCGCCCAGCGTTCAAAAAGTATTAGTCTTTAATCGCGGGATTGTGGAAAATTCCTCATGGATTGAGGGGCGGGATGTTGATTGGTTTGAGGCATTGTCCGAGGCCTCGGAGAATTGCCCTGCCGAGAAGATAGATAGCGAACATCCCTTGTTTATTCTATATACCTCGGGATCTACTGGAAAGCCCAAAGGAATTTTGCACACAACCGGCGGGTATTTGACTCAGGCCGCTTGGACGACCAAATACGTGTTTGATTTAAAAGACGACGATCTGTTCTGGTGCACGGCCGATATCGGCTGGGTCACGGGACATTCCTATGTGGTTTACGGTCCGCTTTTAAACGGAGCGACAATTTTTATGTATGAGGGCGCTCCGATGCATCCGGCTCCGGACCGATTTTGGGACATGATCGAGCGCCACAAAATATCGGTTCTTTATACCGCGCCAACCGCAATTCGGGCCTTTATGCGCTTGGGGGAATCTTGGCCGCAAAAACACGATCTCTCTTCTCTGCGGCTTTTGGGGAGCGTGGGTGAGCCAATTAATCCGGAAGCCTGGCAGTGGTATCATAAAAATATTGGGCGCGGGAAGTGTCCGATTGTCGATACCTGGTGGCAGACAGAGACAGGCTCAATTATGATTTCCCCCCTTCCCGGAGCGACGCGGACCAAGCCCGGATCGGCTTCTCTGCCACTTCCAGGAATTGACGCCGATGTTGTTGACCGAGAGGGAAAACCGGTTTCTCTGGGGACTGGCGGATATTTGGTCATTCGAAAACCTTGGCCGGGGATGCTGCGGACAATTTATGGAAATCCCGCGCGTTATAAAGAACAATATTTTAGCCAGGTTCGCGCGCCTGGGAAAAAAAGCATTCCTTATTATTTCACTGGAGATGGCGCCAGAAAAGACAAGGACGGTTATTTCTGGATTCTTGGCCGCATTGACGACGTCCTAAACGTTTCCGGCCATCGGCTTTCGACCATGGAAATAGAATCCGCATTGGTTTCTCACCCGGCGGTCGCGGAAGCCGCTGTCGTGGGGCGTCCGGATGATTTGACCGGCCAAGCCGTCAGCGCGTTTGTCACTCTCAAAGAAGGGCAAACTCCCGATGATTCTCTTAAGCGCGAGATTTCGGAATATGTAGGGCGGGCGATTAGCCCTATTGCCAAACCCGCCGATATCCGCTTTACTCCTCTTCTTCCTAAAACTCGCTCGGGAAAAATCATGCGTCGGCTTCTTCGCGAAATAGCCGCCGGAGGCGCGGTCAAGGGCGATATTACGACCCTTGAAGATTTAGGCGCTCTTGAGAAGCTCCAAAGCCAGGAAGAGGAAGTTTAAATTTTAAGACCATCAATCCAATCGCCGAGAGCTTCGAGGACTTCGAGCGGGATTGAGTGACCGCCCTCAAATTTAAAAAACTCGCCATGAAGGCCGTTTTGACTCAGGAGATCATAGAGACGGCGTGCGCCGGAAAAGCCGAGCACTGGGTCGGCGATTCCGTGGCTTTGAAAAAATTTTAGCTCCCCCCTATTTTTCGCTTTTGCCGCCCAAGATTTTTCGTTGATTAAATTTCCCGATAAAATAACGAGGCCCGCTGGCGCTTCTTTATGATTTAGAGCCAAATCCGTGGCGAGCATGGAGCCCTGGCTAAATCCGCCGAGGATGAGTTGGCTTGAGGGAACATCAAGAGCCTCTAAAAATTTCTCCGCTGTCTTTCTTGCTTCTTCAAGAGCCGGAGGTTCTGAGCTTGCAAAATCGACGGCGATGCCGGTTTCCTGCGCGCGATTGATTGCTTCGGCGTCTATCGGAAACCAGGCAAGGCCCCCAAAATCAGTGCGCAAGGGCGCGTCAGGAAAAATCCAGCGCGCTGGAAAATCAAGCGGTGTTTCAGCGGAGACAGGCGCCAAATCCGAACCCGAGGCTCCGTAGCCATGAAACAAGACGATGGTCGGGCCGTTTTTTGCTTCGCCGACTTCAATCGCTTTCAGCGGCCCTATCTTTCGGTTGGTAATTGAAGTAATAGCCATGAATTTTACCACACCCGGCAGGCGTTTTGGCGGACCATCGGAGATTTCGCCGGACAAGAGAAGGCTTGTCCGAATTCCGGCATATTAGACACCGCGCCGTTGGCCCGATATTCCGGAAGAGAATGCGGATCGGTTAAAGCCTGCAGCTTTTTAGACTGTTCAGTCTGATTGGCGCACCAGGTTTGTGCCCAGGCGATAAAAAATCTTTGTTCCGGCGTAAACCCGCCGATTTTTTGCGGCTGGGAAATAATGTTTCTCTCCAACGCCGAGTAGGCCAGGTGAATGCCGCCGTTGTCAGCCGTGTTTTCCCCCAAGGTTAGCTTTCCATTAATCTTGACGTCTTTTTGGGGATCCTTTGGATCTTTTGAAACGACATATTGCGAATATTGATTGACCAGACACTGAGCCCGGCTTTTAAAGTTAGACGCGTCTTGGGGAGTCCACCAATTGCGTAGATTTCCCTTTGCGTCATACATGCGGCCTTGATCGTCAAAACCATGGGTCAGTTCATGGCCTTCGACCGCGCCAATGGCCCCGAGATTAGACGACAAGTCCGCTTTGGGATCGTAAAACGGCGGCTGCAAAATTCCCGCCGGGAAATTCATGTCGTTTTCCGCCGGATCATAATAGGCGTTGACCGTCGGCGGGGTCATCTGCCATTCGCTTCGATCGGTTTTCTTCCCGATTTTTCCAATTTCGCGCTTGAATTCAAAGCCCGCGGCGCGCTCGTAATTTCCGATATTATCTCCCTTTTTGATCTGGAGTTTTGAGTAGTCGCGCCAGCGCTTGGGGTAGCCCACCTTGTTTTTCATCGCCTTGAGTTTTTTTAAGGCTTGTTCCTTGGTCTTGATATCCATCCAGGAAATAGAATGAATGTCTTGATTCATAGATTTTTCGATTTCGAGGAGAAGTTTTCTCGCCTCTTTTTTCGCTTCCGGAGGGAAATTCTTGTCAACATAGATTTTCCCCAAGGCTTCTCCCATTCCATTATTGGCGAAATTAACGCAGCGCTCCCATCTAGGCATCAGCTTTTTACTTCCGCGCAGCCTTTTGCCGAAAAAGGCGAAGTCTTCATTGACGAAGGCGGAAGATAAGGCGGAGGCCTCGGCGTGGACCAGTTGCCATTTCAGATAAGACTTCCAGTTTTGAAGCCGGGTTTGCCTAATGACCGCGCTGAGATTTTTAATGAAGCCATAATCTGCGGCGTTAAGAACTTTAAATTTAGGCGTTCCCGCGGCCTTAAAATAGGCACTCCAGTTAAAATCGGGGGAAATTTTTTCAAGTTCGCTAAGCGTGATTTTGTGATTGACCTTGAGTGGGTCTCGTTGGGAAACTCGATTAAGCGCGATTTGAGCCAGAGCGGTTTCAACGGCTAAAGCCTCCCCGGCGTCTTGTTGAGCTTGCGCGCTTGATTCTCCGGCGAGTTCCAGCATTTTTTGCATGTGTTTAAGGTAAGCCGCGCGGTCTTTAGCGAAATTCTTTTTGAGGTAATAATCCCGATCCGGAAGCGCAAAGCCCCCCTGATCCAAGGCCGCGATCATTTTATCGGCATTTTGATAATCCTGTTCCGAACCAAAATTAAAGAGCGCGGGGACCCCTAACATTTGCAGATGGGCAATTTCTTGGGCCAGGTCTTTTTTTGAGCTCAAAGCGTCAATCTTTTTAATCTCTGGAAATAACGGTTTTCCCCCTTCTTTGTCGACGCTTTTTTTATCCATGCAGGAGCCGTAAAGATTGGAGAGTTTCGCCTCATTAGAGGAAATTTTGGCTTTTTGCTCTTGCATTTGATTTAAGAGCTTTCTTAATAAGACCTTGTTTTTGCGGGCCAAGGCGTCGAAAGTTCCCCAGCGCGGATATTCGGCTGGAATTGGATTTTTTTTAATCCAGGTTCCGCAGGCGAAATGATAAAAATCCTGGCAGGGATTGACGGAACGGTCAAGATAGCTTAGCTGAATGCCGGGTTGAGCTTGGACGGGAGTGAGGCTATTTGAATTTGGGTCGGCGTATTTTCCAGCGACGGCTTGATGTGCATTTCCTTTTAATTTGGAATTCCCATCTTTTCCCCCGTCATATGTTTTTGTGTATTGGCCTTGAAGTAACGGGTCAAGACGGGTTTCCGCTTTCTTTTGAATTTTTTCAAAGTCTTTTTTTGAAATAAGCCTCAAATGGCCTTGATGGAGAGCCCAGACCTGATTGCCGGAAATAATTTCAATTCTTGAGCCCCACTGGGAGATTAGTTCGCCAATGATTTTGGAGCGAACCTTGCGAGAAATCTTTTGAGACCATCCTGGGGCTGAAAAGGTGACGACTTTCTTGGGCTTTTCTCCTGTTTTTTTCTGCTGGCGCTTTTTATAAATATCGAGAAGTTGGTGAATGAGGTGTTCCGCTTTTTCAATTTGTTCGCTGATGTCTTTATCCGCTTCTCCCGGGAGAAAAAAATTGATGGTAACGGCGTTGGCGGCGGGAGAAGTTTGAGCCTGAGAGAATCTGGGATTTAAATTTGAGGCGACAATCAGTAAAGCGGCCAAGAATAAAATTTTGTTTTTCATCCGAATATTTTATCAAAATGCAGCGCTTGAATTTTGTTTGTATAATGATTCACGATGGAAACGCTCGTTTCTTTAATTGCTTCCGGGCGCTACTTGGATTTAAAACGCCTGTTGGAAAAATATTCCGTATCTTCTCTTCTTTCTGAATGGGAGAATCTCAAACCCCTGGAACGTCTGGTTGTTTTCAAACTTCTAGCCCTTCCCAAAGCTCTTGAGTTTTATGCCCAGGTTGATGACTCGGAGAAATATTTTCTTTTTTGCGGTTTGGACCCGCAGTCCATTGCTCCTGTTCTTGAGAACTTGTCTGATCGGGAGCGCGGCCTTTTTGTGGAAATTCCAAAAAATTTTGCCGACGATATGTTGGC
>JAJZJF010000115.1 GCA_021810245.1 bacterium
TCCAAGAAGTGATGATCAAGGCGGGATATCGCCCGGGGCCGGTTCAGATAGAAGAATTGCCTTTAAGCCGCCTCAAAGATAAAGGCCGCGGTTGGATGAGTCCGCCCAAAGCGGATTCGCGTTGGGCCTTTATCCGTTGGCTTGAGCTTAATTTTTAACGCTCGGCCCTTGATTAACGCCAAGAGTTTTATAAAAACAAAATTTAAATGGTATTCTCTTTAAAATGTCTTTTGAACATTTCATAAACCAGTTGGAAAAAGGGAGGGCTATCCGCTGGGGCCTTATTTTCGTGCCTTCGCTATTTTTCTCATCGATCTCCCTAGCTTTAAGCGGGCCTCCTATTGCCTGGAAAAGTCCGTCTCTTGATTTTGCCGCCGTTGATTTTGCCGCCGGTAATTTTATCGGCGGAGAGTCTTTTCAGCTGGCGCTGGCTTCCACTCGAAAAATATTTCTCTATTCCTACCCCGTTATTTCGTCCTCTCCGGTCTCGGTCTATGTAATGCCCGAAGGTCAATCCAGGATTTTATCTTTAGAGGCCTCGCCTTTAGGCGCGGGGGCGAAAGCGAAACTTTTTGTCACATATTACGATGGAGCCTTGGGACAGGTGGGAACCCGGGTGTTTGAGTTTTCCTTGTCTCAAAAAATTTGGAAGCCCTTGGCCCAAATTCCATATGTCGTTCGCGGGATTGGCGGCACAGGGTCAGGTTCGCTTTTTTGCCAACAGCTTTTGGACAATGGCTCATTTCCGCTATCTGCGATTTATCCGCTGACTTATAAAGAAGGCTATTCTTCAGCCGATAAAAGTGATAAGCGAGTTTTATCGCGCTGGCTTTATTCCCAAACCGCGGTTCATCTCAAGGACCAAGATTTGTTTGCGGCGATTGTTTCGGGAAATCGCCTTGAGATTTCTTCCCAAGGGAAAGAATGGACCATCCCAGGCTCCTATGGGCAATCTCCCAATCGCCTAAGATGGCCTGCTTCCAGCTCGCATATAATCGAGTTTTCTCCGCGAATTTTGTTTGAAAAGGGGCTTTTGTTCGTGGTCAAAAACGAGTCCCGGTGGGGATTTCTCGCCGAATCATTTGGGCTTTTTGATCGTGGAAAGATTTCTTCTCTTAAATGGCGAGATGAAGATTTTGAGAGAAATTGGACTAGGAGTTTTCCGGGAGTCGTCTCCGACATCGATTTGCTCTACCCTTCGGGTTCAAAGTCGCCGCAACTCATCGCTTTGTGGACAGGCTCTTCCAAAAAAACGCATCTATGGGCATTCAATCTTTAATTTTACTGAGCGCTTGCGGATTAAGCCTTCAAGCCGCTATTCCGCCGCTTCCGCCGCCGAGTTTTGGAGAGCCCGCCTTTGGCGTTTTGGTTTTGGAAGAGGGAAACGCTCCGCAATGGACCGAGACTACGCGGCAGATTAAAACCGCCTTTATGGCGCGCTTTCCGGTCGCTTTCGCTTTTGGTTTGGCGGACTCTGAGGACATGCAGCATGGAATCAACCAATTAGAAGCCCGGCGGGTTAAAAAAATCGTCGTCGTTCCGCTTTTTTATTCTGCGCAAGCCAATGTCATCAAACAAGTTCGGTATTTGTTGGGAATCGGCAAAAATCCGTCCCAGAGTCTTTTTAAAACTTATCAAGATTTGGCGGGGCCGCCGCAGAAGCGTTTAGAAATTCATGAACCCGTTGTTCTAACCGCGACTTTAGACTCCTCTTCCACGCTCAAAAAGATTCTGTTGAGCCGAATATTTTCGCTGCAAATTAGCCGAAAAGAGCAGAATTTGGCGATTATCTCTGAGGAACCTGATTCTCCTAAAGACGCAAAAAAATGGAAAAAAGTTCTAAGCCGCTTAGCCTCTCAAATCGGGCGGCGGGCGAAATTTAAATCAGCCCAGGCGTTTTTGATCAGCGAAGGCGATAGTCAAGAAAAGACGGCGCTTTCCGAAAAAAAGTTTAAGGAGAGCATTCAAAAATTGCGCCTTAGCGGGCCGGTTTTTATTCTCTCTACGGAATTGGCTTCAGATTTATTGACGCAGAGACTCCCTAAGATTCTTTCAGGGCTTTTAGTTGGCTATAATGGGAAGACGCTTTTGCCGAATCCGTTGATTGCGCCGTGGGTTTTGAAAATGGCATCGGACGGCGCTCAAATGGGCGATATGCGCAAATATAAAGAAAAGGGAAATAAAGGTCTTATGAGTTTCCCGAAAATCCGATGAGGAGGGAATTTTAATGAGTATTGATGCGGGGATTAATGTCTTGGATCGCGGTTTCGTTCGATTGGTTGACTTCATGGGCGGAGACCTTGCGGTGGTTCAGTCGGCGCGGGTCTCTTATGCCGCGGAATCTAAAGGCGAAGAGGCGGATCGCAAGCTTATCAACTATCTTTTAAAAAACGATCATATGACGCCCTTTGAACAATCGGTTTTTAAATTCCATGTTTCCTGCCCGATTTTTGTCATGAGACAATGGATTCGTCATCGGATGGCTTCTTACAATGAGATTTCCGGCCGATATACGGAGGTTAAAGACGAGTTTTATATTCCCACAGCTTGGCGCGGGCAAGACGTGAAAAATAAGCAAGGCTCGGTCGCCGCGAATGTCCCCCATGAGGAATTGACGCGATTGTTAGATTCCCAGGTTCGGGCCTGCTATGAGACCTATCAGAAACTTTTGAAATTAGGCGCGGCTAGGGAGATGGCGAGAATGATCCTCCCGCTCAATGGATACACGCAGTTTTATTGGACCATCAACGCCCGTAGCTTGATGAATTTTATCTCGTTGAGGGCGGACATTCACGCCCAGTGGGAAATTCAAAAATACGCGGAAGCGCTCGCTTCTTTTTTTGAAGGGAAAATGCCTTGGACTTTTTCCGCCTTCTTGGGGCATGTTTGGAAAGGGGTTAACCCTATTTTAGATGAGCGCAAGCTACAACTCAGTTCGGAGTTAACTTTGAAGGCATGAACTTTTTGTTGGCCCCTTATCTGGCGCTTTTTTCTTCCTCGCTTTTCGCTCAAAGCGTCGCCGTCGCTCGGTTATCGGACATTTCTATCCCTGCCCAAGGTTCGATTGTCTTTAAGCAGCAAGAGAAACTAAAGGCTTCTTTCGATGGCCGGGTGGAAACGGTGAGCGCCCAAGAACAGAGCTGGGTCAAGGCTGGCCAGCCCTTGGCCTATCTGGCAGATATCAAAACCGCGGCTTTATTGGATTATAGAGGAATGACCCCCAAACAAGCGGTTTTGGACCGTTGGAAATCGGTATATTCCCTCATGAAGGTCTCTTGTTCCCAGGATTGTCTCGTTTTGAGCCGTTTCATTTCGGAGGGGCAGCGCATTAAGACTGGAGATCCGTTATTTCAGGTGGCTTATCGGGTCGCCTTGCTCGGGAAAATCCCGCCGGAATACGCTCGTTACGTAAAAGACGGGCAGGATTTATTTTTCTGGCCCGCTTCCAATGCGCTCAAAAAAAAGAAAACCCTGATCCAAAATTATTCTCTCGATCAAACGACGGCGCCGCCAATGGGCGTTTTCACTAGTTTCATCCCTGTGCGGCATTATCCCCAAGAGCTTCAATGGGCGGGGCGCATTACTTTAGCTAACGATGTATTGGCGGTTCCAACTTCTTCTCTGATTGCCTATCAAGGGAAGGTTTTTTTGCCGATGGAGGTCGTTTCCGGAATTACGACGAAAGAATTGACGGAAATAAAAGCCTCGGAGGCGGTAACGGATCATAGCCCGATTTTAATCTTAAAAGATGTTGATCTCAATAAAGCCTTTCGATATGATCCCAAACACGCCTTATCTTTAATGCCGACAATTTCAACGGCGCCCGCGGTTTCTCGCAGTCTCCCCGCCGCTCGAGCTGCGACTCAAGCGGAAAGCCCACCAAAGAAACCCAAAGGTCCTTCTTTTTGGGAAAGATTAAAAGCGGTTAAGCCTTTGCCGTCTCGCAATCAAGAAAGAAAATCTAATTCGGATGAAGATTATGGCGATTGAACCAACCAAGCGCGTCCTCGCTCTCATTTTAGCCGGAGGCCGCGGAGAAAGGCTCTATCCATTGACGGTGAGCCGTCCAAAGCCCTCGGTTCCGTTTGGGGGTAAACACCGGATCGTTGATTTCGTGCTGTCTAACTGTATCAATTCCGGGGTGCAGTCTATTTACGTTTTAGTTCAGTATATGTCTCAAAGCCTGATTGAATACTTGCGCTCAAGCTGGCGCACCGTGGGCCTGACTCGCGATCAATTCATCGCCTTGGTCCCTCCTCAGATGCGTCTGGGTCAGAACTGGTATCAAGGGACCGCCGACGCGGTTCGTCAAAATCTTAATTTGATCTACGATTTCGATCCCGATATTGTCGCGGTGTTCGGTTCAGATCATATTTATCGCATGGACATTGGGCAGATGATTCACTTTCATTTAAAGAGAGAAGCCGATATTACGGTGTCGGCTATCCCTGTTCCTATTGAACGCTCCCAAGGCTTTGGAATTATCGAGGCCGATGGGGAAGGGAAAATCCTATCTTTCGTTGAAAAGCCAAAGATTGCAAAGCCGATGCCGACGGATCCCACACGCGCCTACGCCTCGATGGGCAATTACTTGTTTTCAACCGAGGCTTTGCTGGCGGTCCTTTCCGATAAGACCTTGGGAGTGGGCGCCGAATTTGACTTCGGGAAATCCATTTTGCCCGTGATCCACAAAAAAATGCGCACCTACGCATATGATTTCGCGCTCAATATCCTTCCCGGTCTCAAATCTCATGAAGAAAAAGCTTATTGGCGAGACGTTGGCACAATCGAAAGCTTCTATCAGTCTCATATGGATATTTTAGGAGAGTTTCCGCGTTTTGATTTGAATAATCACCGTTGGCCTATTCACTCCGAGCGCCATGACGGGCCTCCGGCGCGAATTTTAGATGGGCGGCTGCTCAACTCCGTCATTGGAGATGGGTCGCTCATTGAAAAATCGAGCATTACTAATTCTATTTTAGGCCGAGGCGTTGAGATTGAAGAAGGCGCGATTATCGAAGATTCTATTATCATGGATTTTTGCCGCATCGGCAAAGGCTCTCGGCTTAAGCGAGTGATTGTGGACCGATTTAATACCGTTGCCGC
>JAJZJF010000116.1 GCA_021810245.1 bacterium
GAGAATTATTCCGGCAGATTCCATATGGCAAAGAATCAAGGCGTTTAAAGATATTGGCAAAATTAAACATATCGAAATCAACCGCCGCTCTGAAACCGGGCGGGTCTTGGAGATGACGGTGACAGGAACCAAAGGGAGCTGGAAGGCGTCTAATTTTTCTCAAATTCAAGAAGTTCTTTCCCCTCATTCTCTGCGCTCAAGCTTGTTTACTTTGACGCCGGTGATTGGCGGAAGATTTGTCCAATTTTTTGTCTTGTGGGGAGCTGGGACTGGAAGCGGACTAGGGCTTTGTCTCAATGGGACATTGGGACAGGCTAGTTTGGGGGCGGATTGGAAGGACATTCTCAAACGCTATTTTCCGCAATATCAAATTGAGAGAGCTTACGGAATTTCTTCCGCTAAAAAAACCGCTCAAACTTCAAAAAACAAATCTTCACGAAAGAAAAAACGCGCTAAAAACAAAAACTGGAAAGCCCATTTGGCGGCGAAGAAAAAGACAAAGAACCCCGCCAAAAAGCCGATCAAGAATCCAGCCGCGGGCGCTGGGAACTAATTTTGGCCGGCGCTTCCGTCAATGAAGAGAAATGAGACGGGAAAACCGTAGCGGCGGCTTAAAATCGGGGCTTGGGCCTTTAAAAATTCCATAAGCTCTTTTTGGCGAGCGGCCCTTTCGAAATTTTGCCCGTGTTTCCGCCCTGAATCCTTGGGGATTCCAAGGTCCATCGAAAAAACCACGTTAAGGGGAGCGTGGATTTCTTTTTCCAGGAGAGCCTGATTCTTTTTGTAGGCGTCCAATTTGTAAAGAATCTTTCCTTCCAGCACGCGTTCTTTGGGCAAAAGGACGCGGGATGATTTCGCCTCGACAAGATAGGTTACGCCTTCCGGGCTTTTGACCACGGCGTCAAGTTCCGTCACGTAATGCCCGTTTTCGTCAAAAATCTCCCTGCCGCTTTGCAGGATTTTATAGTTTTCCTTGTAATAATGTTCCAGGGTCTTGAGCTCAAGGAGTAAGCCCGTATAGCGGCTGTAAATGACCCCTTCGATGATTTTTTGAAGGGAATTGCCCTTGTATTGAGCGACAAGAGTGTTAAGCGCCGCGCGCATTTCAGTCGGGTTTTTGGGAACGTCGGCGACTTCATCTAAATAAACGAAGCGGAAGCGCTCGCCATGCGTTTTTTGAAGCTCTTTCTCTCGCGTCTTAATAAAGTCCTTGATCTCCTTGTATCCCCGCGTGTCAAAGCCCAGGACCACTTGATCCAAGGGGCCCAAAGCCTGTTCCGCTTTTCCGCGCTTTTCGAAATAGCGGGCGGTCTCGTTGATATAGCCATTGACGCGGCGAATGCCTTCCTGGATTTCGGATTGCGGGTTTTTCGCTGGGTGAAAGAAAACCCGGTGCGTGTAAATCGCGGTTCTTTTTCCGCCGATATCGGCGACTCCGTCCACCCAGGTCAAGGTTTCATCGAGATGTTCGTTGTGATGGTCGAGGACGGGATGGGGGTCTACGCTTTCGATGACCTTGAGCTTAGCCCAAACATCCGCGTAGGAGTCGTCCATAACCCCCAGGCTTTCCGCGAGGTCAATTTTGTCCTTATACTCCTCGATGAAGCGGTGAACCTCTTGATAATACTCCGCGGCTTTGCCTGAAACCGCAACGCCGTCATCGTTGATGATAAAAAGCGCTTTCGCGCGGTTTGGATCGGAAAATCCAATTTCACTGGGAATGGAATTCTTGGAGAGGCCGTCAAAGAGGGAATTCGAGACGGACGGGTCCTTAAAATCTATTTTTTGCGGCGCCTCAAGACTTAAGGCGTTGAGGGCGCGGTTGATTTGATATGGGAGTCTGTTTTTCGATGACGCGGATTTAGGAGCGACCGGCTCGGCGGAGTTTTTAAGAGGCTTTTCCTGATTGATGATATCTGCCGGGATTCTCAGTTCCTTATCTAAGGAAAGAGTAGCGGGAGAAAGAATGGGGGGAAGTTTGAGATTGTCAGGGGCAATGTTATTGATCTCGGGCAAGGATTCCAAGGGGTCTGAAAAATTAGCAGACGCGGGATTCGTGACGGAGAGGGCCGGGATTTCTTGGGGTAGAGATTCTTGGGAGCGAAGACTTTCTCCTCTGACTTGGGCGACGACAAGGACGATCGGCAAAAAGACGAAAAATATCCGGAAATTGATTTTACGCTTTTGGGTGTGGCGCCTTTGTGGGTTCATGATATTGTTTTAACATTCTTAACGCGGAAGCGTATGGGCCTAAAGGCCTAGAAGAGTTTAGGCAAAGGACCCAGTTCTGCGGATTTTTGCTAGGCCCTTTGGGGGTCCAGCAACGCCATATTATTTTATGTTCTAATGAGGTTGCAGTGATGAAGTCTAAGAGGATATCCGATGAATCATCTGTTGGCCGCGCGTTCTCAAATGGCGATGTCTTTGGGTTTTCATATTCTTTTCGCCGCCGTTGGCATTGCGTTGCCGCTGTTGATGGTGATTGCGGAGGGTTTATGGTTGCATAAAAAGGATATTCTCTATCGGGAATTGGCTCAGCGTTGGTCTCGGGGAGCCGGAATTTTTTTCGCGGTGGGCGCCGTTTCCGGAACGGCGCTTTCTTTTGAATTAGGGCTTCTCTGGCCGCGATTTATGGGGTATGCCGGGCCTATCATCGGAATGCCTTTTTCGCTTGAAGGGTTCGCTTTTTTTCTTGAGGCGATATTTCTTGGCGTTTACCTTTATGGATGGGAGAAAGTTTCTCCTCTAATTCATTGGATGTCAGGCGTGATGGTTCTTGCGAGCGGCACGGCTTCTGGGATATTTGTCGTGGCGGCCAATGCCTGGATGAACTCTCCGGCGGGTTTTAAGATTGTCAATGGGACTCCTGTTCATATTCGGCCTTTTGCGGCGATGTTGAATCCCGCTTTTCTCGGGCAATCGCTCCATATGATCATTGCCGCCTTTGAAGCCGTGGGTTTTGCCGTCGCTTCGCTTCACGCCTATTCCTTGCTCAAAAATAGAAGGATCTCCTTTCATCAACGGGCTCTTGTAATTTCCCTGAGCGTGGCGGCATCTGCGGCGTTGCTGGAGCCTCTGAGCGGTGATTTCTTGGCCCGCTTTGTCGCGCAGAATCAGCCGGTGAAGCTCGCGGCCATGGAAGGTCAATGGGAAACAGAGCGCGGGGCGCCATTGCGGATTGGCGGTTGGCCGGATTCAAAAATCGAGAAAACTCTTTGGGCGATTGAAATCCCAAAAGGCTTAAGCCTTTTGGCTTATGATAACCCGAATGCGCTTGTTGTGGGACTCAAGGCATTCCCCTCCCAGGATCGCCCTCCGGTGCTTCCGGTTCATATCGCCTTTCAGGTGATGGTTGCCTGCGGGTCTTTCTTGGCCGGAGTTGCTCTTTTGGGCATAGTCTGGACTTTGAGAAGGGGACGTTTGCCGCGCGGGAGATGGTTTTTGCTTTTAATCACCGCCTGTGGGCCTCTGGGTTTTATTTGCATTGAAACGGGCTGGATTGTGACCGAAGTTGGCCGCCAGCCTTGGATTATCTATCACGTCATTCGCACTGCGGAAGCGGTGACTCCAATGCCGGGATTAACCGAGTCCTTTTCTGTCTTTACCCTGATTTATATTTTTCTAGCCTTCGTTGTTTTTCTGCTTCTTCGCAAAGAGGTCATTGGGGCAGATGAGAGCGAGCCTTTGAAGGTCGCGGGAGGGCGCCCATGAAAGATCCCGCTGCCGCTATCGCGGTCGTGATTCTCTTTTCGCTCATTATTTATGCGTTGAGCGGAGGCGCTGATTTCGGAGGAGGGGTTCTCGATTTAATTGCCTTCGGCCCGCGCGCTCGGGATCAGCGGCGCGCGATTGCGGAAGCGATTGGGCCTATTTGGGAGGCAAATCATATCTGGATGATTTTGATTGTCGTCCTTCTCTTCTCGGCGTTTCCAGTCGTGTTTTCCGCGATCTCCATCGCTCTTGTCGTCCCGCTCAACGTCATGCTCATTGGGATTATCCTCCGCGGCTCGGCGTTCATTTTTCGCCGGCATAGTCCTCCAGGCGATGGAAGAGGGCTATCCTGGGGTGATGTGTTTGCGGCATCAAGCGTCGTCACTCCTGTCGCCCTTGGCGTGATTGTCGGCTCTATTGCCTCCGGAGGTGTTCAAGAAATGCCAAGCGGCATGATGAGCCTCAATGTGTGGGATGCCTGGCTGTCCCCGTTTCCATTGGCTATCGGATTTTTGACCGTGGCTCTTTTCACCTTCTTAGCCGCGGTCTACTTGACAGTGGAGGTTCAAGAGCCCGAGTTAAAGGAAGATTTTCGCCTGCGCGCAGTGGTCAGCGGAATTGTGATTGGTCTTCTAGCGTGGTTCTGCTATTTTTTAGCCGGACGGGGAGCGCCGCTGATACGACTGGGTCTTGAAAAAAGCTCTTGGTCTATTCTGTTTCAGATCATCACCGCGATAGTCGCCATTGGAGCTTTGGGGGCTCTTTGGTGGAGACGTTTTCGGCTTGCGAGAATTTTCGCGGTCTTGGAGACGGTTTTTGTTGTTTTGGGGTGGGGGTTGTCTCAGTATCCCTATGTTTTGCCGCCCACTGTAACCTTTCAAGAGGCCGCCGCCCCAGAGTCCGTTTTGCGGCCGCTCCTAGGGGCTCTTCTGGTTGGGGTTGTCGTCCTCATTCCCTCATTCGTTTTTCTTTTTTGGGTTTTTAAAGGGCAGCGCTCTCGAGAAAAAGATTGAATGACGCGCGTATTTTGCCATCTTGGCCGTATTTAAAAAATCGCGAAAAAGAGTTATAGTATGAATAAGATGTCCGCATTTTCCCGATTCCTATTGTCGTTTCACGGAGCTTTAAAATGAACACTGAATCTAAACCTGCGCCGCATTTAATGAAAAAGCCGATGGAAGAACTCGAATCCGTAACGATTCGTTTCGCTGGAGATTCCGGAGATGGAATTCAATTGACCGGGATGCAATTTACGACCTCAACGGCCTTGGCGGGCAATGATTTGTCGACCTTGCCGGATTACCCGGCAGAAATACGCGCGCCCGTCGGGACACTCCCCGGAGTTTCCGGAT
>JAJZJF010000020.1 GCA_021810245.1 bacterium
AGATTCCTTCAGGATCATTACGATCTGTTCTTCCGTGTATTTCCTTCGCGCCATTTTGGCCTCCTTGGTCTATCTTACCATCAGACAACCAATTCCTCCTGGCCTAGTTTTTGGGGGGAACGTCAGCACGATCTCGCAGAGTACGATTAGCAGTAACGGCTATGAATACATCGCGCTTTACCTTTACTCTTCATCCTCGGACACGATCACGGGCGACTTTATTTCGGACCCCAATGGATATGGACTCGACGCTCAGTTCGATCACAACAACACGATCTCGCAGAGCACGATGACCAGCGGCAGCGCTGGCGGATACACCGCGCTTTACCTTTACTCTTCCTCCTCGGACACTTTCGACAACGATTACTTCCAATCCGCTTCGACCGCCGTTTACGTCTCAGGATCCACCGGAACCGTGATCGGGGGTTCGGTCATCGTCGCGACCAACACGACCGGCTCCGGAATTTACATGGATAACCTGGGCGGCATGAATCTGTCTTTGTCCTCAAACACAATCTCAGGAGGACCCCAAGGCTGGGGCATCAATATCAGTTCAGGAAATTCAGGATCGTTTGTCGTTTCGACGAATACCATCTCCGGCGCCCAATACGCCATTTCAATCGCCACACAAGCGGCGGGAACACAAATCTGGATCGCGTCGAACACGATTTTGCCGAGTTTGAGCGCGTCCAACAATACCTACGGGATTTACTTAAACGGCCTCACAACAGGCGCGACGATTTATGACAACGGGATTTATTACCGCGGCCCGCCGGCGAGCATGGGCTCCTACGCTTCTTATGGGCTTTACGCGCAATCTAGCAACGGGCTTTATTTCCACCACAACCGAATCAACAATCCCGGAATGATCACCGGCGGCTCTTTTGTCGGAGCGTATTTTACGGGCTCGACCGGCAATACTTTTAAGTTTAACGATGTCAATTCCACCGGAACGGGATTGACGAACGATTATTTGATGCAGCTTGCGGCCTCAACTATCACGATTCGCGACAATATATTTTTGAGTTCCGTGACCGTCACGGTCTCGGGATCTTCGGCCACATTCTTCGCCGATGGGGCGTCCGGGTTTAACTCGGATTACAACGATTGGTTTAGCTCGAATTCCGCCAACGCCTTTACATGGGGCGCGGTTTCGACTAACACGCTGTCCGGCTGGCAGACAATTTCGGGCGCGGACGCGCATTCCATCGCTGATAACCCGTTGTGGTATAACCCATCCGCCGGTGTTGAGGACTTTCACCCGATGTCGGCGGGAAGCGGAGCGGGAACCGGACGCTGCTCGGCTCCTTTAGCCGATTATGACGCGCCTTGCACGGGCTGGACTCAAGACGGAGAGACATCCCCGACCATAGACGCCGCTGATCCTGCGGAAACGACAACGGGGCCGGACGGCTTAGGGCATGAGCCCGCGCCCAACGGTTGCCTGCCCAATCAAGGTTCGACCGGGCAAACCAATCAAGCCTCGACCTCCGTTCAGGAACTTTCCGTCGTGGTTTCTACCAATTTCTACAATTTCACGCCCGGCGGGACCTCTATTACGATGGGAGTTGGGGTCTCGACGATTTCTGTTTCGTCAATTACGGTTTTTAACGTTGGAAATTCCACCGAAACCTACGAACTCTCCGCCGCGACGGTGACGCCCAATTCCATTTGGACCTTGAACTCAAGCGCTCAGCCCTCGGCCGAGCATCCGGTGTTGGAAGCCCTGTTTCAGTCCACCCAACCCGTTTCCGGAGATTTTTCGGTGGTCGCGAGCACCGTGGATAATTCGACGCAAATCTGCGGAGCCTCCGGCGGAAATTACGCCGATGGACAAAGCGGATATGATGTTTCGCCTTTGTCTCCCAATAACGCCATCGGACTTTGGTTTAAGCTGTTTTCTCCGACGGCTTCTATTTACGGCGGAACAACCGCGGCCACGAGCAAGCCGCAGGAAATCCAGGTCACTGTCACGGCCATCTCAGGAGGGGGAGTATGCACGAATTAACGGAAAGAAACGGAAAGCAACGGAAAGAAACGGGAAGTTACGGAAAACAGCCGTTACTTTCCCAGGACGAGCTTGAGAATGCCCAAAAGAGCGCCGATTTGGCCGGCCCAAAAAATAAACATCCATTTCAGGAGTTCGGCCTTGGTCGCGGAGATTTCTTGTCGAACCTCGGCCAGCCCAGCCTGAAGGTCGGCCTTGGTGGCCAGCGTTTTTTCCAAGCCACCATTGTTGGATTCAATAGCCTCTTCAACCGCCTCGGCGATTTTTGTCGCCTGCTTTTCGTCGAAAACGGGGCGAAGGATTTCAAAAACCTTGAGAGTATCGGTGTGGGCCATAGCTATAGCTTAACAGGAGGAGTCATGAAAGTCAAGGGAACGGAAAGAAACGGAGAGAAACAGAAAGAAACGGAAAGTTACGGAAAACAGCCGTTACTTCCCGTTGCCTCCTTTGCTTTCCGTGGCTTTCCGTTGCCTCCATTGCTTTCCATTTCGTTCCGTCGCTTCTTTTGCTTTCCGATGCTTTCCGCCGCCTCCATCGCTTTCTGCTCTTTCTGGCCCGCGAGCGTCTGGGCCAAGCGTGGGCTTTCGACAAAATTCGCCGAGGTCGAGGTCAAGGGGCTTAAAATCGGGCGGACCTATTCGCTTAAAGACCTCGTTAATTTTCCGCTCAGAATCACCAACAGCGGAGATGTCGCCACCGACATCAAGGTCTCGGTGTGGCCGCCGGGAAACGGAGAGGGAAAGCAGGGATACGAGCCGATACCCAATATTAACTGGATTCATCTCTCTCAAAGCACGTTCACGATCTACCCCGGCATGGACGGAGTCACCGACGTCATCATCTCTATTCCCAACGATCCCAAGCTCTTGGGCCGGCGTTTTATCGCCTATTTATGGAGCGAGAGCCAAAACAAGGGATTTTTGGGCGTGGGCCTTAAAAGCCGGATTTTGATTTCCATCTCTTCTCAAAAACCGACGGAGGAAGAGCTTAAGAAAAAATTCGTCGAGAAGCGCGTCGCCAATCTCAATTTCAGTTTCGCGCCCATGGAGATTTTAGCCAACAACGTCCCGGTCGGGAAAAAAGTGAAGCTTAAAAACTTCCACGCGGATTTAAAGCTCTCAAATCCCAATGACTTAAGCTATCACTTCCGCGTTAGCCCAGTCGGAATTTGGGAGACCTCGATAGACGCGCCCGGAGGCTTTAGGCCGGCGCCGGATCCGAAATGGCTGATCGTCCCCAAAGAGGTTTTTAAAGCCGCGGGATATACTTTTACGTCTCTCAATCTCGAGCTTAAAATTCCCGACAAGCCCGAATACCGGGGCAAGGGCTTTTTGCTGCTGCTCAGGGCCGAAATTTTGGAACAGGATATTCCGGCATACGCCTACGCCAAGGTTTTAGTGAGGACGAAAAAATGAGGGGCTTACTTCTTAAAAAACAGGGCAGCCAGAGCCAGCATAATGCTGAACCAAGCCGTCGCGATGAGGGCGTAAACGGAGGAGAACTTGGATTCCATGAGAGAGAATCTGGATTCCATTTTCTCGTCCAAGCGGTTCAGGCGGTTTTCTATGGTCTGAAGGCGGGTTTCCAGCCGCTCGAAGAGGGAATGGTGCTCCTCGATGCGGCCTTCCAAATTGGCGACTCGTTCCGACAGCGTGTCAACGGACATAGGGTTAGTGTAACATGAGTTCCAGGAAAAATCAAGGGATATGAGACGTAAACGATGCAAGACGCGCTTTCCGGGGACGGACTTCCCGAAAAAAGACGGAGAAAAGGAGAAAAAAATGAAAACAAGAAAGAAGTTAATCCTGGCGCTGGCGGCGACGCTCGCGCTGGGAGTTGGAGCGGCCAAGACGGCATTGGCAGGAAACCCGGCGGACCTGGACCTGTATGTGACCTTCAACGGCCAACTCTCAGTCGCGGTGGATGGAGTCGGGGCAAGTTCGGTCACGTTGCAGGCCTATGATGACGGCACCAATACCTTGGAGGGTAATCCCTACAAAAACGCCTACGCGGCTCCAGTGACATCGGATACCGTCACCAACAACGGCTCCATCGTCGAGCAATGGGAGCTGGACGCCTCAACCCAGTCTGGCGGTGGAAACTGGGAATTGACCGACGCAACGGGTACGGCAGCTCCTATTCTCAGTGCCCAGAACCAGGAAACGTGCAGTGGGACCTGTCCGGGCGCCAACCAATACGCCATTCAAGCGCTGTTTGTCTCAAGTAATACGACTGCCGGCGTGTACGGCTCTGGAAATGACTGTATCGCTGTAAGTTCTACGGCTTGGGACGCTAACAGTAGCACCATCCCTGTCCATGCCGGCTGGGCATCGGCGACAGCGGCCAACCCCGGGTATGTCGTCTATACCTCGACGGCCGTGGCTAGCCCCGAGATCATTAATGGAACTAACGGCTACCCTGACTACAACGTCCTCGGAGTTAATCATTTCACTGGCACGAGTAGCCCCGGAGATATGCTGCCTTTGGGAGACCAGACGCCTGGAAACGGGCAAAGAGGCCTTTGCGTCAGAGTGACGATGCCGTCCGCAACAAGCACGACGGCGACTCAGGAGATTCAACTTGAGATAACGGCTATCGGCGGCTAAAAAGACCGACTTTTCTCCGGCCTTAACGGAGCCTGCTTTCGCTCGCGAAGCGAGAGCGTGTCTGGTCGCCTAGAACAAAGGCGTTGCGGCCAGACGGACCCTTCCCCCGACGGCGGGGGAAGGGGGGCTCGTTTGGGGAGTTAGGGACAGTCCCCTAACTCCCGGAAGGGCACGGAGAATCGAGGCTTTGTGATGAAGCCAAGTCGAGACAGGCCTTCGATAGGGCCGCCTTCCAACGGATTTGGAAGCGGCGCTTCCTCGCCTATGCTCGGTCGGCCGCCGACGCGGGACGGGCCATTGAGTCGCGATGGTCCGCGCGTTAGGGACGGCCCGATGACTCGGGACGGGCCTTCAATGGGTCCGCCCGGCAGTCGAACGGGGCCTTTGGCGAATTTTAAACGCGGCGTAAAAACCGCGCTGGGCCGCGCCATAACTTATTTCCTAGAGCTGGCTCGGCACGCTCTCGCTTCGCGAGCAAGGATCGCAGGCCGGACCGCAACGGCCTTTCTAGAGGCGGCCCGGCACGCTCTCGCTTCGCGAGCAAGGATCGCAGGGAAGCTTTGTCTCTTTTTGAGCCTCGCGGGGATATTTTCTCCCCAAAAGGTCTATGCGGCCACTTCCAGTTACGCGGATTTGGATCTCGAAGTCACATTCAATGGGCAGTTGTCGGTCTCGGTCGACGGGCTTAATTACAGCACGCAAACTTTCGCGGCCGGATACAGCGCCTTGGTCGTTCCCAGTTCCGCCACCGTTAAAAACGACGGAAGTCTCGTGGAAACCTGGGAGTTGTCGGCTTCGACCGTTTCCGGCGGAGGCGATTGGGCGCTTCAGACCACGACGGCGACGCCTCCGGACGTGGATCAGTACGCTTTCCAAGCCTTATTTACTTCCAGCGCCACGACCCTTTCCAACGAACCTTCCAATTGGTCGAACGGATGTCCGTCAAGCTCGACGGCCTCCGATTGGAATAATTACGCCTCCATAGTCACCAGTTCCCCGACGCTTTATACCTCGAGCCTCTACTCCGATCCGAACCTGATCGGGGGAGCCTCGGGAACTCCGGATTACACGACGGGCCTGCAAAACGGAGACATGATCCCGTTTGTGACCCAGCCGGGAGGCGTGGGAATCAGAGGCCTCTGCGCTCGCATTTATATGCCGATAGGCACCGCTTTTGTAGGAACGCCGCAGGTGATCAGGCTCACCGTCACCGCGGCGCCGGGCAATTAGATGAAACGGCAAGAACGGAAAGTAACGGAAAGAAAAGAAAGAATGGAGAGAAACGGCGGCTTTTCTCCATTTCCCGTTCTTTCTGTTCTTCTTTTTAATTTCCGTTCTTTCTTTATACTTTCCATTCTCTCCGTTTTCTCCTTGCCCGCTTTCGCCTCAAATCCGTCGTACCTTTCTTTCGATGTCACGTTTCAGGGAGTCGGGATCATCACGAATTTAACGGCGACTCCGGGGCCCGGAGGAGACCAAATCACTCTTACATGGACCGGGCCGGCCTATAACGGAGTCAATCCTCCTCTGTCTTATTCCGTCAAAACCTCAACCACGGGAAATATTCTCAATACCGGCGCCTTTAACGCGGCTCAAAACTTGTCGGTCTTTACTTCCTCGTTTACCATTCCCGCCGTCGCGACGATGAGCGTCCAAAATATGACGATTGGCGGTCTTGCGACGGGAACTCTCTATTGCTTTGCCATGAGAGCCCAAGACTCCGCGGTTCCCCAAGCCATAGGCGCCTGGCTTGTCAGTCCCGCCAAGGGATATAACTTAAACAACTGCGCTTATCCATTGATTCCGCGATTTCCGATGGAACCCCTAGGGGTCGCTATTTCGACTTTCACCAATAAGGCGATTTTCTCATGGCAGCCGGTCACCGAATTTTCGACGGGAACGCCCTTTGCCATCAGCACGGCGCCGACCGCGCTGGAACTGACGGGCTACCGCGTCTATAGCGCGACCGCCGCAGTCAATGCGCCTTGGACCGAGATCGCGGGGCTTTTGTCGACGGCGACACTAAGCTGGACGGATTTCGGTCTGAGTCTTAGCACTCCCGAGTATTATTACGTCGTGGCCGAGAATTTAAGCGGAGACTCCAATCCTTCCAACATCCGGTCGTTTCCGAGCGGAGATTTCTGGAGCGTGGCATATGACTCGATGAGCGCGCTAGACATTCCCGCTTCTTCCACCATTTCCCTGTCCAATTACTATATCGCGATGGACAGCTCTCCTCTAAGCGCCCTTGATATCCAGGGCGGAACCTTCAAGAATCTCTCGATTTTGGCTTTGACCGGAGGTCTTATTCCAAACCCCGCCTTCGTTTTGGGCGGGCTTGGCGAACTCAGTCTGCATTACACGATATCCGCCTCAAGCGGGCAAGTGACGCCTTCAGGCGTGGGAGTTTTGCCAACGCCGCAAAATTCGAGCGTGTTTTGGTTCAATGGAATCAAATGGGTCCAGTTCTACGGGAAGGTTGACATCAGCGCCCAAACGCTCTCGATTCAAACTCCTTATCTGGGGCAATATCAGCTTCGCACCGCCGAGAGAACGACAGGATTTACATTCAATGAAGCGGGGATTTCCAACCGCGAAATTACCCCCAACGGAGACGGAAAAAACGACACCGTGGAATTTATGTTCGACAATCCGCAGTATTCTTCCATCACCGGCCAAATTTTCGATCTTCAAGGCCATCTTGTTTCCGGAATGCAGTCTTGCCCGGACCAGCCAACCTCTCAATGCCTGATGTGGGATGCCAAATCCAACGGCCGCGTCGTTCCCGGCGGCATCTACGTCTATCAGATCAAGGGCGAAGGCAAAACCTATACCGGCACCGTCGTCGTTATCCGCTAAACCGCGGGACAGAAAGAATTCGCGCGGTAAAAAAGGGGACTGTCCCCTTTTTACCTTTTTTAATAATTCGCGCGGAATTCGCACGGCTGAAACAGAAATTTCGCACGGTTTCCCTATACTTTCCATGTGGATGCTATTAATAGAAGTTGGGCGCGGCCCTATTTAGCGGCGATCGCGATTATCATTGGTCTAGCCTCCTCTATCCCTGCCCAGAATTTTACGTTCAGCGCCGCTTCAAGCAAGATCATCACCCCCAATGGCGACGGGAAAAACGACTTTTTTATCGTCTCTTTTTTTAACCCGCAATTTTCACAAGTCAGCGGCAAAATATACGACTTAAAGGGCCACTTGGTCGCGGACATGACGGCGGCGCTGCCTCCCGTTTGCCCCAGCGCGCCGACGCTTCAATGCCTGATGTGGGATGGAACATCCAACGGTCGAGTCGCCCTCGGCGGAGTCTATGTTTACGTCATCTCCTCGGGAAGCGAAGTCTATGACGGAACCGTCGTGGTGATTCGATGAGAAAGCGCGCTTTCCTTTGCTTTATGCTTTTTTCTCTTTCTTCCGTTGCCGCCAACGCTTATTTCGAGGACATGGGGGCCGGGGCTCGGGCGGCGGGAATGGGAAACGCATTTACGGCCATAGCCGATGACGCATATGCCGCTTACTTTAATCCGGCGGGACTGGCGCAGCTAAGCCAGGCCCAGGCCTCGGTCGCCTACGCCCAACTTTTGACCGGCTTATCCGACGGATCGAATTTAGGGCTTTCACAACTCACCTACGCGCAGCCCCTGGAAAACGGGAAACAAGGAACGATGGCTTTGGGCTATCAGCGCTTCGGCCTCAACCAAATCTATAACGAACAATCTTTTTATCTCTCTTACGGGCGCAAAATTCTTGATTTCGACTCGGGAGCGGAACTCATGATGGGGGCCAATGCAAAATATCTCTATCACAGCTTTCAGCCGGGCGCGGAAGCCAATAATTCCTGCCAAGGCTTTAACTGCACTTTCGGAGCGGACCCGATTCTAACCGGACGAACTGCCCAAGGAACTCCGGATGCCGATGTCGGGCTTCTTTACCGCTCTCCAGATCATCTTCAAGCGGGACTGGATGTTCAGCACGTGATGATGCCGAACGTCGCTTTCAGCGGAACCGAGAGACTTCCGCTCAATATCCATGCGGGTCTTGCCTACACGGCTCTGTGGATGAACTTAAGCGCCGAACTTGACAGCGATCAACTGGCCGATGGAACCCAGGGACAGGATTTTGTTCTCGCCGGTGAGCGCTTTTTCCCAACCTTGGACTGGGGGGAATTCGCGTTGCGCGGATCTTTAGGATATGGCAGCCAAAACTGGAAGCAGATCACTCTCGGAGCCTCCTACATCATCAATAAAATAGAATTTGATTACGCCTTTGTCATGCCGATAGGCGGCATCGCGACGACGGCGGGAACCCAGCAGGTGGATATGACCTGGAGATTCGGAAAGCGCGACCCGCAGGACGTTTTGACGGCGGATTTGATGGAGAAAGCCCGGAAAATCAGAGATGGCCTGATCCCGATAGGTCTTAATATCGGGGCGGTGACTCGTCCGCATGATTTAAACGATCCCAGACTCGTAAAGGTCAAGGCCTTGGTCGAACAAGGCCGCTTTGGGGCCGCATATGAGACGATGAAGGATTTAATGCCTAATCTTCCCGCTGATCCGTCTTACGCGGTCTTGCTTGACAGGCTTAATCTGGTTGGCGAGTTTTACCCTGAACTCGCGCTCACAAACGAGCGCTGGAATCAAACACTCTTTACGGGCTTTAAATATTTCATCAACGGACAGGACCGCTTTGCCATGCTACACGTTTCCTACGCCGCGGCGCTCGAGCCGGAAGACGTTCGCATTGAACGCGTTTTAAGCAAATTCCAGACCGTCACTCAAATTAAGGCGCAAAAAATCAGCCCGAATAATCCGCTTGGATTTATCGGGCAGCTTCTCTATGAGGCGGAAGCGGCCAACGACAGCCGCGAGTATGGGCGCGTCAAGCAGATTTTAGACGATATTTTGGAGCTCGAACCCAACGACACTGTCGCCCTTGAGAGACTGGGATCATCCGATTATGTCACCGGGCATTATAAAGAGGCGGTTCTCGCTTGGGGAAAGGCCTTGAAACTTGAGACAAACCCCGATGAGATACAATCCCTGAAAAATTATCTACAATTAGCCGAGGCAAAAATGGGTCAGCCTAAAAAAATGGAAGCCGTTCTGCCCGGCGGGTCGCCGAAGGCCGCATCCGTTCAAGCGCCACCCGCCCCAAGCGCGGCTTCCCAAGCGCAAGTTCAATCTCCGCAAAAGAGCGCCGCGCCTCAAGAGGGGAAAATCAACAGCCGGCAAAGAAAAGAGATTATGCGGCTCTACCGGAGAGGCGTGGATGATTATGCCTCGGGAGATTATATCCACGCGACCGCGGCGTTTTTACGCATTCTTCAAATCGATCCCCAGAACACCGACGCGAAAAAAGCCCTTGAGCGCATGAGTCAAAGGGGAAGCGCCCAATGAAGCTATCCTATAAATTAGCCCTGGTCTTGAGCTTGGCCGCCTCCTTATCCGTCCTTTTGTCCTCGATGGTTTTTCTTGGCATCGAATACTCTTTGCTTAAAAATTCCGAAATCAAAACGGAATCGGCCATGAAAACCGGAGTTGCGGGCATTATCCGCGAGGCGCAGCTTGCCAATGATCCCTTGATTCTGGTTGATTACTTGCGCCTTTTGGGAAAAGAGCACAAGGAAATCGGGCGTTGCCGGGTTTGGATGAATGGGAAGTGGCGGGATGTCAAGGGGATTGGAGCTAATCTCAAGAAAGATAATGCGCTCATTTTAAAAGTCTTTCCAGCCTCAAAAACGGCGGGAGAACTCGCTTCTCTCAAAGCCCAGATTTGGCTTTCGCGCTCGGCGATAGAAAATAAAATATCCGCGATGCGCCGATCTCTTTTCCGGCAAATGGAGGAAACCTCCGGAGTCTTCATTTTTCTCGGAATTATTTTCGCCCTTCCCATCGGGCGGGGGCTTTCCAGGAGAATTCAGATCATTGAAAACGCGGTCGCGAAAATAGGCGAGGGGAAAGCGGGAATGAGACTCGAGAAACTAGGCCGAGATGAAATCGGAAGGCTTTCTGAGGGCGTCAATAAAATGGCGGAACGCTTAGACGAAATCGATAGGATTAAAAAAGACTTCGTCGCCTCGGTCACCCATGAACTCAGATCTCCCTTGGGAGCCATTGAAAGCCATGTCAGCCACATTTTGTCCGGAAAAACCGTTGGGGAAGAAGACCGCAAAAGCCTTTCCTTGATCCTCAATAACGTCAACCGCCTAAGCCACTTCGTCAGTAATCTTCTCCAAATGGCGAAAATCGAAAGGGGAAAACTCGATTTCATGCCGAAAATCGCCGCCCTTTCTCCCATCGTTGAAGACGGAGCCCTCTTTTTCGCCTCCGCCGCTCAAAAGGCGGGGATGAAGCTCGATTATAAAGTGGATCCTCAAATTCCGCCGCTGCGCCTAGACCCAGATCTCATCACCCATGTTCTGGCTAATTTTGTCTCCAATGCCCTTAAATTTACGCGCCCAGGCGGGACAATTTTTGTCTCTCTTGAGCGGGTGGGGAACTGGGCCGAATGTTCCGTGAAAGACACCGGCATCGGCCTTGAGGAAAAAGATGTCAAGCGCATTTTCGCGCCCTTTGAGCGAATCAGAAATCCTCTCAAAGCCACCGGCGTGGGTCTGGGGCTGGCGATATCCAAATCCATTATCGAGATGCACAAGGGCGAAATCGGCGTTGAATCCAAGCCCGGCGTCGGCAGCCGCTTTTACTTTCGCCTCCCTCTCAAGTAGAGTGACAGTCCTGCCCCACCCCTTGACCGCAATAGTTTTGTGATGTATATCCTATATATAAAGGAGAGAAATGCGGAGAGAAAAAGAAGTAACGGAAAGCAAACGAGGTAGCGGAAAGAAAATGCCGTTTTCCGCTGCTTTCCGTTTCTTTCCGTTCCTTTCCGCAACTTTCTGTTTCTTTCTGTTCTCTCCGATTCTCTCCTATGCCGAGACTCCGGAAGAAACCGCTATCGCCGATCACATCTCCGCCCAAGCCATGGATTTTCTGACGGCTCTTCTGGGACCGGGAAAGTCCAGGGTCACGGTTTCCGTCTCGGGAGAAATGCGTCGCACGCAAAACACGACTTCTATCGCCGTTTCGCCGGGAACGACGTCTGAATCCGCTTCAAAGCCCAAGCCTTCCTACTTGCCAGGATACGGCGAGAGACTGATTTCCGGAAACGTCTTGGTCCCGCCACCGGGTTTTACCGATTACGCCCAGGGGCCGGCGCCGCCCCAGCCTCAAGCCGCCCCGCAGCCGGTTCCGGAGTCTGGAGGCCTTCGCCAGTCCCAAGAGGATTTGAGTTTTACCGAGGGCTTTGTCGTAAAAAAAATTCTCGTCTCTGTGATCTTGGACTCCAAAGTTCCGGATGAGAAGTCGAAGGAAATCGAGAGTTTGCTTCCCAAGGCGCTTCACCTCGACAACGCTCGGGGAGACCGTTTGACGGTTTTGCGCGCTGATTTGTTTCCGGCCTGGAAATTGGCTCTCCAGAATTTTGCCTTAAGCCTTAAAGCCGCTAATACCGCGTCTCTTCTTTTCGGAGCCCTGTTGTTGACTCTTCTCTTCGGGGTCATTTTATACACCACTGCTATGCGCGTCGTCAAGACATTTGTCCTCGAACTCGCTCAGGCGCGCAATATCCAAAACGCTTCCGGCCAAGCGCTTGAGCCCGGCTTAGGCTTTGGACAAGGCAAGGGGACGGCCCCGGAAATTCTTCCAGGAGGAATTCCCAGTTTATCTGGAGAAGCCGCGCCTTTAGAAGGATCCGGAGCGCCTCTCCCCGCTTTGGGGCAGCGCTTTGATTTCCTAGCCTCTAAATCACCGCCTGAACTCGCGGATCTCTTGGCGGCGGAGACACCCGAGGATATCGCCCTTCTTTTGGCCGCCTTAGCCGGAACAAATCCGGAAACGGCCGCCGCTATTTTTTCAGCCTTGCCTTCAAATAGGCAAAAGGAGGCCTCTCAATCTCTGATGGGAATCAGCACAGCAAATCCCGAAAAGCTCGAAGCCCTTGAAAACAAATTGAGAAACATCGTTGAATTTGGCGTCAGGGGCCCTTCAAAACTTGGGCAAATACTCAGCCGGCTTCCAGTGGAAGAGAGGGACGTTCTTGTCGGAAGCCTCTCTCCTCAAAATCCGGAAGCTTCGGCGGAGTTAGAGAAAGCGCTCTTTTCTTTCGAGGATTTGGCCAATCTTAAGGACGCGGATTTAAGGCGCGTCATCATGGGCGCCAATTATCAGGAATGGGGAATGGCCCTTCGCCAGGCCCCACAGGTTCTTATTGACGGGGTCTTAAAACTCCTTCCCGAAGGAGCTAGAGCCATGGCGAGAGAAGCCCTTGAGTCTCCCCAGCCAAGGTCCAAGGTTTTGGAAATTCGATCGCGCATATTATCTAAAGCCCAGGCCTTGGCTGAGAAAGGAGAGATATCGCTCGGCGATAAAAACGCCTCGGAGATGATTTGAAAAACTGGAGAAAGACGATGGACGACGCTTTTCTGGACAACGAGATAGAGGCCGCCTCTCTCCTTGAGGCCGAGGCAGGAGAGCTTAAATCCCTGATGATGGAAGCGGGGGATTTGGAACTGCGCCTGGAAGAGCAGGCCGTGTCTTTTGAGAGGCAGAAAATTGAATTGATCGCGCGCGCCGAGGCGGATGCGGAGCGGCGTTTTTCCGCGCGTCTTCAGTCTGAACTCGAGACTTTGCGGCGGGAGATTGATTCGCTAAAAGCGGAACTCCTCAATCGAGACGCCCTCTTGGAAGCCGAGGAAGAGCGCTCCAAAACGCAGAAGGAATCTCTGCTTCAGGTCATTCGGGATCTCGAGGAAAAATCAAGTTCCCTCGCGCGATTATCGCAGGAAGAGGCCTCGCGGCTAAGTCACGAGCTTGAGGGCGAGAAAAAGGCCAGACAAGCCGCGGAAATTCGAAACTCCGCGCTTGAAGCCTCTTCCCAGCTGATGCGGCAGAAAATAGAAGAGCTTGAGGCCGCCCGGTTAAAAGCCGAAGAGACATCCTTCAAGTTGAAGGAAAACGCCGCTCTTCTTGAACAAGAGAAATCAAACGCCCTCTCTTTAATTGAATCTGAAAAACTCGCGCGGCAAAACGCCCTTTTGGAAAATGAGCGCTTAAAAAAACAGATTTCAGACATTCAAGCCGAAAAGCTGAAACCGGCATTTGATTCGGCGCCGAGCGCGAAACTCTCCGAGTTAGAAAAAGAAGTTTCCGCTCTTAAAATCGAGAACGCCTCTCTGAAAAAAGATTTGGACCGCGTTTCTAAGCCCGCTGAAAAAGGCGAAGAGTTAAAAATCCAAGTGGCTACTCACGTCGCTCCGGAAACCCGTGAGCCGGAGTCCAGGCTCTCAGAAAGCTCGCCACTGGATTCCGGCAACAGCCGGAATGACGAACCTGAGCAGTTGAAAATTCAAATGGCGGGTTCATATGAGGAAATTGATGCGATCGAGTCTTTGCCCCGGGCCGATTCGGATCCACCGCCCGCGGCTATTCCCATGGACCTTTCCTTTGAACCGCAATGGATGAAGGCCTTAGACGCAATCAGAGAGCCCTTAATCTCGGCCCAGACCCGCGTCAAGCAGCTTTCCTCGCTTAGGCTCGCGGAGGGTCCGAGGGCTGTTCTTGGCCTCGCCTTGGGATCTCTGGCGCAAGCCTTGGACACGCTCAAAACGATCGGCGAATTTTTAGGCGAAGCGGAAATCCCCGGGACCTTAGGACGATTAGAAAAGGCCCTTGAGCCGCCCTTGAGCATATGGGAACCGGTTTTCCGCCGAAAGCGCATCGTTTTCTCCCGCCGGATTCCGGCGATCCTTCCTCCCGTGGTTTTTAGCCCTGCCTCTCTTAGGATTGCGGTCTATCAAATTCTCCGCAACGCATATGAGGCGATGCCGAAAGGGGGAACTCTTAAAGTCAGCGCGGAAGAAGACGCGGGAAGAAACCAAATTAAAGTCGTTTTTTCCGACAGCGGTCCTGGATTTTCCACCGCGGCCTTGTCTCAGTTATTTGTTCCCTTTATGCCGCTTCGCCCCGGACATCTAGGGCTGGGGCTCTCTTTAGCGCGCCGAATCCTAAGGCGCTATGGAGGCGATATCGAGGCGGAAAACGGAAGCCCCAGGGGGGCTGTTCTCACGCTTTGGCTCGCCAAGGCTGATGCCGCCGAAATCCCTCCTTTGGCGGAAACCTAATGATGGAGAAAAAGGGAAAAAGGGGACTGTCCCCTTTTTTTTAAACCATGAGCTTTTTTCAACGCTTTCTCCTGATTCTCGTCGCCTTCGCGCTCATCCCTGCGGCTCTTCTGAGCGCGTGGATTCTCAACTCGACCGCCGGCGCGCGCGGAAACGCCGAGAGATTTCATCGGCAGATCACGGCTCTCTCGGCCCAGATGGCGGAAAACTCCGCCCTGGAAATGAATAGAGCGCTTGGTTTTGTCGAGGATTTGGAAAGAGGAAATCCCAGCCCCTCCGCTGATTACAAAATACTCGAACAGGCGGCCGCCGAACACAGCAAGTTGGAGTATCTCGCCCTTTTTAAATCCTCATTCAGCGAAATTCCGCCCTTATCCGACCCCGATATTTTTCCGCAAAATTCTTCTTCCGGCATCGTCTCTAAATCCTTGATCGCGAAAGCTCTTAAGAGCGGGGAAATACAGGTTGGCTCCGTCCATATTCGGGCCGGGATTCCTCTTATATCCATTGCGTATCCCCTATCCGGAGAGCGTTGCCTCTATGCCGAATATTCTTTGAAAAATCTTTGGCAAAAGCTCAAAAAAATTCGCGTCGGGAAAAGCGGGAGACTTATTTTGCTTGACTTGAGCGGAAAGAAGTTAAAAGGGTTCGCCCCGGGGTTTTTGCCCTCCGGCTGGACCTGGCCGAAAACTCTTTCCGGAGATTCCGGTTGGGATGAAGACATCCCGGATAAGGCCGGTTCGATGGTCGGTTCTTACGCGACCATTCCTTCCCTCAATCTTTGGGCCGCAAGCCTTGAACCACGCGCGGAATCTTTCGCGCGCCCTGAAGGCTACTTGAAAAAGGTGCTGTCTTTTCTCTTCTTTCTCGTCATCTTATCCGCCGCCGGAGCTTGGTGGGTGACCAGTCGCCTGGCGCCACCCTTAGAAAGACTCGCCGCAGCCTCGGGAAGGGCCTCAAAAAATGATTTTAGCCTGCAAGTTCCAGAAGAAGGCTGGGGAGAAATGAAAAACGTGGCCAAGAGCTTCAATCAAATGGCCAAGTCCCTCAAGTCTTATCATGAAATGCAGGTCGAAAGAATTGTCGAGGAAAGGGCCCGGATACTGGGTCTTGTCCACAATATCCCAGAAGGCGTTATTATGTCTGATTTTAACGGAAACGTTCTCCATATCAATGCGGTCGGGCGGCTCATTTTGGGACTTGATATGCTCTCGAGCGCTCTTCCCTCGGGAGGGCTTCGCGCGCTTTTTAAACAGCCAGAACTTCTCGCTTTAATCGCGGAGCTTTCCAGCCGCAAAAAACGCCAGGCTTTTGTCGAACTGGAGATTAGAGCCCCTACCGGGCAGAGTAAGGGCTTTTTTTCAGCCGCCGGCGCCATCGTCAGCGCGGACAAGCGCGATATCGGCATCCTCCTTCTTCTAAGAGACATCACGGTCGAGCGGCAGCTGAAAACGATGAAGGAGGATTTCTTCCATTCCGTCGCTCATGATATTGGAAATCTCCTCACTCCCTTCGGGCTTTTCTTCAGTATTTTGAGAAAATCCGAAAAATTCTCCGCGAACTTCGGCGAGACTGAAAAAAAATATTTGGGATACGCCGATCAAGCGAGAACACGCTTGAGTTCGCTTATGAAGGACATATTGGACATGGCGAAACTTGAATCGGGAACGCTTGAACTTAAACTCGCGGCGGCGGATGTCAAGAAAATACTCGAGAACATGAAGGCTCTTTATGAAGTTCAGGCCCAGAACAAAGAAATCTCCATCACGTTCTCTCCTGGAAATCCGCCGCATGAATTTTCCTGCGATCAACCTCTCCTTGAGCGCGTCATCATGAATCTCATTGGCAACGCGCTTAAATTTACGCCCAAGGGAGGGAGCATTATTGTTTCAGGGGGAGGGTCGGGAAACGGCGAAATCGAGTTTTCAATCCTTGACACTGGTCCTGGAATCCCTAAAAACGCCTTGCGCTCCGTCTTTGGGAAATTCGAGCAGGTGCCCGGGCAACAATCTCGTTCCGGATACGGCCTGGGTCTCGCCATCTGCAAAAAGATCGTGGAGCTCCACGGCGGGCGAATTTGGGTCGAATCGGAAGAAGGAAAGGGAAGTCATTTTAGATTCAGAATCCCGCTTAGAGCCTGACCGTAAAGCCGGGAGTTAGGCGGTCCCCAACTCCTTTATTTCTCGCGGCGGAGAATGTCAATCTCGATGCGGCGGTTCATCGCGCGGCCCGCTTCCGTAGTATTTGGGGCAACGGGGCGGAACTCGCCATAGCCGATGGCTGAAAGACGAGAGGAAGCAATCCCCGCTGATCCTAAAAAGCGCAAAACGGCAAAGGCCCTAGCGGCGGATAATTCCCAATTCGAGGCGAAATGCGAGTGCGGGCCCAGGGGCTGATTGTCGGTGTGGCCTTCAATTTGAATATTGTTAGGAAGCTCTTTGAGCGCTTGGGCGAGTTTCTTAAGCCCCGCAACGGATCCGGTTTTCAAATTCGCGGACCCTGAATCAAAAAGCACCGGGGCCTGAAAGACGATGCGGATTTTATTTTCGCCAATTTCCAATTTAGCGATTTTTTGTATCCCGCGTTGCGAAAAGAGCTCGGAGGCGACGGTTCCCTTCTTCCCGAAATGCTCTTCGATGGATTTTGAGTTCATCTGCATCTTAAGGCTTCTCGAGGCCGCGCCGACATAGAGTATCATGAAAAAAATCATCAAATAACTCATCATGTCGCCGTAGGTAATGGCCCACAAAGCGCCTCTATTGAGTTGGGATTCCAATTCTTCTTCTCTCTCTTGCCAGGAACTCATGGTTTCCTTTCGTACGGAATCTGGAGCCAACCATTTCCTCGCTTAGGCTCGGTCATGGCGCATTTCCAGGCGTCGCCGCGGTTTGTGCCTGCCGCCTGTCGGAATAAGCCGATAGATTCATTTCGATAAGATAGGGAGATTTCCCAGCGGCGATATCGAGAACGCCCTCGAGCAGAAGATCCAAAACCATCGTTTCCCGCATGGAGTTGAGTCGAATTTTTCCGGCGATGGGAACGCAAACGGCGTTGGCAATGGAGATACCAATAAAGGCTGATGACAAGGCCAGCGCCATTCCGGCGGCCGCCTTGATCGGATCAGACATCGCCTGAAGAACGCGCACCATTCCCAAGAGCGTCCCTAAAAGCCCGAACATTGGGGAGAGGACCGCCATTGTCCTGAAAGTGTTGGCGTCTTCTTGGCTCTCAACCCGCAGGCGGCGGATGTGAGTTTCCATGACGCGGCGGGTCTCGGCGGATTCTCCAGTGGAAACGGCGACGAGAATGGCTTTTTTCAAGAACCCTCCCGCGAAATCTATTTCCTCGGATTGCAAAGCCAAAATTCCGCCCTCTTTTTGGGCCTTTCTAGCCAGAATGACGATCTGTTCAATGGCTTTTTCCGCGCTTGGAATTTTGGAGGGCAAAAATAAAGAGATAAAACGCGAAAATGCGCTTTTTAAATCGCCAAAAGAGCAGTTGACCATCATGCTGGTGATAAGTCCGCCGATGACCAGAACCAGGCCGTAAATATCGGTCGATGACGCGGTAAACCCGGCTTTTAATACCGCCCACGCGACCAGACTGATGATGGACAGAAAGCCGATCCAGACCGAAGCGTCCATTAGGCCTTACTCCTGAAAATATATCCGACGCCGATTACGGTCTCGATTCTTTTTCCAAAATCGCCCAATTCTTTTCGCAGGGTTTCAACATGCTTGTCCACGGTCCTGGTCGTGGTGTCGGCGCTGGTTTTCCACACCGTTTCCAAAATAATGCCGCGAGTTAAAACGCGGTTTGGCTGTTTGACAAAGGCCATCAAGAGTTCAAATTCCATATTCGTCAGGGAAAGCGCTCTTTTTCCTATCGAAGCCGCGCGTCTTTCCGGATAAATTTTTAAATCTCCGATTTTGATTTCGCTTGGGAGCAAGTTTTTTCCGTCAGTTCCCCGGCGGAGAAGAGCTTCGACCCGAACTTTTAGGAGAGGAATGTCGACGGGTTTCGGCAAATATTCATCAGCCCCTGCCTCAAAGGCCTTAATCACTTGGGGGCTTGAAATATCATGCCCCGAGACGGCGATAATGATCATTTTAACGGTCGCTGGATTTGAACGCAAGATGCGGATGATTTCCCGTCCGTGCATCCCGGGAAGCTGCATATCCAAAAGCAATAAATCGGGCTTGTCGGCTGAGAGATGATCGAGAAATTTCCCGGCCGTGGGATAATAGGAACCGAAATAGCCGCATTCAGAGAGAATGCGCAAGAAAAGTTCTCCCCAGTCTTGATCGTCGTCTACCACCGCGATTCTGGCCATCGTTTATCTCACGAATCCCGGCGGTTTTTATTTCTTTCCAGAACTTCTCTAACGCGCTCTAGAAAGTTATCAACCTCAAAGGGCTTGAGGATGTAGTCATCGGCGCCGGAATTAAGCCCTTCGGCCACGGGAGAGACCTCGGAGCGGACCGTGCATAGAACGATGGGAGTTTTCGGATTTTTTCTATGGGTTCTTATCTCGCGGCAGATCTCAAAGCCGCTCATGTCAGGCAGGTGAACGTCTAAAAGGACCAAATCGGGAATAAACTCGTCATATAAGCGCAACCCCTCGCCGCCGTTTCCCGCGCATTGAACGGCATACCCGGCATCTCCCAACAGATGTTTGAGTATCTCCTGTAAATCCGGCTCGTCTTCAACGACAAGTATCTTCTTGGATTGATTCATCACGGTGATAGTGTAGGGGACAGTGGCGCCCCTGTCAATACCCTAACACGAACTCGCCCACCGGGAAATAGGCTTGAATTTGAGCCAACTCTGGGAGATCAATTTAAACGGGCTACGATACGCTCTTTGCGAAATCGCCGTTCGCCGGCGCCTGATGCTCGAATTCGAGAAAAAGGCGCCGGCCGCTCAAACAAATTAACGGTTGAGGCAGATATGCCCCGGACTGCAGGGGCTGACGATTTGGGGCTCGACACAGATGTGCCCTGGGCTGCAGGGACTGACAATGGGAGCCTTTCCAAACGCCATTCCAGCCGACATCACGGCTAACGACACGATGATTGATTTCATATTCTGACCCTCCCTTGGGTTATCTTTTCTCATACTTTTAGGATATCTCAAAGACCGGCTCAGGCGCTATGAGGCAAGTTAAGGTGAAAAGTTGATTTAAATCAAGCCTGCTTCCAAACTAAAACCCCGTGGAGAATAACGGGAGGGGGGGATAAAACGAATATTTCTCTCTACTTGTCTCCGAAAAGCCCTTTGGCGCGAGAAGCATAGAAGGCCTCTACTTCCTTTGGAAAGGGAAACACCCGAAGATTGACGCACTCTTCCAACGGAAGCAAGCATGGAATGCGAATACCGTGATAGTCTGTAGGCTCTCCAATTTGATGCATAGTGGTCCCGCCGCGGCGCAATGCCAACCACAAAGCCCGCTCGATAGCGGCGCAGATATGCGTTAAGCCACATTCCTGACCCTTCTGAAATAGCGCCAGAATCAAAGCCAAGGCAATTTCGCTATGCCCAGAGCGGGATTGATTTAAAGAAGTGGAACTCTCATTATGAATATTTCGCGGGATAGCAAAGCGCGAAAATTCTCCCAGTTTTTTCCTATCAATCTGGGACAAAGTTTTTGTGATATCGTATTCCTTCTCTATGGGGAAGCCCCACTTTGAATCTAAAACTAGTCTGGTCGTTCCAAGGGCAAGGCCTTGACTGTCGCGAACCAAGAAGTGAATTGAGGATTCATCATAAATGTCTTTCTCAAGATCATTGGAATAATCCGCCGGATTTAAAAACCCGCGTTCAACGACATAAACCTGGTAGCGAAGACGAAAAACGTCTTTTAAATCTTGCGGGTCTTGAACGCATAAAACCTGAAAATTGGAATTTGGGGCAGACTGCATTTTAACTTCCTTAGGCGAAGATGGCGCCAGACTCTCTTCTTTGGGAGCCGAAACAGATGACTTCGGCAACGCCTTCTTTAATGCCGCGGCATCGGCCAAAACAATCACCGTAGCCGCGCAGGCCTGAGCATCCGAGAAAAATTCCGCATGGGTTAAAATAGCCTCGGCATTTTCCGGCATCCGTTTTGTCGCCATGGCGACAATTTCCTGTTTCGTGCCGTGCGCAAGCTTTGGCGCTAAAGAGATAAAAGCTTCTCCGCAATAATCCGCCATGGCCCCTAAAATGCCGTGACCTAAGATATTGGCCACTTCGCTAAAAATCGGGCGCTTATCGTCTGTGTTGTCAGCGCTCATCCCAGTCGCTTCGGCGATGCTTTTTTCCAGAGGAATCAAACTCCATTCCGGAAACAGCATCACGATTTCAAAAAAAAGCGGCTCTGCAATTCCAATAGTGGCTCCCATATTGATTCCAAAGTCCAACTTAAAAAATTCCGGGATTTTTTCTCCAGAGACCGTTCTTATGCCGGAGAAAGAGACCTTCCATTTGCCCTGGCCGAACTTGGATAATTTCCGGCCGCTTAAAAGCGCCCCCTCCTGAAAGATATCGCCGAGAATTTCCAACTCTTGAGAGCTCAACGATTCGCTCATTTAAAAGCCTCCGCGCTATTGTTGGGCAATTGGCCGAATATTTTTAAAATCGCCGATTGAAAATCAGTGGTGGAAAAAGGCTTGGCAAGAAAAGAGGCCTTTAACGCCATTACGGTCGCGCGAGTTTCTTTTTGGTCGTTTGCGCTCAAGACCAAGACCTTGGCCGTGGGATGCGCCGCTCGCAACTGGCGCAAGATGGTCAAGCCGTCTGTGTCCTCAAAACTGATATCTAAAATTAAAAGATCCGGATTTAAGCGGCGATAAGTCGCCAAAACATTTTTCCCGTTTGTTTCAACCCCCGCGATCTCATGCCCTAAAAAAGCGACTTGAGCGGAGACCAAATTATGAACTAGGGGATTATCATCCGCGATCATTATTGTTTTTGGCATATCTATTACTATGATATTATTATTGGAAACTGTCAATACCAAAACAAACATTTAGTTTGACAACTCATTGTGTTTATGCCAGTATAAGGGCTAAGAGCGCTCGTTTGTGCTCTTAAAAAAATCCACGGGCGAAAATTCGCTCTCTCCCAGGGATATTCGAATGAAAAAAGGAGAAAATAAAATGACACAGCATAATAGTGAGTTCGCGGGGTTTGTACCTGTCCTAACTGTCCCCTTAAGCAATACGCCCGGAGCGCTTGAGCCGGTGTTTAAGGTCTTCTCGCAAAACAATGCGGAATTCGCCATGCTCTCTGGTTTTTCCGCGGGACCCATGGGTTTTATCGCCTTTGCGTTTAAAAACCCGCAAGACGCCCAGAAAGTGCATAAGGGTCTGCTTCAGGCGGGCATTTTCAGCAGAATCACCGATGCCCTGCAGATCAACACCAAATCCTTCGGCCCAGGAGATCTGTGGAATAAGGTGTTCCAGCCCTTTCTCTCAAAGGGTGTTAACGTCGAGTTCTGCTTTGGATTTGGGGACACGCAATTCTTCTTCACAAGCGACCAAAAGGCCGCGTCCGAAATCCTTAAGCCGTTCTTGTCCGCAAAAGAATTCATCTCCGCCTAATACATGCGAGCTTGGACCGCTCTGGGCGCCTTGTCAAGCGCGCCTGGAGCGGTCTCCGCGGCTGGCCTCCGCCAGCGCTGCAAAATCACAAGGAAGCATTATAATGGAATTCAAAAATAAATTCGATTACGCCGACGCTTTTTCACGCAATATCGGATGGGTGACAAAAGAGGAACAAGAAATTTTGCGCAAAAAAAGAGTGGCTATTGCCGGCATGGGGGGCGTCGGCGGAATTCATCTATTGACCTTGGCGCGTTTGGGCATCGGATCCTTTCAAATCGCGGATTTTGACGAATTTGAAATACACAACTTCAATCGTCAAGTGGGAGCGACGATGCCAAGCCTCGGAAGGCCCAAGGCCGAGGTTTTAGCTGAAATGGCCAAAGACATCAACCCTGAACTTGATATCAAGATATTTCCCGAGGGAGTCAAGCCTGAAAATCTCTCGGAATTTCTCAAAGACGCCGATCTCTATATTGACGGCCTTGATTTTTTCGCTTTCTCGGCCCGAGAAAAGACATTTGCCGCCTGCGAAAAAAAGGGCGTTCCCGCCGTCACCGCCGGGCCTTTGGGCATGAGCGCGGCAATGCTGACTTTCCTCCCTGGGAAAATGACGTTTGAAGAGTATTTTTGCTGGGGTGATTTGCCGGAAGAAGAAAAGGCTTTGCGATTCTTATTGGGCTTGGCCCCCGCCGGGCTCCATTTTAATTATCTGGTCGATCCCAGCTCCGTCAATTTTAAAGAGCGCAAGGGCCCTTCGACCGGCATGGCTTGCCAAATCTGCGCGGGCATGGCCGCGACCCAGGCCCTAAAAATCTTGCTCAAGCGCGGCCCGGTTTTAGCCGCGCCCTATAGTCTTCAATTTGATGCCTATCGGAACAAGCTTTCGCGCTGTTGGCGGCCCTGGGGAAACAATCATCCCCTTCAGCGCTTGGCTTTAATGATCGCCAGGAAACGTCTGGAGAAAATAAAATCAACTCCTCGTTGACATAAAAGAAATGACGATCTCTCAAGAAATCATCTCCGAAATCGCTCGCTACGCCCAAATGGCCCCCTCAGGGGACAATCTCCAGGATTGGAGATTGTCCCTAAACGGAGACACCCTTGAGCTCATTGGCGAATTCGATGATCACCCCTTCAATTTCAATCATCGCCCGTCACTGACCGGCTATGGGGCGGTCCTGGAAAATGCGCGCATCGCCTCCGAGGAATTTGGATTTGAGATGATTGAAGAGTTATTCCCGGAGGGAGCGAACAAAAAGCTCATCTCTTCTCTTCGATTTTCCAAATCCCCATCTAAAAACCAGCAACCGCTTTTTCCTTATCTTGAGACGCGCGCGGTCAACCGCGGGAAGTATCAAAAAAAGGAACTTCCGCCAGAAATGCGAAAAGAACTCGTTAAGACCGCCGAAGAATCGGGCTTTGGGAAACTCCTTCTCACGGAAAACTCCGCCTCGAAACAAAAGGCGGCCAAGGCCGCCTTTTTCGGCTCTCAGATCATGATGGAGCATCAAGGCGTCCATCAAAGCCTTTTTCAGAACATTCGCTGGACCCAGGCGGAAGCCGAAAAAACCCGTGACGGGCTCTTTATCAAGACGTTGGAATTGGGGTTTCAAGAACCCGCCTTTAGGCTTTTGCGCTCCTGGACGCTGACCTCTATTCTTAATTTCTTTGGCCTGAGCCTTTTCGCGGCTTTTCGAGATTATCAATTGTCCATGGGCTCTTCCGCCTTGGGCCTCATTGAAATCCCCGATGATTCGCCTCAGTCCATTCTCAACGGCGGGAAATTATTTGAACGCCTTTGGCTTAAAATGAGCTCTTTAGGCCTTTCCCTTCAGCCCGAAAGCGCGATAGTCTATTTCCTTCATCTGTTTTGGGAACAGCCCCATCACTTTACGCCGTCTCAGCGCCGGGTTCTTGAAAAAGGAGCTCGGGCTCTAAAAGAGGCGTTCCCCATGAAAAACGAGAAGGGGATTTTAATGCTTTTCCGCCTGGGATACGCCTCAAAGGCGCCATCCACCCGCAGTCTTAGAAAACTCGTTGAGATCTAGCCACACAAGAGAAAAACCGATAGGCCTAAAGACCTAGCTTCCTCTAGGCCCTTTGGCCCTGTCGGCGGGGCAAGACCCATGATATACTGGAGATATGATGAGATTATATCGTTGTCTGATGGTCTTATCCTTTGTTATCGCCTTAAGCCCCCAAATCGCCCATTCCCAAAAGGGAAATGCCGTGGGCAAGGCGCCGATACTGGCCATGGCGGGCTTTACACCCCCCGATATTGACGTCAATCGCCTTAACTGGATGTTCGATCGGGAAATAACCAAGATTCAAGGACCCGTTCCCGCGCCAAAACCTCAAGTCTCGCCCAAAAAAGTTTTGGATAAACCCGTCAACTTCATCGGACTTCCCAGAGAAAACTTCTTAAAAATTCCTCCTCCGCCTGTTTTTACAAGGTATGGACGGCTTTTTAGCCAATTTACCTCTCATCCGCGAAAAACCGATCAATATGACCCCATCATTCTCAAATACGCTTCTATTTATCATCTTGATCCGCGGCTCATTAAAGCCGTCATCGCCGCTGAATCGGGGTTTAATGAAAATGCCGTTTCAGCCCGCGGCGCGCGAGGCCTCATGCAAGTCGTTCCGAGAACGGCTTCTCATTTTGGGATTTCTTCTTATCGGCTTTTCTTTGGAGACGATAACATCGCCGCCGGGAGCGCCTATTTAGCGAATCTCTTCGCCAATATTTTAAAGAAGCTGGGCTTAAGCGGCGCCAAGGCGAGACATTTGCCGAACTGGGTTGTTGCGCGGGTCATTGCGGCCTATCACGCCGGTCCGCGCTTTTTACGGAGCCGCTGGCTATACCGCTCAACCCGCGAATATGTCCGCAAAGTCATGCTTTTTTATCATTCCCCCGTTTCTCAAATCAGAAACGTTTCACCGCCCCAAAAATCATTAACGACGCGCTTTATCGCGGAGATTTAAGCGGAGATTTAAGATGAAAAAGTCGTTGGCGACCCTTCTCATCTTGGGCGCTCTCATCTTTTTCGCTTATAAGGCCATGCCGGGATCTCATTTTCCGGTTTTGAGCATGGGAAAAGAAGTCTCCCATCGGCCAATAAAACACTCATTGGGAGCTTTAAAAGAATCGGTTGATCCGTTGGCAACGCTACTGGTTCAAGCCAATCCGCGAATAAAACCCATCCGCGCCCAAATTTGGCATGACGCGATGGCCTCCGACGTTCCTAGGGAAATTAGCGCCTACGGCTCTCAAGAGAATACTCCGCCCGAGGGGAATTGGGCGTTTATCGAGGGCGAAAACTCTTCAAAAAAAGAGGCCCCTAAGCGGATTTTCGACCATCCTTCACTCAACTCTCAAATTAATGCTCAGGAAGAAGAGAATTCGGGCAATCCAAGAAGTCATGCCAATCGCTCAAGCCTAGTTCACGGCGTTCAAAGGCGCTTTGACAAAAATCCCGCATCCGATCTTGAGTCGGAAAAACGCCTTCTTAATGCCTGGGTTAAAACCGGAAAGCTGCCTAGCAAAGCCGAATCCAGAAAAGAAAAACCAGTTTCTTTCAAGCGAAGGCGAAAACGCAACGGCGAGAAGCGCCAATTATCCGCCGACCCGTTAAGCCGCGCATTCGATTTAGCGCGAATGAAAGCTCACAAAAGCTCCCGAAAGCTCAAAAGCCGCCGCGGCAAATTAGAGCGAAAAAATCATAAAAAAAGAAGCTCAAGAGGGCGTTTGGCTCTGGCAAAAATTCTTGGGAAGGGAAGTTTAAAAGCTCCTAAAATCAATAAAATTCCGCCCAATCCATGGAATCAAAGGCAGCCTCCGGCGCCGCCCGAAGGCCAATATACTTCCGGGGGAAATCCAAGTCCTGATGAAATCGCGAGCCTTCGCTTGCCGCCGCAAAACACGTTTTCCCATAAAAATGGCTGGGTCACCGATGGGCTCAATTATTATTACAAAAATGGGAAACAGGAAGGCGCGCTATTGAATGGACATTGGATATGGATTATTCCCAGCGGGAAAAAATCATTTCTCTATCCATCGCCCGAAGCAAAGCCAATAACCCTCTTTCAAGGCCATTTGTGGATTGAGTCTGAGGGAGAATCTTTTA
>JAJZJF010000117.1 GCA_021810245.1 bacterium
AAAAGGCCACATCCCGGGCATGATAATAAGGAATTTGTCCTTCCTGTTTGAAAGACTCATCCTGTTCCTCATCAATGACAATCAACTTTAAATTTTTAAACGGCAAAAGAGAAGCTGAACGCGCGCCCACCACAAGACGCGGCTCTCCTTGACTAAGCCCCATCCACGCTTGTTTGCGCTTACCGACAGGAACCTGGCTGTGCCAGAGATCCACCGGAAAATCAAACAGGCTTGAAAACTCTTTAAAGAAAGGCCCGGCCAAGGATATTTCTGGAACCAAAAACAAAGCCTGAGCGCCGGATTGCAAGGTCTGCAAAATGAGGCGCCGATAAACCTCGGTTTTTCCCGAAGCGGGAACTCCGTAAATCAAAGCGGCATGGAATTCATTTAAACTAAGTCTATCGGCAAGTTTAGAAAAAGCCGCCGCTTGATCCGGAGTCAAAACAAACTCCGGCCCATTCTCTTTTTTTTTCTCTCCGGAAAGCGGAACTTTCTTTTTCTTGCGCGGATTTAAAGACGGAAATTTAATAAAACTGGGCAAAACCGATTTAAGACACTCTCCCAAAGGCGCACCATAACGCTTAGACATCCACAAGGCGCAATTAAAGCCCTCTGAATCCAACAAAGGCTCGGGATCAAGAATTTCATCGATGGGTTTTAGCGGCCTGGCGGGTTCGCCCTCAAAAACGGAAACGACAAAACCGGTGAGTTTCCGGGTTCCAAACGGAGCCTTGACCCGCATCCCAGGCTTAAGAGAAGAAATGCCATCGCCCACCAGGTAATGGAAGGTGCGGTCCAGGGGAATGGGAAAAGCGACTTCAAGAATGCGCATGGCCCTCTAAAACGACAACTCTTCGACTTCCTACTTAAAAGCGGCAAACACGAAATGGGGGGGGATGTTTCGGATTTCAAATTGTATCTTTACTTTCCGAAAATGGTTTTTGAGAATTGGAATCAGATGCGTGGTCACTTGATAGGCGACGAAACACCCGCCGGGTTTTAAGAGATCGGATGTTTTCGACAATAACTTGGCTCTTTCTTCGGCGCTTAAAAAGGCAAAGGGAATCCCGGAGACGATGACATCAATTTCTCCCGCGGAAAAACCATGAGCTTTTGCGATCGAATCGATCTGGCGGACATCGCCGTGATAAAGGCTCATTCTAGGGTCAGACTCAAGAGTTTTTAATTTCTCGTAGAAGCAATCGTTGAGCTCAATTGAGAGTATTTTCCCGTCCTTGGGCATCTCTTCCAAAATTTTTCGCGTCATCACTCCTTCCGCCGCCCCATATTCGATGATTTTTTTCGCGTGCTTAATGTCCATCGCCCGAAGGGTTCTCCCGACCAAATAGCGGCTGCTGGGCATCACCGCAGCGACGCCCTTGTCATCGGCAAAGGTCTTAAGATATGAAAAAATATTGTCCTCTGATTTTATCGTGTTTTGAAAAACATTCCCGATTTTTTTAAAGCTATTTTTAATTCCCGCGCCAAGCGTCGTTTTCGTCTTCGCCGATTGCTTTCTGTCCATAAGAACTCTATACTCCTTTTTCAAGTTTAGATCTAAGATTTTTCATATCCATCCATACGAGTTTCTTAAGATCAGGATTGCGTAAAAGGGCCGCGGGGTGAAAAGTGGGAAGAAGATCCACTAAACGCCCAGAAGCGGTTTTATATTCGCGCCAAATGCCACGCACTTTGGAAATGGGCTCTTCATTATGCAGCATCGCCTTGGTTGAAACGCTTCCCAATGTCACGATAAATCGAGGGGCAATTAGGTCAATTTGTTCATCCAGATAAGGCCGACAAGCGTCCATCTCCTCCTCGATAGGGGGGCGATCGTTAGAGCGAGCGTCGGGAGTCTTGGGGTTTTTCATTGGGTGACATTTAACGGTATTGGCAATATAAACCGTCTGGCGAGACAAGCCAATTGACTCAAGTATCTTATCCAGCAATTGCCCCGCCCTTCCCACGAACGGCTCGCCTTTTCTGTCTTCAAAATAGCCAGGACCTTCTCCAATAAACATAACCTTTGCGCGCGGGTTTCCCACTCCAAAAACGGCTTTAATGCGAGTTTTCCCCAGGGGACATTTTTGGCAGGACTCAACTTCTAATTTTAATTCTTCAAGAGTCTTGTCGCGCCTCTTCTGCCCATGCCCCCAATCTAATTCATCCGACGAAGCGATCCGGCGTTTTAACTGCGCCGTCAAGGTGCGGAGTTCAGCCCGAGCGTCTTTCATAGAAAAGACTCCGCTTCTTTTAAAATCGCCTGAGCGCAAAGTCTCTTAGGCAAAAGGGGCAGTTTTCTCTTAACTCCATTTTTCAGCAACAAGGTCGCCCGAATATTTTCCGAAGACAACGAAGCGGGAGAATTGGCGACGATCATGTCCAAATTTTTTGCCCACATTTTTTTTAAAGCCGAAGATTCCACATCTCTTGTTTCTAGGGCAAAGCCAATCAAGGCCGGAAATTTCCTGGCTTTTGCTCCGTCCTTTTTTTTGATTTCTCCCACTTCGCCGATAATATCGGGGTTTGGAACAAGCGCAATCTCAATCTCGCCGTTTTTTTTCTTAATTTTTTCGGTGGCAACGGTCTTGGCCCGCCAATCGGTCACCGCCGCGGCGGAAATGATCAAATCGGCCTTCTCGGCCGTTTTTAAAACTTGGCGCCGCATCTCAAGCGCAGTCGTGACCCATTTGACCTCGACATCCTTCGGGGAAATAGTCGAAACTGGCCCACTGATAACAGTGACTTTCGCTCCCAAACGCCGCGCCGCGCTAGCCAAGGCCCAACCCATCTTTCCGCTTGAAGAATTGCTTAGAAAACGCACGGGATCGAGAAATTCCCGTGTCGGACCCGAGGTGATGAGAACGCGCAAACCGCGCCAAGAAAAACTCATTACAAGAATTTCCTCATCCGCGCCTTTTTATCTAAAGACAAGCTTTTTATACGCTCGACAATGGTCTGGGGAGAAACCATCCGGCCAATTCCAATTTTTCCGCTCGCGAGTTCTCCCGATTCTGGCCCCCAAATTTCATAACCAAATTGGCGAATGGTCTCGACATTTCTTTGAGTCGCGGGGTGTTGCCACATACCGCCATCCATCGCGGGGCAAACAATAATCTTCCCGTTAAAGGCAAGCGCCAAAGATGCGAGCAGATTGTCGCTAAGTCCCGCCGCCAATTTGGCGATAAAGTCCGCGGTCGCCGGAGCGATCAGCAAAATAGGAGCCCAATCCGCCAAGGACAAATGGGCCATTTCCCACAAACGGGGATCACTTTCGTTTTCAATAGGCGGATAATGAGAAAGAGCGGCCAAGGTCAAGGGCGTGGTGAAATCCTTAGCCCTCGGAGTTAGGATGCAACGGGTTTCAAAACCAGACTTGACCAGCCCCCGAACAATTTCTGGCGCTTTATAAGCCGCAATCGACCCCGTCACGCCCAAAACGACTCGACGCAGGCGCGAACGCGGCGAAACAAATTGATTCTCGGCCTTATTTAGATTTGTCCGCGCCGTTAAGGAGGGCATCAGGTGACTCCGACTCTGAGACGCTCGCCTTACGAACGTCTTTTAAAGTAATTCTTTCGCTCAAAACATCTCGTATCGCCATCTCAAGAATTTCATTGGGAGTCATATGCCGATTTTCCTCTTTGCGCCGGATAATCTGCGCCCACTCGGCTGCCAAGGGAATGGCTTCATATTTGCTTTTTGGGTAATCCAAAATAAAAAACTCAAGGGGTTTATCAGCGCTCTCTGGCCCCTTTGCGGCCTGACCACCCACCTTATCTTTTTCCATTTGAGACACGCCTCCTCTTATCTAATTTAAATGTAAGTCGGTAAAATCTTCGAGAGCTCTTGTCGAGAAACTTTAAGTTTTTCGGCCGTGATAATTGAATCTATCTGAGAAACGGCTTTTTCCAAGTCATCATTGACGACGATGTAATCATAATTTTTCGCCGCCGAAATCTCATCTCGGGAATCGGCTAGGCGCTTCATCATGTCGTCCTTGGCGTCCTTTCGCTTCTCCAGGCGAATTTTTAAGGATTCCATCGATGGGGGGGCCAAGAAAATTAAAACCGCATCGGTCATTTTATTTTTGATGGACGCCGCGCCCTGAACATCGATGGCCAAAAGCGGATAAACTCCCTTGCCCAATAAATCTTCAATCACTTGCCTTGAGGTTCCGTAATATTCGCCGTGCACCGTCGCCCATTCTATAAACTCTTGGGCTTGAATTTTCGCCTTAAATTCATCAACGGTTAAGAAATAATAGTCTTTCCCTGATTTTTCTCCGGGGCGCGGCAAGCGGGTAGTTGAAGAAATGGACTGAAAGACATCCACGCGCTTTTTCATCAATTGATGGCAAATGGTGGATTTCCCAGTTCCAGAAGGCGCGGACAAGATGGTTAAAAAAGGCTTCACAAGAGTTTATTATATCAAACAAGCCCTCTGAAAAGTTTGTAAACTAATTCAAGAAAATCAAGAAAAATGCAAAAAAACCAGGCCCTCTCAAAATTGTACTGGAGCGCTCTTGTCATCTTGATCCTGCTACCAATCCTGTTCTATTTCGCATATCTATTGGCCTATGGGGTCAATGTTCCATTCGGGGACGACTGGGAGATCGTTTCCCTTATGGGACATTTCTACGCCGGAAATCTTAAGTTCGCTCAGCTCTGGGCCCAGCACAATGAAAACCGGATGATAATTCCCTATCTTCTGTTCATAGGATTATATCGGCTCACTTCTTTTAACGTTAGAGCCGCCATGGTCGCCAGTGGAATATTTTTAATTTTGTCTTTTATCTGTTTTTCGTTGATTTTTTCTAAAAGGCGATCCTTTCACTGGACATTCATTCCCTTGGCCTACTTGTTTTTCAACTTCGCCGACACTCAAAATATTCTCTGGGGCTTTCAAATGGCCTGGCAGCTCGTTTCCTTTTGTTTTTTCGCGAGCGTCGC
>JAJZJF010000118.1 GCA_021810245.1 bacterium
ACTCGCCGTGCTGGACGCTGAGATATCTTGAGTTGACATCGACTCCGAGAAATTCCTCGACTGCCCCAAGCCTCGCCCGGCCCAAGGCCTCGCCGCGGACTTGTTCGCGAGTGTTTTCTTCTCCCACGGGGATTAGTGATGAGCTTTCAACCCAGGTGCAGCCGGAAGAGTCTCCTTTTAATATCCGCGCGCGAGAGAGAGTGACAGGATTTCTTTTTGACCGGCGCATTCTGGATAGGGCCGAGTGGGCTAGAGTTTCTGCCTTGGCTCCGGTATTCGCGAAACTTCCGGCGCTGTCCATATCTTGTCCCCGGATATTAGCGGCGGGCGCAAGACTGATGAGCGCCGCAAGAGCGAAAAATCGCAATCGATTCATAAATTTAATCCTCCCTCATTCAATCATGGATTTTTTTGAAGAAATAACAGCGGTAGCCCTCTTGCTCATCGTCGTCACTCTTGATTTTCAAAAGGATGTATCCGTTCGCTTTTGAGAAATGATTTATGCCCGCCCAGGAATCTTTTAGGGCGTTGCCATATTGGATATAGCGTGATATCTGACTTTGAACAGCTTCATCATTGATGTGACTTTCCAGGAATCTGTCAACGTTGGGGTATCTTCCGAGATTATTGCCTTTGGAGTATGAGAAATGACTGTAAAGAACTACGGCTACCTGGAAAACCGCCGGAGTTGCATCGCTAAACAGCGGCCCGTTGCCATCGCCGGACGCGACGACCGGCCCGCCAACGAGCAAATTGCCATACGGATGATTAGGCGCGCCTTTTGCGTAGCAACGTCCGAGGAACGCTCCCGTCATGTCTTCACGGGAAACGGGAGAGCCATGATTAAAAAGCGCGTCTATTTTGGCGTAGGCGGTTTGAGAATAGTCGAGTTTCGTCTTTGAAGGGGACGTCGGCTTTTTTATTTCCGGCTTACGCTTTAAGACGAAGTCGGAAATACCCGAAGCCGCTTGAGTGAAGCCTTGTTTCCCATTGCCCCATGTTCTCTCAAAGTTTTGCGCCAAGGCGGAAAAAGGCGACAGCGCGATCAGGGGCGCCGCTATTAAGGCCAATTTGAGATTTTTCATTTTCATTCCTCCATTCTCTCCATTCATCATTTCCATCGAACGATAACTCATGATACCACGCCCTCAAAAAATCCGCATGGGTCCAAAGTCCTAGAAAACATCTGGAAAAAGGCCCAGTCGGCGTCCCGGCAAAAGACCCAGACATAATCTAGGCCTTTAGGCCCTGTTGCGGCTCTCCTTTTTGTCTTATCATGAGGATATGATTAAACTAATCCTTCTTATAAGGCTCTTGAGCTTTAATTCGCACGCCCTCAACCGCGATCAGACTTTCTCTCAGTCCCAAGAGCCTGTCTTGGTCAATATCAATGTTCCTATCCCTTCCATTGATGCCAATGAAGGCCAAAACTTAGACGCGGTCCTAGAAGAAGACGGGGTTTCAATTTCTAAAGAAAAAATTCGCGCTCCTCAAGAAGTTCTTTTGCAAAAAGATTTGCCGCCAACTTCAGCCCCGCAGATGGATGAAAATCCGCCAGCGTCTTTAGGGCTTGGAGACGAAAGGGCGGTAAAGCCTCAAACCCCTTTAGTCGGACAAGAAGGAAATCGATCGCATATTCATTCAAAAGCGTGGGGCAGGCTTAAGTCTTTTGCGTCGAAATTTTTAAAGCGCGGCATTCGTCAGCAATCTTTCTCATCTTTGTGGGATGGAGATGGTTTTAAAGGGGAACGGGATGGGCAATTAGGCTCTCTCTTGTCCCGAGGACCGCCCGCGGTTATCGAGGTTCATAATGCCGGAGAAGTTTCGGCGGCGATTCCTAATACCAATGCGGCGCTGGAGCATTTCCGGGAACAGCTGATGGAGGCTTTTTGGAATGGGAAAATTCATTCCATCAAGGTTTATCATTATCCTGGCGGTCAAGGTGGCGATATCATCACGGTTGACGTCTCCCATTCTCCGGCCCTGGTCGAAATTTTGCCGGATTTGTTGCCCCATGAAAGAAGACTCTTGGAATCGCTTTTAAAATCCGGGGTGAACCAATTGCAGGTCGTTCTCATTGAAGGCGGGGTTCGAGAGCAATCGACTCCGGATTTGGTTTTAGACGGTAAAATGGCGGAGATGAAGTCGGTTCATTCCATGTCGAGCTTTCCTCTTTTTTTAAATAAAGCCAATTCCCAGATTTATAAACATGGCGAGCGCCACGGCTTGGGATTGGGGACGGTGGTTATCAACTTAACCGATGATGAGCGCGTGCCCGTTTCAGAGATTTTAAAAGCCATTCAGGCTTGGCGAGAAATTCCGGAGGGAAGTAAGGTGGCCTCGCCGTATCAAGGCAAGCATCCTAACGTAAAACATCCTTTGGCGGTGGAGCGCATCGAGGTTTTTGCCCGTCAGGAACATCGAACTTTTGTTCTGAGAACGGACGGAAATTTTAGAGTTCTCTAACGCTATGTTTTGGGAAGCCTTTTAAGATGAATCTCGCATATGAATTGCTATAATAATTTCGATGGCCTTAAACGCGGAACATGTTCAGCAGTTGATCGTTCTTCAAAAGCACGATCAGGCTATTGACGTCGTCGATAAAGCCCTTGCCGACATTCCCGCCGCTATCCAAGTTCTAAAAAACACGATTGAAGAAGCCCGCAATAAGGCCGCTTCGGCCAAGGCTCAGGTTCAGGATTTCGAGAAAAAGAAAAAAGAGCGGGAACTAGAACTTGCCCAAAAAGAAGAGGCTATTCGCAAACACTCCGGCGAACTCAATACCGTTAAAACCAATGAAGCCTTTAAGGCTCTTCAAACGGAAATTGATCGCGCAAAGTCTGAAGTCGGGGATATTGAAACCGCGATTCTGGAGCTGATGGAAAAAATTGATGCGGCCCAGAAAGAGTTGAAGAAGGTTGCCGCTGATTTCAGCGCTGAGGAAAAGGTTTTGTTAGCTCAAATCGCGGAAAAAGAATCTAGTCTCGCGGCGACTCAGGCAAAAAAAGAAGCTCTCTTAACTGAACGCCAAGCGTTGGCGGCGCCCATCCCTGAAGACATCCATAAAATCTACGATCATATTCGTTCCCGGGGCAAGCGCGATCCCATTTCCAAGGCGATTAAAAAATCCGATGGCGGGGCTGTTTGCGGGGCTTGCCGGATGAATCTCGCGCCGCAGATGGTCATCGAAGTGACCAAACTTAAGAATTTTGTTTTTTGTGAAAGCTGCCAGCGCATCCTTTATATTCCCGAAGTGCTTGAGAAAGCCTTAAAAGTCGGCGCATAATTCAAGTAAGGAGGCCTCTATGCCTATCGCTATTGCCCCTGAAGTTCATCCAAATCTTCAAAAGTTTTTATCCAAGAAAATTCATCCGATGCTCATTGGCGGCCATTGGGTTGAATCGACATCCGGGAAAACATTTAAGACCCACAACCCCGCGACAGGAGAAGTTCTCGGCATGGTTGCGGAAGCCAATGCCCAGGATGTCGATCGGGCCGTTTTGGCCGCGCGAAAAGCTTTGGATGGGCCATGGTCCAAGATGAGTCCCGCCGAACGCGAAAAAATAATCAATAAAATTGCCGATCTCGTGGAATCTCATGCCGAGGAATTGGCCCAGCTTGAAACCTTAAACAACGGGAAAACCATTCGCGAGTCTAAAAATGGGGATTTGCCGCTGGCGATCGGTCTTTTGCGCTATTTTGCCGGTTGGCCGACCAAAATTCACGGCGAGACGATTCCGGTCTCGGTGCCGTATTATCCCGGAGCGAAATTTCTTCACTATACCGTTCGCGAGCCCGTGGGCGTCATCGGAGCGATTATCCCTTGGAATTTTCCGCTGCTTATGGCGGTTGAACGTTTGGCCCCGGCTCTGGCCTGCGGAAACGTCCTTGTTTTAAAACCGGCCGAACAAACCCCGCTTTCTGCCTTGCTTCTCGGCGAGCTTCTTTTAGAGGCGGGTTTGCCTGAAGGTGTCGTCAATATCGTTCCCGGTTTTGGGCCGAGCGCCGGAGCGGCGTTGGCGGCGCATCCAAATGTCGACAAAGTGACCTTCACGGGTTCAACCGAAGTCGGGCGAGAAGTGATCAAGGCGTCCGCCGGGAATTTAAAGCGCGTGACTCTTGAGCTTGGCGGAAAATCTCCCAATATCGTTTTTGCCGACGCGGATTTGGAAGCCGCGGCCAAAGGAATGTTTATGGGAGTTTTTTATAACCAAGGCCAATGCTGCTCCGCGGGATCCCGCATTTTTGTCGAGCGCCCAAAATTTGATGAACTCGTCCAAATTCTTTCCGAGCGGGCTAAAACCGTTCGGCAAGGCCCCGGGCTGGACCCCAAAACCCAGATGGGGCCGCTTGTCTCTGAAGAACAGCGGCAAAGAGTTTTGTCTTATATCGATTCCGGAAAAAAAGACGGAGCCAAACTCTTAGCGGGAGGAGAAGCCGTTTCGGGCGCGGGCTATTTTGTTAAGCCCACGGTTTTTTCCGACGTCAAAGATTCGATGAAAATCGCGCAGGAAGAAATCTTTGGCCCAGTGGCGGCGGTGATGCCGTTTGATTCCGTTGAAGAGGTTGTCAGCCGCGCCAATAACAGTTCTTATGGGCTTGTCGCGGGCGTGTGGACTAAAGATGTTAAAAAGGCTCACCAGATGGCGCAAAACATTAAAGCGGGAACGGTCTGGATTAACTGCTATCACTTTGTCGACGCGGCCGCGCCCTGGGGCGGCTTTAAGCAAAGCGGCTATGGCCGGGAAAAGAGCCAATACGCCATTGAGTCTTACACCCAACTTAAGAGCGTGTGGGTGGATTTGAATTGAGACATAAAGCGCGATCTTCGGGAACAAAATGCCGGTAT
>JAJZJF010000119.1 GCA_021810245.1 bacterium
TGGGCTTAAATCTTTTTTTGTCGAGCCGCCGTTTTGAAAAGCCTTTGCCCGAGCTTTACCGCGCGGCGTTTCCGTTTTGGCTGATATTGGTCTTTTTTCTTGTTTGGGTGACCTATCTTCCGGGCCTCAGCCTTTGGCTGCCGAGAATTTTAAAAATACAATAACAGGGGAAATTATGGAACCTTTAAACCGCGAAGCGAGTGATGATCAAAAAGCGCAGATGATTGGCCAGATTAAAACTTCCAAGGCTTATTCCTTGGCCTATGAGGATATGCGCTTTTTAAATAAAAGAGAACTGCGTCCCGTGCGCTTGCAGTTGGAGCTTCTCAAGCCGGAGATGATTCTAAGAGAACACCGCATTCGCTCGACCATTGTCGTGTTCGGATCGGCGCGAATTTTGTCTCCGGAAGGGGCTCGCAAAAATCTGATTGCGGCCCAAAACGAGTTCAAGGCTTCTCCGCGAAATCCGGAATTAATTAAAAAGCTCAATTTCGCCAAGATGCGCTTGAAGCAATCCCATTATTATGCGGAGGCCCAGAAATTTGCCGCCCTGATTTCAAAAGCCCAGCAGAAAGACAAGGGCCTTGAATTTGTCATTGTCACCGGCGGCGGGCCTGGAATTATGGAAGCCGCCAATAGAGGAGCTTGGGAGACGGGCTCCAAAAGCATCGGGCTTAACATCACTCTTCCGCATGAGCAGGATCCCAATCCCTATTTGACTCCGGATTTGAGTTTCCAGTTTCATTATTTTTCTCTTAGAAAAATGCATTTTATGATGCGCGCCAAGGCGATGGTGGCTTTCCCCGGAGGATACGGGACTTTTGACGAACTTTTCGAGGCCTTGACCCTGGTCCAAACAGGGAAAAAGTCTCTTCTTCCGATTGTCCTCTTTGGACGCGAGTTTTGGGAGCGGGTGATCGACTGGGATTTTCTTGCCGAGCAAGGGCTCATTTCCTGGGCCGAGAGGCGTCTGTTTTATATCGCCGAGACGGCGGAAGAGGGTTGGGCTTACATTCAAAGCTTCTGGAATAAAAGTGGACGAGGGCCTTGGGCTTTAGAGGATAAAAAGAAAAAAAATAGAAGATGAGAAAACTTGTCTTTGTTCTCTTGTTTTTTTCGGGCGGGCGTCTTTATGCCGGCGAGAATTTCTTAATTTCGACTTCCTCGACCGAACTTAAGACCGCCTTGACCGATCTCTATAGCATGAATTTTGAGCAGGCCAATCGGGATTTTGCCCAAATTGTTCAGGCCAACCCCAACGATCCTTTTGCCTATCTGTCCGATGCCGGAGCCTTGTGGTGGGAAACATCCGCTCAAAATGGGATTATTCCGGCTCCTGATTGGCTAAGACAGCGCTTTAAAAGCGATCTCAAGCTCGCGATTAAAGGCGCCCGGCGTTTGTTGGCCAGTTCTAGCCGCTCTGATAGGGCAGAAGGACATTTTATCATCGGCCTTTCGCTGGGAGAATTGGGGGAATGGGATTTTATCCACCACCATTGGTTTAAGGCTTTCTTAAACGGGCGCAAGGCGCTTTCTCATTTGAAGGATTGTATTCGGCTGGACTCGACATACTACGACGCCTACTTGGGCCTTGGAAGTTACGATTATCAGGTTTCGCGCTTTGGGTTTTTGCTCAAAGCCGGAGCTTTCTTAGGCGGCCTTCATGCCAATGAACGTCGCGGCATCGAACATTTAATTATCGCCGAAGACCGCGGGCCTTATAGCCGAGATCAAGCCGCGATTTTTCTTGCGACTCTCTATCTGGCGGATAAAAAAGATTATAAGACATCTTTGTCCATCATTGAAAAATTGCGCCAGAAGTATCCGCGGAGCCTCTACTTTGAATTTCTCGAGATTGCCCTTCGGTCGAAATTGGGCGAGTGGAATCGTTCGCTGGCCTTGGGGCAAGACGCTTTTAACGCGGCCAAGGCCAACCCCGAGGCCTATAAGAAGAATCTTTTGGATCTCGCTTGCGGTTTTAGCCCGCAAGATTGCTTAAATCCCCAAGAAAGTTATGAGATCGTCAATTGGCTTAGCCGGGCGATTGATTCTTTTCAGCGTCCGGAACAGAATGCGGATGAGGGATTTTTATCCTTGCTCCATCTGTACCGGGGGTTTGGAGAAGATTTGGAGGGTTTAAGAGACGCAGCGAAAAACGACTATCAATGGGTTTTGGCTCATCCTGATTTTTTAGAAAACCATAGCCAAGCGCAGGAGTGTCTTAAACTTTCTTGCGGAAGGCGGGAAATTTTAAATCTCCTGCAATTTAAACCCGCCCGCGCCCAAACTGGTAGCGCTCAATAAATTAAATCTCCGATACTTCCAGCTTGGTTGAGACCTTGGTTTTAAGGCTATTAGAGATTAAACAATGTTTTTCAGCCATCCCCAAAAGCCTGAGGGTCTTATCTTTTTCTCCTTTGGGAATGGATACCTTGACTTCCATCAATGCTTCGGTAAACATCAGCCCTTGGGGAGTTTTTTCTAACTTGCCTTTTATTTGGCTGTGATAATTTTTGACCGCTAATTTTGATTTCTCCGCTATGGTTCTAAAGGTCAAGAGAAGGCAAAGATTAATTGAGGAGATAAATAGATGCTCTGGGCTCCACCAGCGATTTTCTCCGCCAAACTGGGGCGGAGGTCCAGCGAGTATGGGCGGGCGGGGAGAAGCCTCTATCGAGGCCTGGCCTTCAGGCGCCCAGGACAGGCTTGTCTCGTAGTGGTGCGGAAAGGGATCATCCATTAACGCAGGTCTCCTTGGGGCTTTGGAATAATTAAAATCGGCCAATGGCAGGCGTGAAGGACTCGTTCCGTAATTGAGCTGAAAACGGAGCCGAGAGTGGTTTTCTTAACGTCAGAACCCATGACAATCATATCCGGGCTTTCTGATTCCGCAAATTTTAAAATTTCTTCAGCGGGATTTCCCTCAAGCGTAATTTCGTCGATTTCGCATTGGACAGGCAGTTCTTTGGCGTTCCATGGACAAGGCATCTTGGGAGCGCTTGTCTCCCGCGCATGCAAGATGACAAGTTTTCCTCTCGCGGCTTTTGTCCAGAGAGCGGCATGGTTTAACGCGTTTTTTCCAGTCTCTCCGAAACCAACCGGGGAGAGAATTTTTCTGATGGGGCGAATTTCTGCATGGGGAGGGACAATTAAAACAGGGAGGCTTGAGCGTCTCAGCACGTTTTCCGCGACGGAGCCAAGCCAGATGCGCGCGGTCCAGTTTCTCCCATGGGAGCCGAGCATAATTAAATCAGCCTGATTTTCGCGCGAGCCCAAAAGTGTCGCTTCTACCGGCGGCTCTTCTCTTAATTCGATTTTCTCGATGTCTACTAAAAAATCTTTGGCCCAGCGGGTGATGTGCTGGCGCGCGGTTTTGTGCGCCTCTTTTAATTCCTTGGCGAAGAAAGAAATTTGGCCTTCTGTAAAATAGGGCGGAACGTCGAAATGCTGGGCATAAAGGAGAATCATCTGGGGCTTGAGAACCGGTTTTATGATTTCGGCAAATTTCATCAAGGCCTGAGAGGCCGGCCCTAAATCGCTGGCGATGAGTATTTTGTGAGGCAACTCCAAATTTAAAGCCTTTTTCATTTGTTCTCTCCTGTCAAAGGCGCGAACCACCTTCTCTATTTTAGATGTTGCTTGAGCCCAAAAGGATTCAAAACCGTCGGCGCAATTGGTAATATATGGAAAAGATCAATTTGTATAGGAGGCAGGTCATGAACGAGATTTCAAAAGCAGGAGGCGCTGTTTTAACACCCATGAATTCTTCAAAAGTTTTAAATGAGTCCGAGCCGTCTATTCGCCTTTCCAAACACGTGAGTCCCAAGACTTACGATATCAAAATTAAAGTCGATCCCGATGCCGGAGGTTTTTCTGGCGAAGAAAAGATCGCATTGGATGTTCGCTCTGAGCTTCGAGAGATTGTTTTGCATGCGCGCGATCTTAAGATTGAAAAAGCGCAGATGAGTGGAGAAGCCCTTTCAGTTTCTGCCGATGCCGAGGCGCAAACGATTTCCTTGTCCAAGGCCTCTCCATTTAAAAGCGGGATATTGTCTTTGGAATTTTCCGGTTCCTTAAACCGGCAAATGCGCGGCCTTTACTTGTCAACCGCCAAGCATAAGGAAAAAGACGGCAAAGAGAAGCTGGAAAATTACGCCTTTACCCAGTTTGAGGCCATCGACGCCCGGCGTATGTTTCCCTGTTTTGACGAACCATCTTTTAAGGCGACGTTTAAGCTGACGGTTTCTTATCCGGAAAATTTGCGCGCTTTGTCTAATATGCCGGAAAAAAGCTCTTCGGTCAAAGATGGTTGGAAGACCAGCGCGTTTTTAGAAACTCCCAAAATGTCGACTTACCTTTTGGCCTTGGCCGTGGCAAGACTTGTTCCAAGCAAGACCGTTAAAGCGGGCAAGACGAAAATCACGGTGTGGACCCGTCCGGAAGACGCCAAGCAGACGGGTTTCGCTTTAGAGGCCGCCCAAAAGACCTTGAGCTATTTAAACAATTACTTTAAAATTCCCTATTCTCTTCCGAAAATGGATTTAGTGGCCGTTCCCGATTTTTCCGCCGGAGCCATGGAAAATTGGGGAGCGATATTTTTTAGAGATTCTGCAGTCCTCATTGATCCAAAGATGTCCTCGATTAAGGCTAAGCAGCGGGTTGATGAGGTTGTTTCTCACGAAATTGTCCACCAGTGGTTTGGCGATTTGGTGACGATGGACTGGTGGGATGATTTGTGGCTCAACGAATCTTTTGCGACCTGGTTAGCCTATAAGGTTGTCGATTATAAGCGGCCTAAGTGGCTGACATGGCAGAATTTCGAGCGCGAACGAAGAGCGGCTTTGTCTCT
>JAJZJF010000120.1 GCA_021810245.1 bacterium
TTCCATTTACTGGAAAGCGAATTTTCAATTTTCGCGGAGTCAAAAGAGGAGACATCATGGTTTTTTCTTTCCCCGACCAAGATCCTCGCGACGTTCACTGCGGTTCCGTTCAATACCACCGCGATTTCATTAAGCGCGTCATCGGGCTCCCGGGAGATAAAATCGAGGTCCGGGCTGGTCAACTCTACATTAACGATGTTCCGATTAAAAACGAGCCCTACGCTCATTTTTCCGACGGCGAGATGCGCCAGCCGGAATCGATCAGGGCTTTTGATCTCAGCCCTAAAAAATACCAGGAGCTTTGGCAGAATCACGAGTTGGACGGCATCCTTCAAGATGTTCAGCGCGATTTCTTTGGCCCCGTCGTCGTTCCTCCCCATTCCTATTTCATGATGGGCGATAATCGCGACCGTTCCTGCGATTCCCGCTACTGGGGTCCGGTTCCGCTTAAAGATGTGCGCGGCAAGGCTTGGTTTATCTATTGGCCGCCGTCACGGATGGGGATGGTTCACTGAGAAAAAGGCGCTGCGCCTTGCGGTTTTCCCATCGCCGCATAACCGATAGTATCCAGTTTTTGTAGGGGACGATATCGCAAAAGCGGTTGGCGGTTTCGTCGCTGTAATTCCAGCCCGAGCGCGGATCGTTTGGATCGAGCTCGCTGGAGACAATTCCCGCGACCCGCCATTTGCCGCCGCTTCCGATCAAAAGCGGCCCGCCGGATTCTCCCGGGCTTGTGGCGCAGTCGGAATGGATGACTCCTCCCGCGATATTCCGTATCGAGCAGCGAGGGCTGATTTCTTCCCCGTTACGGCCGGGAAAGCCGACGGCGATGGCGGCTTGGCCTATTAAGACCTCGCTTGCGATGGATAAACCCTCGCCGGAGGGAAAAAGGGGGTTTTTGAATAAAAGGATTGCCATGTCCTCGCGCGAATCCGGGGCGCCTCCGGCGGGATTTTGGTAGCCGGGAAGAAAGACGACTTGGGCGGCCAAAACTTTCTTTTTTAGGCCGTTTGATTGATACTCAAAGAAACTTCGCTCTTTTTTGTCCACGCAATGGGCGGCGGTCAAAGCGGCTTGGCGGGAAATCAAAAACGCCGTGCAGATTTTTCCGCCGCTGATGAGCCGTCCGACCATGTTATAAGGGTTTTTGGATGAATCCGGGACGGGCGTCCTGTTGTCATCGTAGTTAAAATACCCGACTTTAACCGCGCGCGGCTTGAGGAGGGATTTGCGGCCTTGATTCACCGCGATAAGGGCGTTGTTAAAGGAAGTCGCGAGGCTTATCTCCGGGCCTTGCGCCGCGGAAGCCGAAGCTCCCGCGAGCGCAGTCCAGATAAGTCCCAGGAGAGCGGCTTTTACGCTTCTCATTCCATTATGACCGATTTGCCGCCGCAGGGCAATGCCTTTCACCGTGAACTAATTATTAGAGACAGCTTTGGGATCGACAGCTCCGGCAGCGCCTCCAACAATGCCGCCTACTATTGCCCCCGCAAGGCCAAGAGGGAGAAAAATAATACCAAGAGTCCACCCTATGATCTGCGAACCCGTATAGTAGGCGGCATAGCTGGAACTAGTATATTTATATTCCTCCACACCTTTGGCCCCTATCCAAGCAGGAAAATCCCCAACAAAAAATCCATTGTTGGCTCCCTTGGAGGCTCCCGCCACGAGTCCATCCAAATGTGACGGGCCATCGGAGGTTCCCTTATATTTTGGGACAGCCATTGATTCGCGGCAGCCGGGGACGGTCACGTCGCATTTAGCGGCGGCCTTTTTCTCTTTAGCCAACGTGAGGCCCAGTTTTCCGGTCGAGGCCTTGATGTTTTTAAGGCCCTTAAGGGTTTGAGTCGTTTGGTCGTTTTGGCCTTTTGCGAGCGGCATTTTTGGAATGGCGGCATCAAACATCTGCCCGGCTCCCATGGCCGAGGCTTCTATGCTTTCCGCGGCATAAGAAGACGCGCCCGCCAGCCCCAGGCAAAGAAGACCGGCCGCGAGCGCCTTGATTTTACTGTTTTTCATTTTATGTACCTCTTTATTACGGCTTTCCGGCGCCAAACTTTCGCGCCTGTTCCATTATCATAACACGGGCATAAAAAATCCGCATGGGTCCCCAAAGGCCTAGAAAAGCTTCGGCAAAGGACCCAGATGGAATAGACATTTTGGGGAAAAGGACTGCGCTCCGTATTTTTATATGGCATTAATTACATATATCTTGTATACTAAATCGTGATTGGATTTGTTTGGGATGATGAGAAGAATCAAGAAAACCAGGCTAAGCACGGCGTTTCGTTTGAGTTCGCCCAATATGCGTTCGCAGATCCCAAGCGCGTTATCGCCAAGGATACCGGGCATAGTTCGCAAGAAGAACGATTTTATTGTTTTGGCAGGCTTGGAGAAGGCATTGTGACGGTGCGCTTCACTTGCAGGCATGGCAAAATACGCATTATTGGAGCCGGATATTGGAGGAGAGGAAAGAAAATTTATGAAAAAGAAAATCAAATACGGTCATGAGCCGCTTGGAAGCGTTCGTGTTATCAAGGACTTCCTGCCTTCTCCGGATGAGCTGTCATTTAAGGAAGAAGGAGTGAAAGTGACCATGACGCTGAGCAAATCCAGCATAGAATTCTTTAAGCGGACGGCGCGCAAACGGCATGCGCCCTATCAAAAAATGATACGAACTCTTCTTGACTCCTACTCCAGCTATTACCGTTCGTTTTGACGGGAATCCTTAGGGCTCTCGCGGTTTTCCCATCGCCGCATAACCGATAGTATCCAGTTTTTGTAGGGGAAAAGCGCCCTGTTTTTCGTTAACATTTAGCATGATTTGATGGATAACGCAAAATAAAGTTCGGACTTTAATGGGTGGTTAGAAAAGAAGTAAGGGTATAGCTCGTTCTTGGGAGAACAGGAGGCTATACCCAGTGAGGACATTATACTTTAACGAGAAGGATCTGGACTTACGATTAGGAGAGATGCGGCGGCAATTCTGGCGGGAAGTGGAAGAAGAAGAACTAAAGATGGCCAAGAAGCGCTTAGAAGAAGCGTTGCAAATAGAATTCAATGAGGCAATAGGAGCCGGGGATTATGAGCGGAGCGCAGGAAGGAAGATGTACCGAGGCGGGTATCGCTACCGGGACTTACAAACATGGGGTGGACGACTATGGCGGGTGAAGGTGCCAAAAGGTGAGAAGGGCTACAAGTTCAAACTACTCAAGCCTTGGGCTCGGCATGTAGAGAAGTTCGGGGAAGCGGTTTACCGGGCCTTCGTGTATGGGATGAGCGATCGGAAAGTGGCGAAATTTTTTGAAGGCCTCTACGGAAAAAAGATTTTGTCGCCTGGCGGGGTTTCCGTGATTTATCAAAATCTGAGCCGCGAGGTTGCTTCGTGGCATGAACGGGCGCTTGATGACGGTTACAAATTCATCTATCTTGATGGGATGTGGCAGTCTATTCGAGGCGGTGCGCGGAATCAGCGCGTGATACTGGCGGCGATGGGGATTAAGCAAGATGGAACGGTTGAGGTTATTGATTTTAGGGTCGAAACAGGAGAATCAGCGAGTGCATGGGGGCGGTTCATTCAAAGCCTCTATGACCGCGGGTTGATTGGCAAGAGTCTGGAGCTTATTATTCACGATGGATGCGAGGGGCTTATAGACGCCTTGCGTTGGGTATGGCCGATGACAAAAACGCAGTTGTGCGCGGTCCATCATCTACGCAATGTTGGACATAATATCCGAGCTCGGCATGTGCGAGCGAAGGTCTTACGGCAAGCCAAGACGGTCTATACTGCCAAGAATAGACAGCAGGCAATTGATCGAGCGAAGGCGTTGGCTAAGAGATGGGAACATTGTGAGCCCATGGCTATTCGCCGATTCATGCGCAGACTTGATGATACATTGAACTTTATGGATTTTCCACAGGAGCTATGGTTCATGCTTAAATCAACGAATCATCTTGAGCGCTATTTTCGAGAATGGAGAAGACGACTTAAATCCATGGGAGCGTTGCCAAATCCTGCAAGCTGCGATAGAATCCTTTTTGCATTAGTTCAACAATACAATACCCAAAAGAAACTGCGTACCCTTACTTCAATTCAAAAGTCCGAACTTTATTTGACATGACCATAAGTTCGCGCAACTTGACTTTGTAACCTATCCACGCTAAACTAAAGAGTCGAAATTTTAAACGAGCAAAGATTAAAAATGATCAAAGAAAAATCCCAGAAGCCAGCGGAAGGTCCCACGCTGGAAACTCATTCTCAAGAATTTCTCGACGCCCTTAGGCACTCCTGTGCGCATGTCATGGCGCAAGCGGTTCAGGAGCTTTTTCCCGGAACTAAAATCTCAATTGGCCCCGCGATAGAGAACGGTTTTTATTACGACTTCGACAGCCCCCACAGATTTACGGAGGAAGATTTTCCAAAAATTGAAAAACGGATGCATGAAATCGCCCAGGGGAACCATCCTTTTAAAGGACGGGAAATTTCCTTTGAGGAAGCGAAAAAATTCTGGGAAGATCGCGGGGAGAAATATAAAGTCGAAATTTTGGAAGGCCTCAGGGGCCAAAAAATTACCCATTACCAGCACGACTCCTATACCGATCTTTGCCGTGGCGGGCATCTGGAAAGCACGAAATTTCTAAGGCATTTTAAGCTCTTAAGCGTCGCCGGAGCTTATTGGCGGGGCGACGAGAAAAACGCGATGCTTCAGCGCATTTATGGAACGGCTTGGGCCACGAAAGAAGATTTGGAAAAACATCTAAAGATGTTGGAAGAAGCCAAAGCGCGGGATCACAGGAAGCTCGGAACGGAATTGCGCC
>JAJZJF010000021.1 GCA_021810245.1 bacterium
TTGAGCAGTCCCGGCGATATCGCCGCTACTTTTTTCATCGCCTACGCTTTTTTGCCTTATTTTCAAAAATTGCGGGTGACTTCCATTTATGAGGCGATTGGCCTGCGCTTTGGATCTTCCGTCCGAACTCTATCCTCGGCTTATTTTCTCATCACGCGCCTTCTTGCATCGACAGTTCGCGTGGTCGCGGTGGCGAAGGTTCTTGAGGTGGTCAGCGGCGGGGGGCTTTCTTATTCAAACAGCGTTTTGATTATTGTCGGCTTTATTTTAGTCTATGCGACGCTGGGGGGCGGACGCGCGGTCGCGTGGACAGACACCATTCAATTTTTTCTTTTAATTGGAGGCGCCTTGGCGGCTTTATTTTACCTTTTGACCCATATTCCGGGCGGCGTTTTGACGGTCATCGCCCTGGGCCGGCACGCGGTCAAGCCAGATGGGACGGTCTATAATAAATTTAATTTCTTAAATTTGTTGAGTCCGCCTAACCTTGGGATTCTCGCTTTGATGATGATTTGGGGGTTTTTTAATTCCTCGGCCGCATATGGCGCTGATCAAGATATGGTCCAAAGACTCTTGGCCTGTCGCGATGAGAAAGGGGCGCGTCTAAGCCTGATGATGTGGGGGCTTTCCAGCGTTCCCATCGTCTTTGTCTTTTTAAGCATCGGAGCTTCTCTTTATGCATATGCCCATTTTCACCCGGGATTGATATCCGGAATGAGAGACTCTGACCATATTTTCCCGCGTTTTATTTTGACGGCTGTTCCCAATGGTTTGCGGGGTCTTTTGCTAGCCGCGGTTTTTTCCGCCGCTATGGGAAGCGCCGATTCCGCCATGGCGTCTTTATCGACATCGTTTATCATCGATTTCTACGTGCCATTGATTAATCCTGATTTATCCGAAGAAAATAGACTCAAGGCTTCCAAAATTTCATTTCTCATTTTTGGGGTTTTCTTTATCGCTTTTGCCCTGCTTTTAAGGCATTTAGACAACCTTTTGTGGCTGGCCTTTCGTATTACCGCTTTTACCTATGGGCCGCTCTTTGGGATTTTTATAGTGGCGATATTGACCGGTTGGAGGTTGAAAGGCAGAAACCTTAGCATCTTGGCGATTTCAACGAGTTTCTTGACCGTCGTTATGGCCGCTATCGCCTGGATTGAGACTCTTCACGGGGCGCAAGGATTTTGGAAAAATCTACATGAGACTTATTGGCCGCTCTACGTCGTCTTTGGGAGTTTGTTAGTCGTCTTCGGCGCGTATTTATTCCGGGAAAAAGGCGCTGAATTTAGTTTTCAACCGAAGACAGGACTCTGACTGGCAAGACCATGGAGTTAAGCCCTAAAAACTGAAGGCGCTTTTGCATCTGGTAAGCCGTTTCATTGTGGAGAACACGGTGAAACCAATTCTCATGTTGGAAGATTAGCTTTCCGGCAAAAACAATGGCGCGCGGGTATTCTTTAGATAGATTGACGCAAATCTGTTCTGCTTCGGTTACGACTTCGGTTCCTATCCCGGCGCGAAAATCGCTGGCAAACCCAAAACTGTGCGCGAGGGCGACGTAGCGCTTAAGCGACTCTTCTGTCTCTTTCTGCACTTCTTCGACCGCTTGGACGCCCTTAAAGGACGCGCTGTCGACCACTCCGATTGATATAAATATGAAATTTTTAAAATAGTTGGGAAAAAGTTTTTGGATAGAAAGAATGCAGTGGACGCCAAGCCCGCTGTATCCGCCCACTAGAATTACGGCGGTCGGAGCTTTGGGGTCCAAGGCTGGGAAATCGGTTTTTCCCGATTGCGGGATATTCATCAAAATTGAATCAAGGCGCTTAAAATCCTTTTGTAGAGAAATATAATGGCTTTTGATCATAAAACAGAGCCCAATGAGGGCGGCGGTGGTAGCCAAGGTGACCCATCCGCCTTGAGTAAATTTTTCAACCGTGTTGAGAACGAGAATTGAAAGGCAGAGGCAAAAGCCGATGATGTGAACGCTGATTTTTTTGTACCAATCAGGGCGGCTTTTCCGGCCATGGATCCAGAAGCGGATCATGGAGGCTTCGGTCAAGCAGAAGGTGATGAACACGTTGATGGCGTACATTAATACCAAGGTTTCGGTGTTTCCGCGCGCGTAGAGAAGCATCAGCGCTGAGGCTCCGGAAATGAGCAGAATCCCATCTTGAGTCGTCAAACGGTCCGACAAGGTTGAAAACCGGTGCGGGAGCCAGGAATCATGAGCCATATTGGCCATAACCCTGGGGCCGTCAATAAATCCCGTCTGGGCCGCGACATAGAGAAGGGCCGCTTCTGAAAGCAGGGTGGGGATGATAAACCATTTTCCCAGATCGGGGGACAGGCCCAGCAATTGCACGAACTTAGTTGATAAAACGGCGTTCATCGTCTGTCCTGGAACGGGTTCGACGTGGACCAGCAAGTAGGCGAGAAGAATTCCTCCGGCGGTCACGGCTAAAGAGACGGCCATGTAGGTCATGGTTCTTTTTCCCGTTTCCACCTTCGGTTCCCGCATGATGGCCAGTCCATTTGAGACCGCCTCAAGGCCGGTATAGGTTCCGGCTCCCATGGAATAGGAATGGAGAAAGAGAGCCGCCATGCCCATGAGCCCAATGGTTGCCATTCCGTTGCTAAATCCCGCGTGGACTTGATGGGCGACGACGGGGAAATCTCCTAGTTTAAGCGCGATGGTTCCAAATATCAGCGCTAGGTGGGTTAAAATAAAAAAGAGAAATACCGGCATCATCGCCTCAACGGATTCCTTGACTCCTCTAAGATTAAGTCCCGCCAGAAAGCCGATAATGCAAAACTCAAGGGGGAATTTCCATATTTGATAGGAATAAGGCAGAAAGCTAAAGAAGGCGTCAGTTCCTGCGGCGATGGAGGTGGTGATGGTGAGGACATAGTCAATTAAAAGAGCCGAACCGGAAATAACGCCGAAAGAAGGGCCCAAGAGTTTGGTCGCGACCACATAACCGCCGCCTCCAAAGGGAAAATGTTCAATGACCCGGGAATAGGCGTAGGAGATAATAAAAATACTAAGGGCGACCGCCAAGGCTACCAAGATTAACAGATAATGATTTGAGCCGAGAACCCTAAAAGACTCATCAGGACCATAGCAGGAAGAGGACAAGCCATCAGCGCCTAGCCCTATCCAGGCTAGAAAGGCGACCAGAGAAATGCGGTGAAAGACTTGCGGATCCCTTACGTCTTGAGGCTTTCCAAAGACTAGGCGTTTAATTTTTTGAAACATCGAAACTCTCTAGAAGCGGGCTATTTAAAGCGCGCTTTTGGAAAGTTCCAAGTTCATTATATCATTCCTGAAGAGAGGATATGAATTTAAGCAAGCTCTGCTCATAGCGTTTTTTCTTGAGCGGGCTTAGTAGACGAAAGATATCTTTTCTTTTGCTTAAGACGGCCTGGGCGATGTCTCTTAACTGCTCGGTTGAAAGAATCGCCGCCGGATCGAGATTCTCCGCCTCTCCTTGAGTTTTCCTCCAAAAGCGCAATTTTTCAAAGAGATTGATTTCTTCCGGTGGCGCGCGGCGAATGCGGTAATTTTCGGTGGAACAAACAAGCCCTTCGGGAGATTTTTCTCCGCGCGAGACACAATCAATAATATGTCGGCCGAAGGCCTGAATCAAATAGGGCGTCATTCCCTTTATCTGAGAAAGTTGGGCGACGCTTGTTGGCCGCGCCTTTGCGAGTTCAAATAAAAGCTCGTCATTCATGATTCGGAAACGGGCTTTGTTTCGCGTTCGGGCGATTTCCTCGCGGCAGAGAAAAAGCTCTTTAAGAATCCCGCGGTTTTCCGGGGTCAGATCGCGATTCCCCTTGATTTTTCGGTATCCTTCGGCGTCAAAAGACCGGGTTTGCGCCTGAAGAAGGCCTAGATGTTCGGCGGCTTCTTTGGCGTCTTCCAACCGCCCGCGTTCGGAAAGGGATTTCTTTTGGATATCCGAGAGGGCGATTAAGAAGTGGGTGTCTAATTGGGCATAGCGCAATTGCTCATCGCTCAAGGGCCTTTTTCCCCAATCCGCGCGCTGATGTTTCTTGCATAGTTCAATCTGGAAGTGTTTTGAAATCGCCGCTTTAAGCCCCAATTCCTTTTCTCCGAGAAATCTTGCCGCGATCATCGTGTCGAATAGATTTTTAAATTTAAACTGGTAGTCGCGTTTAAGGCACAAGACGTCATATTCCCCGGCATGGAAGATTTTTTCGGCGGCAGGGTTTTCAAAGATTGAGCCCAAACAAGACATATCCTGAATCGGCAAGGGATCGATAATATAGTCCTTGGTCGGAGACGAAATTTGGATCAGACAGACCCGTTCTCGATAAGCGTAAAAGCTATCTGACTCGATGTCCACTGCCAACTGCGGGGAATTTTTTATTTCTTGGACGACTTCTTTAAGTTCTGCTTCGGAGGTGACGACCCAAGGGGGGAAAATTCCAAGCTCTCCCATATTATTCTGTCACAGAGCCTTAGATTGGGGCAGGAACCTTCTCAAAAGTATGAGAGTAAAATTTTTCCACGTATTCTTTGACCATTCTCTGGGCGGAAAAGCGCGGAGCGGAGGTGCGAATGGCTTCTTTCATCACTTTAACCCATCCATGCGGTATGGCATCCGCGCCGAAATCATAGAATAGCGGAATAATATGCGATTCAAGCGCGTGATAGATTTTAGCGGCTTCTTCCGCGTTTCTGTCCGATGATTCTTTGCCAATCCCCTCGATCCCCCATCCATTGGTTCCAGTAAAACCTTCTTCCCACCAGCCATCCAGGATGCTGAGATTGGGGACCCCGTTTGAAGCCGCTTTCTGCCCGCTGGTTCCGCAAGCTTCCAGAGGCGGAACCGGATTGTTGAGCCAAAGATCGCAGCCTTGCACTAAATAGCGGGCCAGCTGCATATCGTAGTCTTCGACAAAAGAGATATGCCCAGCTAACGCGGGATCCTTGGCAATGCGAAATATTTGTTGGATGAGGGCTTTCCCGTTATCATCCGCCGGATGGGCTTTTCCCGCGAAGATAAATTGGACGGGGCGGGCGGAATCAAGGATGATTTTCTTAAGACGCTCAAGGTCGTGGAAAATAAGGTCTGCCCTTTTGTAGGTGGCAAACCTACGCGCAAAGCCGATGGTCAGTATATCGTGGTCTAGCAACGCGCCTTGGGCTAAGATCTGGCCCGATTCCGCCCCTTCCTGCCAGCGGGATTTAAGCCGGTGCCCGAGAATGCTAAGGAGTCTTCCCTTGGCTTTGAGATGGGCATGCCAGATTTCATGATCCGGAATATTATCGATGCCTTCCCAAAACCCGGGGTTGTCTTGGGCCTTGACCCAATGAATGCCGAGGCGTTTGTTGAAGAGCTCCTGAAGATCGGATTGAACCCAAAATCCTAGATGGACCCCATTGGTGATATAGTCAATTGGAACTTCATGAAGCGGTTTCTCCGGCCACAATTTATGCCACATCTCTTGGGAAACCTGACCATGCCTTTTACTGACCGCGTTCTTTTTCCCCGCCAGCTTTAAAGCCAAGGCGGTCATGTTCCAGCCGTCTTCGTTGGGAGAACGGCCCAAATCCAAGAACTGTTCTTGAGACAGTTTTAATTCTTTGAGGTAGTCTTGAAAGAAAGGCATTAAAAGCTGGGCTTCAAAGACGTCATGGCCAGCGGGAACCGGAGTGTGGGTTGTAAAGAGAGTTTCTTGAGCGGTCTCGTTTTTGGCGTCTTCTAAAGATAAGCCCGCGGCAATTTTTTCTCGCAAGAGCTCTACAAATAAAAAGGCCGCATGACCTTCATTGGCATGGAAAAATGTCGCCGGAATTCCCAAAAACCGCAACAGCCTTAATCCGCCGACTCCCAGGACAATTTCCTGCCTAAGGCGCATGCTGTGATCTCCGCCGTAAAGTTGGGTCGTGATCTCCCGGTCCGAGGGGGAATTTCCTTCCACATTGGTGTCCATCAAATAGAGAGAAACTCGCCCAATATGAACTAACCAGACGGCGATTTTAAGCTGCCAAGAGCCGAACGAAAAATCAAAAATGACGCGCTCGCCATTGGGGCGATACAATGGCAAAATCGGGGCATAGTCCCAATTGAGATCATGATAAATGTTTTGCTGCCATCCATCCGGGCCGAGTCTCTGGGTGACGTAGCCTTTGGGATACATGAAGCCCACTCCCACCAAGGGCAAATCGAGATCAGAGGCTGATTTGAGATGATCTCCGGCCAGAACTCCCAAGCCGCCGGAATAAAGGGGCAGGGAGGCGTGAAGGCCAAATTCCGCGGAGAAATAAGCGACGGCTTGGTTTCTGGCGTCTTTGCCAAATCTTCGTTCAAACCAGGTGTCCGAGCAGCTGGTGTCGTGGTCGAAGGCGTCCACTACCTGGTCATAATGAGCCAAAAATCGCGGATCTTTGGCTAACTGAAGCAGTTTTTCTGTTGAACGATATAGGAGCAAGACGGGATTATGGCTGGAAGATTCCCATAAAATCGGGTCGATATCCCTGAAAAGAAAGCGCGCTTCAGGGTGCCAAGCCCACCACAGATTGTAGGCGAGATCCTTGAGCCTGGAAATCCGCTCTGGGAGTATTAATTCTTTGTGGTTTTCGGGATTCATTAGAGAACTATTCTACAAAAATTTTAATAGCGCAACAGGGTTTTCGCGATCAAGCCAAAAGCTTTCTGAATTTCAGATTTTGTGATGTTCAGAGGGGGGGCAAAACGGATGGTTTTCTCGTGGGTTTCTTTGGCAAGAATTCCATTTTTTGCCAGGGATTCACAAACCGGGCGGGCCGGTATTTTGAGCTCAACTCCGATTAAAAGCCCTTTTCCCCGAATTTCCTGAATTAGGTCCGACTTGAGAGCTCTTAGGAGGGTCTTAAAATATTCTCCGTTTAAAGCCGCTTTCTGGGAGAGTTTTTCCTTGATGATGACCTGGAGGGCTGACAACCCAATGGCCGAGGCTAAAGGGTTTCCGCCGAAAGTGCTGCCATGTTTTCCCGCAGTGAGTAAATCCATGACTTCTCTTCGGGCGGCGACCGCAGAAATTGGGTAAAGGCCTCCAGAGAGGGCTTTGCCTAAAATAATCAGGTCAGGGCGAACCTTTTCATGATCGCAACAGAAAAGTTTTCCCGTTCGTCCCAGTCCCGTCTGTATTTCATCGGCGCACATGAGGATATTCTTTCGCGTGCAGATATCCCGAACTTTTTTGAGATATCCCTGCGGTGGAATCAGCACTCCGGCTTCTCCCTGAAGCGGTTCAAAAAGAAATCCGCAGGTGTTGGGAGTGATGGCGGACTCAAGAGCCTCTGCCGAGCCATATTCAATTTCGACAAATCCCGGGGTTTTAGGGCCAAAGCCCGAGTAGGAAACAGGGTCGGAGGAAAATCCCACAATCGTGGTCGTTCTTCCGTGAAAATTGTTGCGACAGACGATGATTTCCGCTCGGTCTTGGGAGACTCCTTTAATTTCATAGCCCCAAATACGCATGGATTTGATGGCGGTCTCAACCGCTTCGGCTCCGGAGTTCATTAAAATCGCTTTATCTTGCCTCGTCAAACGGCATATTTCTTTGAGCAACGGGCCCATTAATGTGTTGTGGAAGGCGCGGGAGGTTAGGCTTAGGCGAGTGATCTGAGATTTTGCCGCAGCGACAATTTTGGGGTGATTGTGTCCTTGATTGAGCGCTGAATAGGCGGAGAGCATGTCAAAATACCGCTTTCCATTGGCGTCCCAAACATAAGGCCCTTTGCCTTTTGTAAGCACGACGGGCAAGGGGTGATAATTGGGCGCTCCATAACGGCGATCAAGGGAGATAAATCGCTTCGTGATTCGGTCCATCGTTCTTGGGCTATTGCCCGTTTCCTTGAGCTTGAGGGAGAATGTTTTGAATCTGCTGCATTTGGGCATTAACTGAATTCATGATCGCTTTTTGGTCCACCTGAGGCGATTGCCCTCCGAGAGAGTTAAATAATCCTGGGGGAAATCCCAAGGCTTGCGAGACGTTAGAGGCGACGCCCTTGACGATATTGTTTTGGCTGAGCACTCCCATACCTACCGACATCAGCTGGGGAGGAGCTTGGTGAACGGCGTCTTGGGCAAATTGGCGGATCTCTGGGCGCTTGGCGTATTTTTTTACCAGTTTGCCGAAATTTTGGGAAGCGGACAAGCCTTTCAAAAAGGCGATGGGGTCATGATTTTTCATGTAGTCATCATTGAGTTTTTTAAGATCCGGATAACTCATCCAGTCTCGCCCATATTGGCGAATAGCGGGATAGCGTTGGGTATAAGCCATGGCGATCGCTTGAACCTTGCCCTCATTGGCGCGGCAAAGAGCGGTGAATTGCGCGGCTAAATTATCGGCGGCGGTCGGCTTTGGTTTTGAAGCGCTAAAAAGCCCTGGAATCACTCCTTTGATCATGTCCAGTCCGGTCTGGTTGGGATGAGAGGCGGGGGAAGACGGCATTGAAGAGGCATTGGAGCCGGTCGCTTGAGGTAAAGAAGTGACGTTAAATTCCGAGTTGGAAATATCGAGCGGACGATTTTCTTTTTTTGAGTAATAAAATATCGCCGCGCCCGCCCCCAAAAAAACAAATAGCGCCAATAGTCCTAACAGTCCGCTACTTTTTTTTGTCGATTGATCTGCCATTGGATTTTACGCTCCATCATTTTCTTTTTCCGCGGAGATAATTCCCAAGTCGATTCCCTTGACCACCGCTTCCGTGCGGTTGGTTACGCCGAGCTTTTGGAACATATTGTTGAGATGATTTTTAACGGTTTTGACGCTGAGCTCGAGTTTGTGCGCGATTTCTTTATTTGATTGCCCTCTGCCTAGGAGAGCGAGGATTTTCACTTCCATCCGAGTTAAAGCTACCAGTTGCGAGTCGACAGCGGTATTGTTGGCTTTTCTAAGGCTGTCCATTAGGCGGCTCATCACGGGTTGCGGGATCATGACATTTTTATTGGCGAAAGCCTTGAGCGCGTTGACCAACTCATAAGAAGGAAGCATTTTGGACAGATACCCGTTGGCCCCGGCTTGAATAGCCTCCATTACGTGAGATTCATCTTCAAAAGACGATAGGATGAGGACATTGGTGCGGGGGCATTCCTTATGAATCTGGCGCGCGGCTTGAATCCCGTCCATGTGGGGGAGTTTGATGTCGAGCAAGATGACATTGGGCTTGAGCGTTTTGACCAGCCGGAGGGCTTCTTTCCCATCGGCGGCTTCTCCGATGACTTCGATTGTTTTTTCATCGGCGAGCATGTCTTTAATGCCTTCGCGAAAAAGAGTTTGATCGTCGGCGATAATCACTCGCACCTTTTCATTTTTATTTGAAGAGTGGGGAGGGCTTTTTGCGGTCGAGGATTTTTTCTTCTTTACGGGTTTTTTAATTGCCATGATAAATGATTTTAACATATTGAATTTGACCTAATGTCAAAATAGTATAATGAAATTAGAGTTTGGATAATTCCAGCTGATAGGAGGTTGCGATGAAACGGGTTATTCTTTTTATTGCCGTCAATTTGTTGGTCCTTTTGGTGATTTCTTCGGTCGTCAGCCTTTTAGGGCTTAAGCCCTGGTTGGGGGCATATGGAATTAATTACCAATCTCTTTTGATCATGTGCGCTCTCTTTGGCTTTGGCGGGGCTTTCATTTCACTTCAAATGTCTCGCTGGATGGCAAAAATGTCTTTGGGCGTTCAGGTTATTGATCCGCAGAACCCGCGGGGAGATTTAGAGGCTCAAATTGTAGCCAAGGTTCGCGGCCTTTGTCAGCGCGCGGGGCTTGAAACCGTGCCTGAAATCGGGATATATCAAAGCCCTGAGGTTAACGCTTTTGCCACTGGCCCCAGCCGCCGCCGCGCGCTACTGGCGATTTCCAGTTCCTTACTGGAAAATATGGATTCAAGCGCGGTAGACGGAGTGATCGGCCATGAAATATCCCATATTGTCAACGGCGACATGGTGACGATGACGCTTCTTCAGGGAGTGGTCAACACCTTCGTTATTTTTCTCGCGCAGATTCTGGCTTTTGTCATTGAAAATGCGATACAGAAAAGAGAAGATGAGCGCGGCGGGCTTGGCTTTATCGCGCAGTTCCTTCTGATTAACGCCTTGGAGACAGTACTCTTTCTCTTGGCTTCTCCCATCATCTATTGGTTTTCGCGCCGCAGAGAGTATGCCGCCGATTCCAGTTCCGCTCATTTGACCAGCCCGCAGACCATGATTCACGCTCTTGAGTCTTTGCAGACTACCTTGTCAGGTCAAGACAACCGGGCGCCGGCTCTTTCCACATTCAAAATCAACGGGCATGGCCGAGGCTTAATTGCGGCTCTTTTTGCCAGTCATCCGCCTTTGGATGCTCGAATCGAAGCGCTTAAACGGATGTAGACTCGCCGAGGTTTTCAAGCACGCTCTTGGCCTTGGGCGTGTTTTCCGCCGTGATCAAAATGCGGGTTTGATCTTTGCCGATGGATGTTCCGTAAATCGTGGTGATATTGACGTGATTGTCGGCCAAGGCCTTGGTAATTCTTGAGAGTTCCCCCGGCTTGTCGGTGAGTTCAATAGAAAGGAGATTGGTTTCCACGCTGGCAAACCCGGCCTGGGTCAAAATTCCTGAAACATCGGTTCCTTCCGGCACCGCGACTCGGACTAGCCCCGAATCATTTGAAATTTCAGAGGCGATGCCGATGAGGTTCACTCCTTGATTGGCGAAAAGCCGCGTCATGGCTGCCAAAGCCCCGGGCCGATTCGGCATGAAGATACTAAATTGCTTGAGGATTTCGATTCTCATAAGTTTTATTCTATCATAAGAGGCGATAGCTTATGGAACAAGGCAGTTCTTCAGATAAGGCTCCGGCTCGGGCGACAATCAACGAGCGCTTCATCGCTTATGTTTTAGACTTGTCTCCCTTTCTTGTGGGATGCATCCTGAGCTTGTGGGCGATGGCTCATTCCTATGCCTGGCCTCTTTTCTTGACTCCGTTGAGAGTGACCGCGCTTTGGATATTTGTCTACGGCATTTATCAGTTTGTGGGAGTTCGTAAAGGGGGAACGATCGGCAAGAGATTGATGGGAATTGCAGTGGTTGATGGAAATGGCAGGTATCCAGGCCTTTTGCAGTCCCTGGTTCGGGCCTTTGGACAAATCTTAAGTTCGGCATTTTTTAATTTCGGCTTTTGGTTCTCTTTTTTTCGCGCGGATTCAAGAGCCCTTCATGATTTGATGGCGGGAACCTCGGTGGTTCAACTGCGTCCGAAAAGCCGGGTAGAATCAAACACGCTTTTTATCGCGGCGATTAGCGTTCTTGTCTTTATCTACGGATTTCTGATTCACGGGCTTATCTCATCTTCGGCTGCCGGTAATCGCCAAAAACTAAAGAGATCGGCTGATGCCCTTTATTTGCTCGCTAAAATCGAGGACGATTATAAAGCCCAGCATGGAACTTATACGGATTCTCTGGCGGATTTAGCGCTCGCTTCCGGCAATCCCGATGAGTTTAGAGCCGCTTTGCGGCAAATGTTTAAACCCAATCTTTTTGAGATGCGCGCGGGAACCAATGTCTATTGGATTTCCGCGGTTTGTTTGGATCAGCGTCATACTCGTTTGATTGTCGAAGGCCCTCCGCCGAGGGTTCACCGCTAATGAAATTGGTCATTGCCGGCGGGACGGGTTTTATTGGAGAACGTTTGCGAAAGGCGGCGGTCTCTAAAGGCCATGAGGTCGTGATCTTGTCCCGGCATTCTCAACTAAATTTCCCCGCGGTCGTGTGGGACGCGAAAAGTTCGGGGGAATGGCAGTCCGCCATTGAAAAGGCGGATGCCGTCGTTAATTTATGCGGAACATCCATCGTTGACGGGCGTTGGAATATGCGCCAGAAAAAACAAATTTACGATAGCCGAATTCTTCCCACCCGAGCCTTGGTCGCGGCTCTTTCCCAGTTGAAAGAAAAGCCCAAGGCGCTTATCAACGCTTCGGCGATTGGATTTTATGGAGACCGGGCTGATGAAGAGCTTGATGAATCTTCAAAGTCGGGCGACGATTTTTTGGCTAAACTTTGCGTTGACTGGGAACGCGAGGCATTGATGGCCCAAAGCTTGGGCGTTCGCGCGGTTTGCCTTCGCATCGGGCTGGTATTTTCAAAGGAGGGCGGCGCCCTGAAGCGCTTGGCATTCCCCTTCCGTTTTGGCTTGGGTGGGCGTTTGGGGAGCGGGCGCCAATGGATGAGTTGGATTGCCGTTGAAGATCTTCTGGAGATGATATTTTCTCTTGTTGATTCCGAGATTTTAGGCCCGGTCAATGCGGTTTCTCCCAATCCTGTTCGCAACAACGATTTTGCGTTGTCTCTCTCTCAAACCCTTCAAAGGCCGGCGTGGATTTCGGTTCCGAGATGGGTTTTAAACTGCGCTTTGGGCGAAGTTTCTTCGGTGGTTTTATCCAGCCAGAGAGCTTTCCCTAAAAAAATTGCGGCATCAGGCTTTAAATTCCAGTTTGAAGATTTGTCCTCCGCGCTCAATTTTTCTCTAAAATAGATTTTATTTTTTCATCCTTATCACCCCTTGACTTTGACTTAATTGGGCATTAACCTATTGCCAGGCCTAAATCCTCAAAAAAGACGCAAAAATAGCTAGGTCTTTTGGCGGGGTCTTCTCTAGGCCCTTTGGCCCATGATTTAAAGCTAAAAATGGTTTATCCTAGGAATATGGAAGAGAAGCGGCTTAAGCGCGGAGTGGCCTTGATTCTCGCTCTTTGTTTGGGGCTTTTATGGCCAGGGCAGGTTTACCAGGCTTTGGCCAAGGATGTTGAGACAGATCCTGTGGTAGAGCCCGTTCCGGCTCTTTCCGGCAACTTAAACTCAGAGTCCGCCTTGTCCAATTTCTCAGAGAGCGAATTTAAATCTCCTCTCTTATCTCCCCTCGCCTTGCCGGTCTCGGAAAAAGAAATTACTCCGCTGGTTAATTCCGCCTTTAAAAAAGAGTCTTTGGGCAGGGTTTCAAGAGCGGAGACCCCCCTGTCCGCCGCAGGAGAACTGACTGGGAAATTCGCTCAACTTTTACCGGTTCAACAGCCCGCGGGCGCGGCAAAAAGAGCTCAAAACTCAATTTTAGGGCGTCTCAATTCCCGTCTTTTTGGAAACAATCAAGCCCCTATTGCCGGAGCCGGAGATTTTTCCCAGGGCTTAAACGCGATCAATGAGTTGTATGACGGCAAAGGCGCAGTTTCTAAAAATCTGCCCCGTGAATTTGCGGCGAGCGGAAAGGGAGTGGGAGCTTGGCGTTCGGGGCTTAAGAAAGCCGCTCTCGTCGCCGGAGGGGCGGGCACGTCTGCGGCCTTGGCGGTTCCGGCCTACGCGCAGGCCCTTCACCACGTTTCAGCTGCTTCAGGCGCGTGGAATTTGCTAGCGGCGGGATGGCCTCTTTTTGCGCGTGGGGCGTATTGGGTCAGCATGGCCTTGGGTTTTATGATGGCGATTCCGGAACTTCATGAGCTCATCAAAAAAAGGAGCTACAACTGGAGGACCTATGGGGTCATTGCGGCCAATCTGATGGTGGGGCTTGTCGTCGCTCCGGCGCAGACCGCGGCCGACAAATTTTTATGGGGTTCGGAATGCTTATCGGTTTCCGCGGTTTTGGCGGTGGGAATTATGCTGGCGAAATTTCTTCCGAAGGAAAAAAATCGGGAACATGTTTCGCGACAGGGCGGTTCTTGGATCAGAAAGTGGTTTGACTCTATTCGGGCAGACCGCTCGCTTCAAATAACCTTGGCCTTGGCGCCAATTTTGATTGCCGCCGGTTTCGGGATGTATTTTGGCGTTGCCGCCTTTTTGCCTTCCTTGATTTTGGCGGTTTCTCCCATCCCGTTATCTTTAATCAGCGCCGGAATTCAGGTATTGGTTCAAGGGTTTTACTTGTCTTTATTCGTTCCTGATTTAATGGCGATAAGGCGCGGCGAAAAACCCGCCGGCTTTGCTCCGGGCTTTGTGCTTCTTTTTTGCCTGATTGCCGCCTGCTTTGTCATCTGGGGAGGGACCCAGGCTCTCCAAAATCCGGCTAAGCACATTGATTTAGTTTTAGTGGCGGCCTCAAACGTGTTACAGTTCTTGTTTTCGTTCATCACCTACCGCGCGCTTAAAAGCCCGGATTCCGGCAAAGAGGTTAAGCCCGCTCAAGATCCTAAGCTGACTGAAAACAATCAAGGAGTTTTTAAAGGCGGCCTGATTTCGGTTTCCTGTTACGCATGATTCCAAAAAAACTCAAGCAATTTCTCTGCGCTTTTTTAGCTTTGAGCTTAATCTTGTTGTCTCCGGGCTCCCGCTTTTACACCCTTTTAGCTGCCGATACTCCCAAAGAAGACTCTTCAGATCCCTTAGGAAATCCTCTTTCTCTTCCCAACCCCGCGTTGGAGCCAAACAGCGCCGCGAACTTAGACAATCTCTTGCCTTCCGAACAGCCGCTTCCCGCCCAACAATTAGGCGCAGTTCCAGAAAAAGGGACAGTCCCCTTTTTGCCGAAGGGAGGCAATCCCAATATTGGCGGAAAAAAGGGGACTGTCCCCTTTTTCCAAACCAGATTAGAGGTCCTGCCGCAAACAGAAAACGTCCCGCTCAATCAAGTTGCCCAGCCCGTTTCCCATTTAAAACAGCAAAACCAACAAAGCGAAAAAGCGGATAAAGAAAATTTTTCTCCGGAATCCTCCGCTTTGGCCAGCGCGGCCCTTTTTGACGGCGTGGGGAGAATGGGAGATGTCGGGCCGCCAATAGAGCCTCCCGCGGGCGGTTCTGGAGCGGCCTTATCGCCGCAATCGCCGAGAGGCCCTCCGGGGGTTTCTCTGTTTTATGAGAATGTCCTGGGCTTTAGAAAAGTCGTTGGCCCCAAGCATGACGCGGGTCTTCAGCGTTTGCCTCTCAACGCAAAGACGCCCCAGATCATTGATCAAATCTCGCGCCAGTTCCATATATCGCGCGCGCGCGTAATAGAGCTGGCGTCCCATGTCGGACTTAAAGAAAATTCCCCCAATGCCGAGTGGGATGCGGTCTATCTGGGCCTTCAAAAACTCAACGCCCAGCGCTTTCAGCATTTTGACGCGCAGAAATATCATGTCGGGTTTCGCCATATGGCCAATTTAAGCTACGAGCCTGGATGGCGTGGAGGGCTTAAGCGATCTTTAGAAATTCAAAAACACCTGCTAGGTTTTTTTGCCCGTTTCCCCTACCACCTTTTTGACGTTTTCGTCCTAGGATACTTTCGCCAAAACATCAGCTATACTTTTGCCCACTCAACGGAAGATTTTCTAAGTCTCTCCGATGCCGAGAGCGGTTTGGTGGTGGCGACCGATAACGCGGAGAAGTTTTTTCGCCGGGTTTTGCGCGAGACCGCGATATCGGGAAAAGGGGAGACCTTAAGCTCTCGCTTGCTCGCGACTCGATTGGGGCGCGTGGTGAGAATGTTCGGCCATGTCGCTCCTCTGCCACTACTGACCTTTTTGAGGCGACGTTTGATGATGGCCGTCGCTTCGGCGGTCGCGATGGGAATTTTGGGCGCCTTGGCTCCGGGAGTCGCGATTTTGCATTTGAGCCTTTTATCAATTCCTGTCATGGGCCCGCTTCTGGTGGCCGGCGCTAATAGTTTTCCCGTTTTTATCGCTGGGATTCCAGGTCTTGGGGGAATCTTGGCTCCGGTCGTGGCCAGCGCGACCGGGGCTTTGATGAAGGATTTGGTCGTCGGTCCGCTTTTAAACACCTTCATTCTTTCGACAATTTTTACCTTGCCTCAATCGCTTGATCAACATCGCCGCAGAATTGAGGCGGAGCACCCCTTAGATTCTGTCGCTTGGTCTCAAGCCTTGGCTTCGGCGGTTTTCGCCCGTGAGTTTTGGAAGTTTTTTATTTTGCAGGATCTCAAATTTTTCTTAGGGCTTTTGACGGTGGGGTCTGAGATTCAAGGCATACTCTCTTATGGAACCCAGATTGATGCCGGGTTGACTCCGGCCTGGCATGCGGTGACGGGACATGATTTCCACGGATTTCATGGTCTTTTCTCGGCATTTGAAGCCCCGAAAGGCCAGAGCTTGATTCCCTTTGGCGGCGCGATCACTTGGGGAAATCTCCTTCTCTACAAGGCGGAATCGGCTTTAGGGTTTAATCTCTCCGATGCGGTAATGCACGGCTTAAATTCTCACACCGCTGGGGCCTCGGCCGTAGCCGTGACCAGGGCTGCTTCGGCGCCCGGAAAGCCTTTGCCATTTGATCCCACCCTCTATAAAAAATCTCCCAAGGAAGTGGAAAAGCGCATCGCCGAACTAGAAAAATCGGCCGGGAATTTTAAAGCAGAGATGGCGGCCGCGCGCGCGCAAGAGTTAAAGCTAAAGAAAGACTTGGCCTTAACGCAAAAAGACGCCGCGGCGCTTAAGGCCCAAAATAAGCCTTTGACCGCATCCGAGCTTAAAGCCTATCAGGCGCAGTTGGAAAAATTAAAACAGGCCCAAAATGAGCGCTATGCCCGCTCAAAACTTTCCGAAAATCACGATCTAAGCCGGCCCCAGAGAGAAGATGAACGGCTCCATCGCTTAAAAGAGAAGCTCAAAGATTTGTCCCCACAAGCGCGGGAAGACCGCATCGGCTATGCCGAGGACAAAGAAATCCAGCCGGGAATTTTAAAATCAGTCTTAAGCGGCTTGGATCAAAAAGCCGGAATTGACTCGGAAAAATCAAAAGACTCTGTGTCGCAGGTTAATCCAGAGACGCAGAAAAAAATTGAAGACTTGGTGAAGCAAATCAAAACCTTAAGGACCAATGCCTCGGCGCAGATGAAAATGAGAGACGCGACTAGAAAAGTCCTTGAGGTGGTCTCAAAGGCTCGGGACCAGGCCCTCAAAAATCGCCGCAACGGACAGGACATGATGAATTTTATCCAAAGCCTTTCCCAGGTCTCGGCGGTGATGGATTTCGCCTTGGGGCTTAGAGAAATTAACGCCGCTCAAAATGCGATTGGCGGCATGGAAAACCTGTTAAATACTAATATTCAAAACATCAATCAATCTCAAGCCCTTTCCCAGCAAAATCAAGCTGCTGCCCAGCAGGCCGAGTCCAATCTTCCGGCTTGGCAACAGGAAGTGACGCAGCAGACCCAGGCCGATCAGGCCCAACAAAATCAACTTTCCTCCGATTTTACCGAAGCCTCTTCCGCCGTTCAAACTTTTACCGGCGTTCAGGGCGTTTTGCCCTCTTTGATGGGAACCATCGCCTCTCATGAGGGCGTGGCGAGCGGAAATTTTGACGCGGAGGCGGCGGCTTTGGCGTCTAAATTCCAACTTCGCTTGTCCGAATTGTCCCAAGTCGCTTATTGGCGGACCAACGGAAACCCCAATGATCCATCGGCTTTTTCTCTGAAAGGATTTAAAAACATTCTTTCAGAGGTTCAAACCAATCTCGCCGCGGCCAAAAGCGGCCTAAGCGAAATTCAGACGGCGCCGGTGAACGCGTGGCCGCGCATCATTAAGGCGGCGCCCGGCGGCCCGGCTATTTCAGGTTCGATGTCTCTTTCCGAAATTCTGAGCGCCCGCAAGGCTTACTGGGAAAGCCAACTCCAGACCTTCCAACAAGATCTCAATTCGGTTGAAGCTATGCTGGATCCAAACAATCAGACGATAGTGACCGATGAATTTGGGAGATCTTATCCACAATCCTTGCCGGTTTGGGAAGCCCAGGCCAGTCAAACCTTAAGTCAGGCGCAAACATCCATCAATTCCATCACCGCTCAAATGGATCAAATGGCGGACCAAATTACCCAGGCGGGAGGGCCGAGCTTACCAAGGCTGTCAGGCTTGACCTTAGCCCAGCTTCAGACCGCAGTTCAAAGCTATGGGACGGCCCTTCAAAACGTTCAGCTTCCCAACAACGGAACCCCGCAGGCTTTTCAGGCTTCTTTGGATTTAGTCAAGCTCGCTTCTCTTTTGCCGCAGGCGGCTTGGCTGGTCATTCAAGGAAGCGAGGCGCAGACGACGGTGACCACCATTCAAAGCGCGCTTCAAAACACCGTTCCTCAGGCTCAGAGCGCGATGAAGCAGGCCGTCGGCATGGTTCAGAATATTATTAACGATGTCGATGCGGATCAGGCCTTTGTCGCGCAATATCCCAATGCCAACGTCAATCCTCAGCCCTCTCAAGCCCAAGAGCAGGCCCTGATTAACCGGAAAGAAAATCTGCTTCAAAATGACATTATTACTCCTTTGACCGCCATTCAAGGCGCGGTGGAAAATACTCTGATTCCCTATCAAGAATCTTCCATTCAACAGGTGTCCCAGAACGGGGCTTATCAAGAACTTTTTAGCGCAGAAAATTCCCTGATTACCCAAACCCAGCAACTCAATGACAAGACAATTCCCTGGGGGCTTATTTCTTTTGGCGGCAGTCCCGGAAATACGAGCGGAAGCTTGGCGAGTCTTCAGAGCTGGCAGACGAATTTTTCCAATCTTCTTCAAACGGTGACAACCGACAAGACCGGGGTTGATCAAAGAAAGGACCCGAATTTCAACGGAAATGAGACGGTGGATTATTTGAAAGACAAGAATTATCCCGGAGGCGGGCCTTACAGCTTGCCCAAAAAGATTACTCTCTACACTGCCGAGATGAATCAGCGCGCCCAACAAATCAATAATCAAGACGCTCAAGTCAATGAGATTCTGACGAAGATTCAAACGCTGTCAGGCGGAAAGTATAACCTTTCCTCCTATCAATTGCCCACGAACGTTCCCGCCAGTCAAGCGGGGTACAATCAAATTAATGGCTTAGTCAATAATGGAAACTTGACGAATTTGGCCGCCCAGCTCCAAAATATCGCCAGTCAAGCGGGTTCGGCGTCTTCAATCAACGTGGGCGGAAGCGGAGGGGGGTTGGCGGTTCAGACCGGCCATCAACCTTCGCCGACTGTTTCTAATTCCCAAGAGCTCGCCCTCTTAGCTTTGGATGCGGCTAAAATTTTAGCCCCCTCTCCCGGAAGCAGCCCTAATTCTCCATCGATTTCTTTCTCAATTGCTCGGTTCCTTTATTCTTATTCAACCGTTCAGAGTTCGCAGCAAGAACTGGCGACCGAAATCCCGCAGGCGGAAAAATTCCTCACCGACGCGATTAGCGCTTTAAATAGCGCCCAAGCGCAATTAAAACAAGATCAGGCCTATATCAATTCAGGGGGGAACAGCCCGCCAACCAACACGGTCTATCAAAATCAAATTGCGATGCTCAACTCCTTGCAGTCGGTTCTCCAAGAGGGAATGGCTTTCTTTAATCTCAAGATTAACACCTACGATCCGGAATCCTTGGGCACCGTCAACGAAGTCGCGACGTATTATAACGCTTTGGCCAATCAGGTCTACGGCTCGGGAAACACCGTCGATCAAGGCGACTTAACGGCGATGAATTCGATGATGAGCGCCCTTCAAAATACGATGAACGGGCTGAATCAGACGAAATCAGAGCTTTTGTCTTGGATGGGGCAGTTAAACAGCCCCTATGACAGCGCTTTGCGGAGAACTTCGGAAGCGATTTCCACTATCCAAGACGATACGCGCAAGGTGCTTGAATCCAATCACAAGTGGACCAAATTAAAAAAACAGCTTTCGCGCACGGATCGAATTCTTAAGGCGGATATGGATTTAATTCAGGATAAGCAAGGAGAGTTGACCCATTTGATTGGTAATTTACATGATGATGGATGGGACCGCTTGCCCAACCATATCAAGCAAGAAGTCACATCTCTTCATTTAAGCGATTCCGGGTGGGGGATGGGGCTAAACTCTTCTTCGGGAGCTTCGGCTCTGGTCATCAAAAAATCCAGTTTCCCGGATTTTGTCCACAATATTCTCTCAAGCTTGTCGGGAGGTCAAAACGCCTCATCGGCCGATATCGGATCTTTGGGGCAAAGTATTTTGTCCAATCCTCAAAATATTTCCCAGTTGATTCCCGGCGCACAGATCATGAACCTAGGGGATTCCGCTGATGGGTTTTATCTCGTCTATCAGACCGGCTTCGGCGTTCCTTATGGCCTCAGCTCAACGGAACAAGTGACGTTGGGAAATGTCGCCCACGTCATGGGAAGTAATTTAAGCGTGACGGCATATGACACTTATGCCCCGCCCGAAACCGGCGGAGCTTCAAACGCCCCATGGGGGGATAAGGGTATCGGCGTTCAGGTCGAGACCTTGCGCGAAAATGACGTCAATTATTTTGAGGCGATCATCCATCATGATATTCTCGATGTCCCTCCCAATATGTCGTTTGCCTCCCAGGCAAACGAGTCGCGGCTTCTTCTCTTTGATGATTATGCGCTCCTTTTGATGAACGGAAAGCTTTATGTCGGCTTGTCCGGTTTTGGAGACGCGGCGGCTCAAAATTCCGCCAATCAGCCTTATTATTACGGCGCGAACGCCAAGACCTCAATTCAATTGACTCCGGTGATGAGCTTAAACGCCGATCAGCAGGCATTGTTTGCCAAGGACCCGCGGCAATTTTTTGAGACCGCCAATCTCGATTTTACCGGCCTTGACCCGAGCCTGAACCAAACCTTCGACATCGCCGCGCATGGGGCGAGCGCCAATTTTTATGAAACCAAGATCGGACCTAAATTTGACGTGGCTTCTCTCCTTAAACAAGCGGGCGTCGTTTCAAAAAGCGACGATAATCCGTTTACGGTCGATCTTTACTACGCCAATTACGCCGGGACCTATGATATTACACAGCAAACCTTGGGCACGACCATTTTAAAAGGCTTTACAATTCACGATGATTCCGGCAAACCCTTGGTCAACATCACCAACACCGCGACCGGAGAACTGGGGCAACAATATAATATCGCCATCGATCAGCTTTCAGTCGAGCTTCCCAAAAATGGAATTGTGTTTAGCGCCGAAGGCCAAATGCTGGGGCCGGCCGACGCCTATTACGCCCAGATCGGAAAGAAGCTCAATGGACATTCTGATGTGTCTATCGGCTACGGTTCCCCGTTTGTGGGATACAACAATCGCTTGTCCCTGATGTTTAACACTTCGGCGAGCCTCTCTCAGCTTTGGAATGACGTGACCCGCAGCGCTTCCGAGGATTTAAACGGCGGAAAAGCCCTCAAAAACTATCAAAAACGGATGACTGATTTTCTCAAGCCCCAAAAAGGCCAGAAAGAGCTCAATGAACTCAAATCGGTTTTCGCAAAAGACGTGGGTAGAAGGTTGATCGAACAGAAAATCGGCACCTTGGATCACGATATTAAGGATTTACGCTCGGCCGGCGCGATTTTAGACAATGTCAAGGTTATCGGAGATGCCGGCTTTGTCTCAGGCCCAGTTTCCAACGATCCGGCGGAACTCGCCGCGACCGGGGGCTTTATGACCGGGACGGAAACGATGATGACTTTGAGCAAGACTCAAAAAGCGCTCTTAGACAGCAAGGTCGTTTCGCTTTATAAAAACGGCTTATTGCTTCAATCTCGCTTGGTTCAATTAACCAAGGATTGGGAAGAAAACGCCCTTCAGATCGTCAAGGAAAGGCTAGCGGTTGAGAGAGCGACCTTTCTTTTGGAGAATTCCTCTTCCGTCATTGAAAGGGAAAAGGCCAATACCCGCTTGGCGGCGGCTCTTGAAAAGTTAAGCGAGGCGCGAGTTCGTTATAACATTATGGCCGGCAAAAACCCGGATTCCGCGACTCCGTTTGACGATTTAAATCTTGCGGACGTGAAAAATCTAGTCAAAGAGATTCACTCCCTTTTAGCCGCTCCCAATCGCTTAAAGAAAATTCTTTCGTCTTTGGATAAAACTTCTCTTAAAGACCGCATTGGAGAAGATCGTTTTAACATCATGGACTGGATTCCGTTTGTGGATCAATTCACCTTTGGAATCGGGACTCAAATCCAGGATCTGATGGCGGGGCAGATTTTTGGCGTTGGGGGAACCCTCAGGCTTCCTTTCTACGATCCGTCTTCTAAAGACAAAAACAAGAGTTATCTTTTGAAAAGCCAAGCTGATATCAAAGAGATGGCAGATATCCATTCTCAATACCGCCTGTTGGCTAATAACGAACAAGAAGAAGCCGCGATTTGGGGGCAGGCGGCGCGGCAGATGACGAGCGCTTTGCCCCAAACTGGAAACGATTTAGAGTTCGCGCTTAAGGCTTATCGCAATGGCTTGATTTCAAGAGATGAATTGCGTCAGGCGATTAATTTGTGGAATCTCAATGCGCGGGCGACCGTCAATTCTCAATCCCGCGCTGCCGCCGCCGGCGCCTGGGCCGAGATGGATAGCGCGGTGGGTGGAAAACCTCCCGCGCAAGCTCCGCCGCTAAGCGTTTCCAATTTGGGAGACGCCATTCAAACCGCTTTTAAAAACTCATCCTTGGAGTCTTTGGCTCTCCATCAGGAAGAGTTTCAGGCTTTGGCAAAAGCCGATAATCATGTCACGCAGAAATTCTGGATTAATTTGATGATAGGGGCGGATCTGACCGCAACCGGAACCGGGTTTTTGCCTTCTTTCGGCTTTACCGGATTTCCAATCTTGCCGATACCAGGCGCGCGTTTTCAGCCGGAAGAACTTCGCGAATTGCAAGTCTCGGCGGATAAAGGCAAATCCGCCTATTACGGCGCTCTGGAATCGAAACTGAAAATCGAGACCGCTCTTCAGATGTATCAGGATGTCGTTCAAGCCAAAACCGCGCAATCCATCATCGCTCAAGTGGACCAAAAGGTTATTCCGGATCTTAACGAAAAGCTCGCCCAAGCCCAATCTTCGGGGGATCGGGCGCGGATGAGCCAAATCAAAAAGGAAATTTTTAACGCCAAGTTATGGCGCGCCCAAATGGTTTTAACTAATGACGAGGCCCATTCGGCGCTCAATGTCTTGATGGGGCGTCCGGCGGATTCCGCGCTGTCTATTGACCTGTCTCCCGAAGATGCTTACCAACAGCTTCAAGAAACGCTTAAAAATCAAAATTTGCCCGAAATTCAAAAAACCATTTTTGACGCGCGCGTCCAAGTGGCCAAGGCTTACCAGCAGATGGTCGACAAAAACTTGAAGGTCCAGGAAGTTTCCGCCGATCCGATTTCGCTGACGGCGCGAACTATTGGGCGTTTGATTAGCGCCTTGTCAGAAGAAGACTCGGGCCGCGCCGACAAAGTGATGGCGGCGCGCTTGAGGCTTTTGACGGAGGAAAGGCAAAAAAATTCTTTTGATTCTCATTTGTCCAGTCTTCGCGCGCGCAGCCAGGCGCGGCTTGAGATGATTGATTCCGATATCCAGCGATTGTCCGAAAAGGGAGATCCTCTGAGTTTGGCTCAGGTGGAAGAACTAAAAGGAGAAAAAGCGGTGATTCAGGCTTCTCTTCTTAGTCTCGCGGCCGAGCCCTCGGGACACGTCAATTCCGCTACTCTTCCAACCAGTTTTGCGGAACTTCGGCGCCGCTTGGTTGACAAGGAAGAGCTGATGGTTCGCTCTCCGCGCCTGGACTCCTTGCCTTCGGCTCCCGCGCCGGGCTTGGATAAGGCTCCGGCGGAAATGTTCATGCGATATTTTTATGCCCAGCAAACCCTGGATGAAACTCCGATTAATCGCGGGTTTTTGGAACCGTGGATCGAGTTGCGGCTTAAAAATCACGATACCCCGCAAGCGGATTTGATCGCGCTGGCCAAATTATCCGAAGACCGGGCTGATCGTTTGGATAAAATTGCCCGGGAACGCGCCGCGGCTCTGGCAGACGCAGAGCTGGCTGATTTTACGGAAAATGTCCGGTTCTTGAACTGGGCGGAATCTCATCATCTGGAGAAAGACAAGGCCGCTTGGGGCGACATGATTGGTTCAATTAGACAAAAGGCCTTGTCTCAATCGGAAGAAATCTGGGCGCTTCTTAATCTTCCAAGAGAAAAGGGGCAGAGTATGGAAGCTCGTTTGCGCCTTCTGTCAAATCTTGTGCCGGAGCTCTCGGGAGCTAAATCCTCCGGCGATTCATCCCGCTTGGTTAAGGAGATTGATTCTCCAGAAGGAAGAGCGCGCATCGCCCGCCTGTTGGGCCTTGAGGTTTTTGGAGCCGGCAATTCAAAAGACATTTTCATGAACCAAATCCGCGCCGATGTCTTGTCGGAACATATGAGCTATCAGGGAATTACCCCGATAGCCGCCTTTGGAATTTTTCGTGGCACGCCCGTTTTTGGCGGATTTTTAGAGGCCCCCGATCCGCAGGAAATTGAGCGCGGGCTGACGAATATCTTATCCGATTCCATTCGGGAAGAGTTGAAGGCGCAGGGACAGTTTCAAAAACTTGAGACCGTTCTCTATACTCAAATGGCGCGTGTTTCCGGCGGGATGAAAGAAGTTCAGGCCGATAGCCGCTTGTTGGCGGCGGCGAGCGCCGACTTAAAACAAAAGGAGTGGGCTTCTAGTCATAACTCCGATCCAATTAAAGCCCAGAAAGATTTATTGGAAGCAAAGAAGAATTTGGTCACGGCTTGGGAGAACCTAGTTAAACACTCGGCGGATTTGAAATCCAATTTCGTTTCTCTGGTGGCGGAACTCAAGGCTTTGGGTCAGAAGGACAACTCCGAGTCTCCCGCGGCTTCTCTTAAAAATCTCAGCTTGGGAGATGAAAGAGCGCTGGCGGGTCAGGGATTTCCGTCTGCTCCTTCAGAGAAAGGACTCTTGGGCTATTGGACCGATCGCATGGAAGATCCTAACTTTATTGCCCAGCAAGACCGTTATCTCCAAGGCTTGGGAATTTCCCAGCAGATGATTAATTCGGTTGATTCCGTCGCTCGGCTTTATAGCGTCGCTATTCGAGATTCCAAGGACGTAACGGCGGAAGACTTCTCGCCTCAAGAAAGACTGCGCTTATTGGCTCAAAACGACGCGCGCGGGAAAAGAAATCTTTTAATCTTCGGCCTCTCCGCTTTAAAGACTGAAATTGAAAAAAAGGATCCTCAATTAAGATTTTTGCGGGAGGATTTGGAAAGGCAATTGAGCCTCAGCGATCAAAAGCGGACGGAATATTCCCAGGCGGCCTTGCGGCTTCGCGACGCCTATTGGAACGCGGTTTCTGTTTCTCCGCGGGCCGAGGCCGCTTTTAAGGCTCTTGAAGCGGACCGCCAAAACCTGGTTCTGGCCAAGGACGCCTTGATTGATTCTTATTTCGCTTCGCCCTTGAAAAATGACGAGTTTATTCTCAGAGACGGGCTTCTGGATAATTATCTCAAGGCCCAGCAGATTTTTGACGAGAAGCTTATCCGGACCTTGGATTTAAAGGAAGTTCAAGGAAATGTCGAGCTGATGCGCACTCTCGATGCCCTTTATGACGCTCGAAAGAGCCTCAATCGCCAGATCGACTTTAAAGAAGCGGGGCGTGGGATTCTCGCTTTGGACGCCTTGATCATGCTTGAAAAATCACGCCTCTTTGCCGAGAGATGGGAAGGTCGTTCGGAGC
>JAJZJF010000121.1 GCA_021810245.1 bacterium
TTCCCATGGTCGTGACCGCCATTAAATCTTTAAGAGAATAACCTCCCCCCTCTTCAATGACCTTGAGATTATCTCTGAGCCATTGGGGCCTGGCAAAGCCTCTTTCGACTTGAATCATCGTGGCCATTCCTTCGCTGAGCCACAAGGGGTCGGGATGGCCGCCGATATAAAATCCGTCATAATAAATATGGCAAAGCTCATGGGCGAGAATTCCCGTTAATTCCTGGCTTTTATAAACATAGATTTTTCTCTCTGACACCGCGCTGGCTCCGCCCGACCACTCCGGGCGTCCGGTGACTAAGTGGTAACTCTTGGCGTTTTGGAATAAAAAAATGCTGACGCGCCCTTCTTCGGCCCATGGAGAAAAAGCGGCAAGATCAAGCATCAAGTTTTTATGCAGATCTTCGGCCATGGAGACAAAGCTTTTACTGGGTGGGCGCCCTTCAGCGTAAATATTAAAGTGCTTACTCTCTATGAGGAAAAAACCGTTGGGCGCGGACGGTTCGACTTTGCTGAGCGAAGACGACTCATCTTGGACCGGTTCAGAGCTTTGAGGGCTCGGTTCTTGAGATTGTTCATAGTCCGGTTCCGCGCCTTTGAGAGGAGTTATGAGGTCAAGAGAAGAGGGTGAATCAATTCCGGAGGCTTTTTCAGATTGCGCTAGAGCTTTTCCGGCTGCCGCTCCGGCTGCGGCGAGTTTTTCAGGATCGATATAATCTTCGTTGCCCGTTTTAGAAACGCTTTCTGAAAAAATTTTCTTTCCTAAATAAGAGCTTTGGCCAACATCCTGATAGAGCATCATCCCCCATAGTGAAATGACGGCAATCCAAATAAGGATTCTTAGCCGTAAGGATATGTCCATTGGGGAAAAGTTTAGCGGCTGATATTGGCGTCTCTGAGTCTTAGAGCCGCTTGGGCTAATCCATGAACGAAAAGAGAAAAGATGACGATAAATGTCGCTTCAACAAAGGCCATGCCCGCGGCCGGGCCCCCGTCAAAAACTCCGCGCTTCCAGTAAATAGAGAGCATCGTCGCGGAAACGAAAATTGAGGTTAAGCAGGTCTGCCAAAACGCAAAATAGAGAGCCGCGGTCACTGGAGCCATGACAAAAAGAAGCCACATCGGCCCCCAATACGGCTGAAGGAGGTAAAAAAGCGGGACGGCCCAAATAAAGTTGATCCAAACTTGAATTTTGCGGATATGGCGGGCTAGGCGCGGAATTCGGTAAACGTTTTTGGACAGCCACCAGTTCACAAGAATGGAGCTCAGCAAAATCAGCAGAGACAATTTGTAATCGCGGGGATCGGGCTGGCTAAAATAAATGGCCGATAAAATTAAAATTAAGGCAAACGGCGTAAAATAGCGATTGAGCATTTGCATGGATTAGTCCCCTCTTTGGCAAATAATAAGATAGCGGTTTTTGTCGTCCACGGGAAGGCGGTAATTTAATTTTTCCTTGATTTCCAGCGGTAAAGCGGGCTCGGCGTTATTGGCCGAGATTGGTTTATCGCCTGAATTTTGGCTTTGATAGGCGATGAAAAAACCTTTCGGTCTTAAAAGCGGTTCGGCTATTTTTGCCGCTTTTTCAAGCGGAGCCACCGCCCTTTCAATGATGATGTCGAAAAGAAAAGGCTCTTGACTTGCCCTGATTGGCTTTTTTATGAGATGAATTTCTTTAAGACCTAAGGCGATGAGCGCGAGATTTAAAAAATCAAAGCGCCGCTTCAAAGGCTCAATGAGAGTCATATTGATTTCCGGAAAAGCGATTTTAATGACAATGCCGATAAAGCCGGCGCCAGATCCGAGATCGGCAACTCGTAAAATTTGGTCGGAGGCTATGTTGTTTTGAATGCGTTTAAGAATGGGCAGACAGACCAAGGCGTCTGAGGCATGGCGCAAGAGAAGATTTTGTGGAGAAATATCGGAAGTCAGGCCCGCTTCTAAATCGTGATAGGCAACCAGATTAAGATAGCTTTCGATTTGTTTTTTCTTTTCTTCGCTTAAAGAGACGTTCCACTGGTCGAGAAATCCTGCGAGCGCGGCCCAGTTATAAAGGCGTTGAGCCTGAAAATTCGTTTGTTCCATCTCAACAAATATTTCCGACTGGCAACTCGGTTTCATTTTGCATCCGGCTTTTTTCCACGAGCACCCAAAGAATTTGAATGTCTGCGGGAGACATTCCGGGAATACGTCCGGCTTGCCCAAGGGTTTTAGGCTTGATGCGGTTTAGTTTTTGCCGCGCTTCAAGCCCTAAGGCTGGAATCGAAAGATAAGAAATGGATTCGGGAATGCGGACGTGTTCAAGTTTCTGAAGCTTGTCGGCAATTTGTCTTTCGCGCGCAAGGTATCCCGCATAACTTTTTTCTATTTCCTTTTCTTCTTGCGCTTGTTTGAGAGACCACGGATAAAGCTCCGAATCCTGATAGCGGAGGTTTTCTTGAACGCTCTGGCGGTAGCGCTTAAAAGAATCGAATAAAGAGTCTGAAATAAGTCCTAACTGGCGGCCTTTTTCCATGAGCCTTAAATCCGCGTTGTCGGCGCGAAGGCTAATGCGGTATTCCGCGCGGGAAGTAAACATTCGGTACGGCTCGTCGACTCCCTTGGTAACCAAATCGTCGATGAGAACCCCGATATAAGCTTCATCTCGGGATAAAATAAAAGGCGGCTCTCCTTTTATTTTTAAGGCGGCGTTAATTCCGGCCATCAGGCCTTGGGCGGCGGCTTCTTCATAGCCGGTGGTCCCATTAATCTGTCCGGCGAAATAAAGTCCGGAGACGTTTTTAGTTTCCAAGCTTGGCTGAAGTTGGGTTGGCGGGCAGTAATCATATTCAATCGCGTATCCCGGACGCATGATATGGGCATTTTGTAGTCCGGGAATTGTGATTAAGATTTCTCTTTGAACGTCTTCGGGTAGGCTGGTAGACAAGCCATTGACATAAATTTCATTAGTGTGATATCCCTCGGGCTCCAGAAAGACGATGTGTCTTTCCTTGTGCGGAAATTTGACGACCTTATCTTCAATAGAGGGGCAATACCTCGGGCCGATGGATTGAATGACCCCGGAATAAAGCGGCGAGCGATCTAACGACTGAGAGATGACGCGATGGGTCTGTTCATTGGTGTAAGTGATAAAACAAGGCAGAAGTCGGTTGCTAATTTGGGCATTTGAATGGGAAAAAGGTTTTGGCGGATTGTCTGATTCCTGGATTTGGCATTGTGAAAAATCAACAGAGCGGCTTTGAATTCGCATCGGCGTTCCGGTTTTCATTCGGCCCACTTCAAAACCGAGGGATTTAATGCTTTTCGTTAATTCTGACGCCGGCTTTTCTCCAAATCGCCCGGAGGCAAAAGAGTTAAGCCCGATATGGGCAAGACCATTGAGAAAAGTTCCCGTCGTGACCACAACCGCTTGAGAATAATAGAGCGTTTCCCGAAGGCTGATGACGCCTTGCGCTGTCGCATTTTCTCCAATCCACAGATGAGCGGCCTCGTCTTGAATTAAATCTAAATTTTCCTGATTTTCCAAAACTTCTTTCATGGAAAATTGATAAAGCTTTTTATCGCATTGAGCGCGCGGCGATTGAACGGCAAAACCCTTGCTGATGTTGAGGATTTTAAAATGGAGTCCGGAGCGATCGGTATTTTTGGCCATTTCCCCGCCCAAGGCGTCTATTTCCCTGACAATTTGCCCCTTGGCCACTCCTCCGATTGAGGGATTGCAGGACATCGCCGCGATGGTGTCGAGGTTTTGGGTCATCAAAAGGGTTTTCATTCCCATTCGAGCGGAAGCCAAAGCGGCTTCACATCCGGCATGCCCGCCGCCAAGAACGATGACCTGATATTTTTTGGGGAAGGAAATAAAATTAGGCATAGAGAAGAGCTTTGAGTATCTCCTTGGGCACAAGACCCATGAAATAAAGCGCAAAGGCAAAGGCGATTTGAAAGAGTAAAGAAAATAAAACCGCCAGAAAAGCTCGAGAGAGGCGAAGTCCTCTTAATTCCCGCAAGCCCATCATTCCAGCCCAGAGCATCCACAGTCCGCCCACGATCTGGCTTCCATTAAAAATGGAGCTCGAATTAAGCCACACCGACAAAATCATCGGAAGAAAAATAATAATTCCAATGGCGTTAAGCCCCAACATGAACCCGGCGATGGGGAAGACTTCGCTTTTCCCGATTTTAATCAAGGGGAAAATAAAGAGGGCAAAACAAAGAGTTTCTCCGATATCAAACAAGGGCTTTGATATCCCGTTTTTTTGGGCATAGAGGACAATGAGAATAAACGGCATCGCGGTCCAGAAAATTCCAGTCGTGATTTTAAAGAAGAGGTTCCCTTTTTCCAGCCAGGTCATGATTCCAAGGAGACAAAGAATCCAGACAATTTCCAGCGGAGGCTGCCAGAGCATTACTTTGAGCCAAAAATTAAAATTGGGAGATTGGCTTGGAAACGGAGCGTAGTGATCGGGAAAATTCCAGGGCTTGAGCCAATAAAACAAAAGAGAGAGTAAAAGAAAGACAAGATAAATAGCGAGATTTGACGGAATTTCTCCGCTTCCTTTGTTTTGGGCGGCGCCTCGGGACGGGAAAAAAAGATAATCCCGGCACAGGCGGATAACTTTAATCATATTAAATCGTTTTGATAATGCTTCATTCCCCAAAAACAAAAGGCGGA
>JAJZJF010000122.1 GCA_021810245.1 bacterium
GGGCCGGTTGCCCATCTTGCCGAATGACCGGGTTTAAAGGCCGAATCGGAATTTTTGAACTGCTGGCGAGCACTGATGAAATTAGAAACCTCATCTTTAAGCAGGCGTCTTTGGCGGAAATTCGCCAGTCTGCCCTTAAGTCGGGGATGAAAACTCTATTAATGGACGCCGTCGAAAAAGCCGCCAAAGGGCTGACCTCTCTAGAAGAGGCGCTTCACGCGGTCGCGTAGAGAAAAAATCCTAGCTTTTGGATTTACCCAAAATCACAGGTAGCGTTACAAAGGCATTACCGCGGCGGACAATCAAAGTCGCGACATCTCCCGTGCGAAGGTGAACAAGAGCGCGCTCAAGAGATTGGAAATTAGGAGTGTTCACCACGATGGGAAGCCCTTTAATCGGTATCAAAACGATTTTTTGGATTTGATCGCCCGGCAGGATTTTGGCTTTTTGGGCCGCACTTCCCGGGCGCACCGCGTCGACAATGACGCCCTGACCGTTCGATCTCGCCTCGACAATGGCTCCCAAATGGGCGAACTCTAAAGTCCCGTTTTCTTGATATTCCGAAACCGCGTCTAAAATATCATCAGTGGCAATGGCAAAACCGATTCCAACCGATCCCCCCTGTTGAGCCGGAGTGTAAATCGCGACATCCATGCCGATGAGTTCTCCCTTGGAGTTTAAAAGCGGCCCTCCGGAGTTTCCGGGGTTAATCGAGGCGTCAGTCTGGACATAGTCATACATAAATTCCGCCCCCGTTCCAAGGCGGCTGACAATGCCCCGGCTGGCGGTCAGCCCTACGTCATAGGGATAGCCAAGAGCGATTACTTTTTCGCCGACATCCGGAGATGTTCTTGAAATCGGAATGTAGGGATAATTTTGGCCCGACGGCAAGCTGGGAAGGCGCAAAATCGCGATGTCTTTTTGATGGTTAATCGCCAAGACTTGCGCAACACTAGGAATGCCGTTAATCAAAATTTTCAGAGAATCTCCAGGCGAAACATTTCCCGCGACATGAGCATTGGTAAGCGCAATCCCTGAAGGCGCGATTAGATATCCCGTTCCCAAGCCTTCTCCATCGCCGGAGTAAACCTTAAGAACGGCGGGTTTTACTTTCTCGATGATTTGTTTTGGAGAGAGATCCGGCAGATTCTTCGGTTCTTGAGGCAAAGAAAATTTTTGAATGGGGGCGCTTAAAACTGCGCTCGGAGCCGCTAAAGAAGCGCTCGGCATTTGAGCGGGAAAATTAGCCCGCAGCCCGCTTCCCGAAATTCCAATAGAAGAGACAATTAAAAGCGCGGGCAAGAGTAATTTCAAGCCTCGGCGCCATTTCTCAAAACTCCATTTCTTGTTTTTGAATTTCTGATATAAACCTTTGAGCGCCTGAAAACCCAAGACCCCTAAAGATGAGACGCCCAAAACAGTCTCGTAATTTTTAAAGGCGGCTGGAGAAGCGGTATGCGTAATAAAAATCCAGGTTCCTAAAAGCCAGAGAAAATTATAAACGTAATGGGCGAGCGTTGAAGAAATTAAAGAGCGGCTTCGGTAAATGACAAAAGACAAGGCAATTCCCATTACTCCCAACTGGGCGAGAATAAGCGGATGAATCCCCCAGGCCGCGATATGAGCCTTGACAAAGAGAATAGAGGAAGCAGCGCTCGCGATAAAAAAAGCGTTTGAGGTTATTTTTTGCCCCAACCATTTCAAAGCGGCGGGCGCGCGATTTTTGAGCGAAGAAAAGAAATCAGGGAGAAAACTAAAACCTTGAGAAACAAAACTAAAAACGGGGCGAGCCAAAGCCGCCGCTAGGAAGATTCCGCCAAATAGAAGCCCGCGATAGTGGATTTCCTCTAAAGCGGCCTTTGAGAAAAGCCCCCAGGAAAGAAAAGAGGAGGCATGAGTTGTCAGCGCTTGAATAATTTGATTTGGCCCATCGTGAATCAAAAGTTCGGCCCGGCCGGATTTTTGAAGCGCGTCAGGCGAAAGGCCTAAAAGCCACTTAAGCTTTAAATGGTTCACCCAGGAGGAATTTAGAATCGGGGTTGTCGCATAAAGCATTAAATGGGAAATTCCCTGCATGATAAGGCCCCATTTAAGCCCATAAAGAATCTGCCCGGTAAGGCTCATTTTTTTATAGGATGGTCCGCCGTAAGAATCGGAAGCGGCAGGAATCGGAGTTTCGGAATTGACGGTCTTTGAGAAAAATTCTCTCCGCCCCAATAAATTTTGAGACGTATTTCCCAAGGAATTCCGCGCGTTTAAAGGTTCGGCATTGGGTTTTTCCGAAGATCCTTTCTCTCCGAAAAAATGGTCCAACCAAGTTTTGGAAGCGGAAAAGCTTTTACGAGCGAAAGCCTTTCGCGCGCTTTTTTGAATTTTCCGAAAACCTGCCTCAAAAGATGACGGCTTATATCCTTTCGCGATTTCTTTCTTCCCTTGCGAAGTCGAAATATTTTTGGCCTTTTCTTCCGGAAAAAGCGTCCTTTGCGCGTCCGCGGGAACAAAACCAGTTAAATTTCTTTGCTCGGAAATATTCTTTAACGAATCTTCTATAAGGGTCTCCGGTAAAAGGCCTTGATTCTCCATTTTCAGCCCAATACCCGCGTCTCCCGCCAAAGAAAGTTCCCCGGACAATTGCGGAATTTGTTCGAGAGGTTTCCCGGCGGAGTTTTCTTCGGCAGCCGGGATCGCCCAAATCGAAGAAGGGACAGTCCCTAAAATCAACGCGGCGGATAAAACAATCGAAAGACAAGAACGAAAGCGAAACCTGTTTTTGTGTGAAGTCATATCGCCATTCTATTACTCTTTTGGGAAAAGTAGATGGGTCCAAAGGCCTAGAAGCTTTCCGGCAAAAGGCCCAGTCCGCCAGGGTCTTTTATCTAAGCGCGGATATCGGATGTCACGTGACCAATAAAATATTTTCCGAATCGTGGTAGAATATCGCTATGGACAAAATCACGGGGAAGAAAATACTCTTGCCAGCGCTCGCCATATTCATCCTTGGCTGCGCCCAAGTTTTCGCGGCGGATATCGAAAGCGTCAAGGCCGCGGCTGATCGTTTCAAATTCTTCTCATTCCAAAATATTCAGGCGCGAGCCTCCGCTCAAAATTCTCAAAAACCGATTCCGAGCCTTCTCTCATGGAATATCGCGCCACAATCTCTCATTTTCTCCCGCCATTTGAGAAAATTGATATCGTCCGAGGAGTTCAAGGAAACATTGGCGCATCTTGACATCGTCTATGTCGGCGAGGTTCACACGATGATTCAGGATCACCAAGTTCAGGCCGCCATCCTTCATCAAATGGCCCAAGATCATCCTCATCTGGTCTTGGGAATCGAAATGGCCGACGTTCTCCATCAGCAATATCTGGACTATTACATCAGCGGAAAAATGCCGGAAGCGCAGTTTGCCGATTTCTGGAACCATTCTTTCGGCGACTTTAAGGCTTATCGCCCGATCATAGAAGAAGCCAAACGAGATCATGTCCGCATCATCGCGTTAAACGTCCCCCAGGCGATTGAACATAAAGCCTCAAAACAAGGCCTTTCCTCCTTGACGCCAAAAGAGCGCGCTCTCTTGCCAAGAAGAATCGGAAAAATCAAGAATCCCCGCTATTATGCGATGCTGAAAAATTCTTTTAGCGATCTCCCTCCCGCAGAGATGAAGAGATATCTCTTTTCCATGCAAATCTGGAACGAGACAATGGCATCGAATGTCGTCAAGCAAAGGCAACTTGGAAATTCCGTCATGGTCATCGCGGGGTTTGGACATATGCTCTACGGCGGCGGAATTCCGGAAGGCGTCAAATCCCGCCTTAAAGGGCAGTCAAGCGCGGTAATTCTTCCGTTTCCAGCGGACGGGGAAAGCCAAAGCGAAGAAAAACTTCTAAAAAAAATTCTCGCCTCTAAATCAGACGAGGCTCACTGGGCGGATTTTTTCTGGCTCTTGCCTGGCGCCCATCAATAAAAGACGGGATAAAGAGAATGGGCCAGTTTCGCGGCCTTGTGGAAATGGGCGAAAGAAACCGACGGCGGCTTGGGAAATATCCAGGTTTTGACCGCCTGATTTCCCGCGAAATCACGGACGACGATTTTAAGGCCGGAGACCCGCAAAGGGATTTTTGTTTTTGAAAGGGGAAATCGAAAGAGAAATCTCCGCGCCGACTTAAGATCAGGGCTTATCTCGACTTGATTTCCCAAAACACGCCCATCGGGAAATAAAATCGGATTTATTTGATAAACGCCCGAAACGCCGGTGAAAAAATCGTGGCTGGGCAAATGGTCAAAATCTTTTTCCCATAAAATAGTTTGGCGTTTCCCGCCGTCCAGCAAAGCGAAAACGCCAATAGAGGCCGGAGTCGTCTCAACAATTGAGGGCGAAATGACATCAAAGGCGTCAACGATAAGAGCCGCCGGGTGAAAACCCTGCAAAGCGGATAAAAGCCCCTTTTGATCATCGGCTGACGTTCCCCCCAAAAACTAGGCCAGGAGGAATTGGTTGTCTGATGGTAAGATAGACCAAGGAGGCCAAAATGGCGCGAAGGAAATACACGGAAGAACAGATCGTAATGATCCTGAAGGAATCT
>JAJZJF010000123.1 GCA_021810245.1 bacterium
AAGCCCTTGGGTAAAGATGATGGCCAAGCCTTGCGCAAGGAAGCGGAGGCTGATTTCGCCAAAAACTCGCTGAAAAAATAATGCAAGAGCATATCGTCGGTTTTTTATCTTATTTGAGAGGGAGTAGACAATATTCATCTCATACGCTAAGGGCCTATGAGTCTGATTTAAAAGAATTTCTTGAGCTTTCGCGGGTCAAGTCCCCTTCCGAAATAGAAAGAGGAACCATTCGCGGCTATATCGCCAACCTTCAAAAGAAAAAAAATATTTCTCGAAACAGCTTGTTAAGAAAAATTTCCGCTTTGCGTTCGCTTACGCGATTTCTTGTTGAAAGAGGCCTCATTTCCGCATCCCCTTTTGTCGGCTTAATTCTTCCCAAAAAAGAAAAACTGCTTCCTAAATTTATGACGGAAGACGAAGTCTCAAGCCTGTTAGAAGCGCCTTTGCCCAGCGCCGGACGTTTCCCTTTAAGAGATCGCGCGCTTTTAGAAATTCTCTACTCCTCAGGCGCTCGCCGAGCGGAATTATCTTCTCTCAATATCGGGGATGTCGATTTTAACGGAGGGTTTATTCGTGTGTTCGGCAAAGGTTCGCGCGAGCGGCTCGTCCCAGTGGGAAATCAGGCTCTGGGCGCTCTTCGCGCGTATCTTGACTCAAGACCCTTAAGGCATGGCGGAGAGGCTTTGTTTCTCAACTCTCGCCAGATGCGCCTGTCGGAACAGGGAATCGCTCTGGTTGTTAAGAAATGGAAGAATCATCTGCATTGGCCCAAGAGGTTGACCCCGCATATGTTTCGCCATAGTTTTGCAACGCACCTTCTCAACGCGGGGTGTGATTTGCGCTCATTACAAGAAATGCTGGGCCATAAAAATCTCTCCAATACCCAGATTTATACCCATGTATCGTTAGAGCGCCTCAAAGACGTTTACGGCAAAGCCCATCCGCGTTCACGGCTCTCTCATGGAAGATAAAGTCGGCATTTTAGTCGAAGAAACTGGCTGCGACTCTTCCGAGGCCGAATTGGCCCTTCAGATGGCGGGTTACGAGGTCCCCAAGGCTTTGAGCGTTTTGGCCAGCCGCCTGCGAAATATTTTGGTCCTTAAAATTAAATTTAGGGATTTGTCTAATCCCCGCTTTGGCCTGGCCTTGGCGGTCGCTAATATCAAGTCTGGAGAAGTTTTGCGCTCCCGCGCGGTAGTTTCTTTTAATCCGGTTGTCTATATCAGAACATTGGACGGTTATTGGTTTGAATTCGAGAAAGATCTTTACGCCCGGCGTTTATGGGAAGGCAGCTTGCAGTCAGAGAGCCTGAATTTAGAACAAATCTTATCCAAGTATTTGCGGCAAGTTCTCGCTCAAAAACCCTTGGAGGTAAACGCCTCTCTCGCTTTACGAGTGGAATCAGAACTGGGGATCGCCTTTGGACGGGTGCTTGCCTCTTCCAAAGTCGAGGTCAAGGCCAAAGCGGAGATTTTAAGCCTCGGAGAGTTTAATTCTTTGAGAATACCGATGGGGGAGAAAATCATCCGGCGGCGGGGGGCGCATCGAGGCGGGCAAGAAGACCATACGGTTCTTAAAATCGGGCTTGAAGAAGATCCTCTGGGGATTCCCGCCTCTGAAATTAAAGCCGGAGACATGATTTCAGCGGTCATTTCAGACTCGCGCGATTTGGCGCATTATTTGTGGAAAATATTTGGCGGTTATCAAGACGGAGTTCCAACTTCGGTCTTGGCTCCGGTGGAGGCCGTTGAGGTCGTCTCATCTAAAATACTTTTAAGAGCGCGTTTTTCGCTGGGCGTCTGCGGAGATGCCTCGATATCCTTGGAGAAAAAGATAAAGGCCGTTCGCGTTTTATTGAAGCATCCCGTTTCATCCTCATGGTGGCGGAGAGTCTTGACAAGGTGATAACATGTCCATTCTAGTGGTCGTCGGCGCTCAGTGGGGAGATGAAGGAAAAGGCAAGATTGTCCATTTTCTTGCCCGGAAAGCGCAGTATGTCGCGCGCTATCAAGGCGGAAACAACGCCGGGCATACCGTGGTCGTTGGAAAAAAGCGCTATGCTTTGCATTTAATTCCCTCTGGAATACTCCTTAAACAGACCAAAAATATTATCGGCTCCGGGGTTGTGCTCAGCCCAAGCGCGTTTAGAGAAGAAGTCTTGGGGCTTGAAAAGCAAGGCATTTCTTCGCGAAGAAGGCTTTTTGTCAGTTTGGGCGCCCATGTTATTTTGCCGTATCACATTTTGCTTGACGGTCTTAGGGAAGACAGCGGACGCGGAATCGGGACGACTAAAAGAGGCATTGGCCCTTGTTATGAGGATAAGGTCGCGCGCATTGGCATTCGTGTTTGCGATTATCTGGAACCGGAAACTTTTAAAAAATTAGTCGCTCAAAATTTAAAAATCCGATCGGCGGAATTAGCCCGGCTAAAACCTTTGGCTTCAATTGAAAAAGAGGTGTTTTCCGATTACGCCAGGCTTCGCGGTTTTATCAAGCCCTACGCGAAAGACACTTCTCTTCTTTTATCTCAAGCCATTGAGCGAAAAGAGAACGTTCTTTTGGAAAGCGCCCAGGGCGCGATGCTGGATCTGGATTTTGGAACCTATCCGTTTGTCACCTCTTCAAGCCCGATTGCGGGTGGAGCCGCGACGGGTTCTGGCATCTCTCCATCGGCCATTGAGTTTGTCTTGGGAGTCAGCAAAGCCTATACCACGCGTGTGGGCCTAGGCCCATTTCCAAGCGAGATGGAATCCAAACGGGGCGATTATTTAAGAGAAAAGGGGCATGAATATGGGACGACGACGGGGCGCCCCAGAAGAATTGGCAGTCTTGATCTTGTTCAACTGCGCCATGCCATTCGAATTAGCGGAATAAACGCCCTCGCGGTCACGAAACTGGACACTTTGTCTGGAACTGGGCCAATTGAAGTGTGCGTCGCCTATAAGTGGAAAGGGAAAACGCTCTCTCATTTTCCATGGTCTCGACAGATTCAGCAAGAGGCAAGGCCGGTCGTAGTCCGCCTTCCCGGGTTTAGCGGGAATTTGAGTTCATCTCACCGTTTTTCTGAATTGCCGAAAGCCGCCCAAGATTATATCCTATGGCTTGAAAAAAATCTGAAAATTCCGATTCCCATCGTTTCAGTAGGACCGGATTTAAAACAGACGATTCTCCGAAATTCTTCATTAAACGCTTTAGATAGCTTCGTTTAGCGGGTCCATGAACCTTAAGCTTTCCATCATCATTCCCGTCTATAATGAAGAAGAAACTCTGCTCGAAATTTTTAAGAAGTTAAAAGAAGTCGATTGTGGGGTTAAAACGGAATTTGTTTTTGTCGATGATTTCTCAAAAGACAATTCTCCGGGAATCGTTAAAGAACTGGCTGAAAAGCATCAGGGAGTGGTAGCTCATTATCAGGAGTTCAATCGCGGCAAGGGGGCAGCTATTCGCCGCGGGCTTGAGCTCGCTTCCGGCGATTTGATTATGATTCAAGACGCCGACTTGGAATATGAGCCCAAGGATATTCCCGCTTTAATTGAGCCGATTCTCAATGGTCAGGCCGATGTCGTTTATGGTTCGCGTTTTAAAAATTCGGGCTTTCAGGTTCACCGCACCTGGCATCGCTTGGCTAATCGGTTTTTAACAGCTTTTTCCAACCTTTGTTCCGGACTTTATTTTTCCGATATGGAAACCTGCTATAAGATGTTTAAGGCTGATATTATCAAGAATATTGTTTTGGATTCCGATCGCTTTGGTTTTGAGCCAGAGATTACAGCCAAAATCGCGAAGCTCAATCTTCGGGTGGCCGAGGTTCCTATTCGTTATTACCCGCGTTCTTATCAGGAGGGGAAAAAAATAGGCTGGAGAGATGGTTTTGCGGCTTTAGGACATATCGTTAAATACAATTTTTTATGTCGAGAATCTGACTTTATTTTGCCCTCAATGCCCACCCGCTATCTTTATCGAAAAGGGAAATAACCAATGATTCCTTGGACGAAAGACAAGCTTGCCTTGACTGTCATTTGTGCAGCTATTTTTTTGCAATTCGTTTTTGGGCTGACTGGACTGAGATGGGGTTTGCCGAATCAATCTCGCTTTTCTATTTTTTCTCCGGCGTTGCTTTCTGATCCTAGAATGCCGGAAAAGCTTGAGACTAGCTGGAAGAAGATTTATCGCGGGGTGGAAAAATCGCGGCAAGAAGACACCGATGAGTCCATGCCGAGAATTGAGGGGGCTGAGGAATTTAAGCCCGGTTGGGTGTGGCCTCCTGGAAATCTTGTCCATTCTTACCGCTCGATTCTTTTAAGGTCCCAAAATCCGGATGAACAAAAAACCTTTACTATTTTGGCTCAAATGGATCCCGCTCATTTAAAACTTAAACCGATTTACATTCAGTATGGAGGTTTTTTCGTCTACTCCTGCGGAATTTTGCTTGAGCTCTTAGCCCATTTGAAATGGATCCATTTAAGCCG
>JAJZJF010000124.1 GCA_021810245.1 bacterium
TCTCTACAAACTTGCTATCGAGTTCTCTTTTCGCCCAACAAAATCTAGCGCTGCAAGCCCGCCAAAAATACGATTCCGGAGATTTCCAGGCCTCTGCCCTTTTATTTCAAAATGCCGTTAATAAATCTCCCAACAACCCATTTTTGCAATACGATTTGGGAAACGCCCTTTTTAAATCCGGAAAGCTTGGAGAAGCCATCGTCGCCTATCAAAGGGCATTTGATCTTATGCCTAGAAACTCGGATATTCGCTACAATCTGGCCTTTGCCCTTAATCGGGCGGGGGAAAATCTAGTCCCTTCCGGCATTCCACCCATTCTCTTTTATCTTTTCTATTGGCTCAGCCTTAAAGAACTCTCCGGAACTTTTTGGCTGTTTGTATGGATACTTTTGTTGTCAGCCGGGATTTGGATTAAGCTTAAAAAGCCGACGTCTCTTCGCCCTATTATTGGATTTGCCTTTATTTTTTCTTCCGTCTTTGGAATTTGGTGGGGAATTCGCTTCGTTCTTGAACCGGATAGTTTGGGAGTCATCATCACCCAGACCGCAGAAGTTCGCAGCGGCCCCGGAGAATCATTCTCGGTTGATTTCACCGCCCCCGAAGGTCGTCGCGTTGAGATATTGTCGGAAAGTTCCGGTTGGATTGAAGTCGGACTTCTCAAAGAAGGATCCCGCGGCTGGGTTTCATCCAAGGACGTGGAAAAAGTAGATTGAGGGAGGAATTGTTTATGAACAACAAAAAAGACGTCCGCATCGAGAAAGACTCCTTGGGGGAAAAAGAGGTTCCGGCCACGGCCTATTACGGGGTTCAAACCCAAAGAGCGGTCGAAAACTTTCCCGTCTCGGGGCTTAGGGCGCATCCCGCATTGATTTTCGCTTATGCCGCGGTCAAAAAAGCCTGCGCGCTGGCCAATGAAGAGCTCAAGGCTCTTCCCCAGGAAAAGGCCCGCCCCATCATTCAAGCCGCCGACGAGGTTTTGTCCGGAAAATGGAAAGAGCAATTCGTCATTGACGTCTATCAAGCCGGAGCCGGAACTTCATTTAACATGAATACCAACGAAGTCATCGCCAACCGCGCCGCTGAAATTCTGGAAAAACCTCTTGGAAAATACGATTTCATCCATCCTAACGATCACGTCAATATGGCGCAATCAACCAATGACACCTTTCCGACGGCTTCCTACGTCGCGGTCTTTTCAGAGACGAAAAAACTTCTCTCCATTCTGGGTTCATTGGAGGAAGCATTCATCGGCAAAGGCAAAGAATTTAAAGACATCGTCAAAACCGCGCGAACTCATCTGCAAGACGCCGTTCCCATCACCCTGGGGCAGGAATTCAAGGCTTACGGAGAAGCCTTAAAAGCTTGCCGTTTGGAACTCGAGCGAAGAGTCCAGTTGTTAAGCCGCGTGGCCCTGGGAGGCACCGCCGCCGGAACCGGAGCCAACACCTTGCCTCAATTTCGCGAAAAAGCAATCTCACACCTAGCCAAGATAACAAATCTTCCGCTACTCCCCGCCAAAGACCCAAGAATGGCCCTTCAAAGCCATCAGCCTTTAGCGGCGGTTTCAAGCGCTCTCAAGGAACTCGCATTGGAACTTATTCGCACCGCCAATGATTTGCGCCTTCTCTGCTCGGGCCCGACTACCGGCTTTGCCGAAATCGTTTTGCCGGCCGTCCAACCGGGATCTTCCATCATGCCGGGCAAAGTCAACCCCTCCATCCTTGAATGCTTGAATATGGTCTGTTTTCAAGTCGTCGGACGAGACGCCGCGGTTTCCCTTTGCGCGCAGGCGGGACAAATGGATTTAAACGTCATGACGCCATTGTCCACTTACAATCTCCTTGATTCTCTCGGTCTCCTTATTAATTTTCTTCCAGTCGTCGAACAAAAATGCATTGTGGGAATCGTCGCCGACAAGGAAAAGTGCTCTCATTACTTTGAGCAGAACCCTTCTTTAGCGACATTGCTAAATCCCAAAATTGGATACGCGCGCGCTTCCGAGGTATTTAAAGAAGCCGTGGCCAAGAAAACGACGATTCCAAAAATCGTCATCGCCCGGAAACTCCTCGAAGAAAAAGAGCTCTCCGAAATCCTAGACCCCAAAAAGGCCGTCGGAATATTGGATTAATGAGCGAACTTTCGTATTTCCCAGGCGCCCTTAACCGAGAGGATTATGCGCAAAAAATCGCGGCCCTTTTTTCCGAACATCTGGAAAAAAACGGTTTGCGCCTCACCGCTCCCCGACGGAAAATATTAAATTGCCTTTTAAAAGCGGACAGGCATCTCAACCAAGAAGAAATATATAAATCTCTCCGCCCTCAGGGCATAGGGCGCGCGACCGTATTTCGGACGCTTAAGATGCTTGAGGACTCAAATCTCTTAAGCCGCATCTCCGGCATTTCCGGGCCGCCAAAATTCGAGGTTCATTTTGAGCGTCCTCATCACGACCACTTGGTCTGCCTCTCGTGCGGAAACATCCAGGAAATCCAATGGCCGAAAATTGAAAAAATTCAAGAAAAAGCGTGTCACGAAATAGGCTTTGAGGTCAAATGGCACCGCCATGAGATATTTGGCTTTTGTTCTCAATGCGCGAAGAGGCGAAAACAAACATGAGTTTGACCACGCAGATAATCCCCGCGCCGAACGCCGCGATCAAAAAACCGAAAATTCACGTCGTCAGCTTCGGCTGTCAAATGTCCTTTGCCGATTCCACCGAGATGGCGCAGTCTTTTCTAAACAAAGGCTGGACCTCGGGAGACTCTCTTGAAAACGCCGACGCCGTCGTAATTTCAACCTGCACCGTTCGCCAACACGCGGAAGACCGCGCCATGTCTTTCATCGGACGGCTAAGATCTTGGAAAAAGCAAAGACCTCATCGCCTCTTGGTCGTCGCCGGCTGCGCGGCCCAACGCCTGGGAAGCAAAATTAAAGAGCGCTTTCCCCATGTCGATTTGGTCATCGGCGCCAAGTCCATTGAGAGTTTTTCTAAAATCATTGAAGACGTTTTATCGGAAAAATTCGATCTCGCGGCGGAAAACGCCTCGGATTTTCCCCAAACAGCGGCATCTTCTCAAGGAGCCGCCTGCGATTTTGTCACGATCATGCGCGGCTGCAATTACTCCTGCTCTTACTGCATCGTTCCCTCGGTGCGCGGAAGAGAAAAATATCGCCCCGTCGAAACGATCTTAGAAGAGACCGCAGCTAAAATAGCGGCAGGGGTCAAAGAAATCACGCTCTTAGGACAAACCGTCAACAGCTACCAGTCTAAATACCAAGGAAAAACCGTCAAATTCCCGGACCTCTTAGAAATTCTCAATCAAGTTCCGGGGCTTAAGCGCCTGCGATTTATGAGCCCGCATCCCCACTACGTAAATAGAGAAATGATTGCGGCATTAAAAAACTATCCTGCCGTCTGCGAATATCTCCATCTCCCGGTTCAATCAGGATCTAATCGGATTCTGAAACTCATGCGGCGCAATTACGCCCGGGAGCTTTTTATGGATAAGGTTCGGATGCTCAAATCCGAAATCCCGAATCTCGTTTTATCCACCGATATCATCGTGGGTTTTCCGACGGAAACGGAAGCGGATTTTGATGAGACGCTTTCGCTCATTAAAGAGTTTCGGCCCGCCTGGATTTATTCATTCAAATATTCGCCGCGGCCCCAAACCGCCTCTTTCGTTGAGAGGCCGGATGATGTTCCGCCTTCCGTGAAGGAAGATCGCCTGGCCCGCTTAAACGATCTATCCAGGGAGATTGGACGAGAAGCTCTTCAAAGAAAAGTGGGAGAAACTGTCGAAGTCTTGGAAGAAAGCGAAAATTTTGGGCGCACAAGGGACGGCTTTAAGGTAAAATGGACAGGTGGGGAGAAAAGTATCGGAGAGATTCATTTCGTTAAAATTGTCGAAGCATCAGACTTTCTTCTTAGAGGAGAAAAAATAAAATGAGCCAAAAGCGTCAGGAAGCCGAAAGGCGCAAACATCCGCGTTTTAACATTATGGAAGGGATGGTCGAACCGATTTCGATTCAATTCGGCCCCGACGCCCATCCTAACCCGCACGAGCCGCATTCACCAGTGCAACCCGCGATATTGACCGATTTGTCCGCCGGCGGAATGTCTTTGATCGTGTTTTTAGAACCGCCCAAAGCCAAAAAATTCGAGATGGTCATCAACCTCCCAGGACTTAAAAGAATTCCAGTTGAGGGAGAAATTGTCAGCGTCATATCCAAAGGGGAAACCCATAAAGTGGGGATCGCGTTTACCAATATCAGCGCTAAGCATCAAAAAGAGCTCGTTGAAATGGCGGAAGATGATTTGGACTGCGAAACCAGAATTTCCCTGCGTCTGCCCGAAGTCTGTATTCCCGGTTGTTCTTTTCATTCTCTGTGCGTTAAAGCTCAAAAAGGGCCGTATTGGAAAGAATCCACACTAAAATCCTGA
>JAJZJF010000125.1 GCA_021810245.1 bacterium
CGCTATTTTCTTCGATTGTCATCGCTTCGGTTTCCGGCGCCGTGACCAGCCGCCTTTTGATGGGAGATGTCGACTTTGTCGTGGGCTTTAGCTATACCTGGAGTAAACCATCGGATCTGTTGGTTTATGCGCTGGTGGGGCTTTTGTGCGCTCCTCTTGGAATCTTATATAAAATGGCCGTTGCAAAAATGGAAAAACATTGCGAAGAGGAGAAATCCTCTTTATCGCCATATTTGTTCCCGATTCTGGGCGGGGTATTGGTGGGAGAAATTGCCTTGTTTTATCCTGAGGTGTTGGGAACGGGCAAGCAAGTCGTTGATGCGGCTTTTATGGGGGGGCTTAGCGGGTTTAGAATGGGGGTCGTGGCCTTTGCAAAAATCGCGGCGACGGCTCTGACCTTGGGGACGGGAGGGTCCGGAGGGGCTTTCATGCCGGCGATTTTTATCGGCGCGGCCGCCGGCGCGTCTTTAAGCGGAGTTTTGTCTCACCTGTTCGCGAAAGCCGCTCTCGCCCGCGGTTCTTTTGCCATCACCGGAATGGCGAGCGTCATTACCTCCTCATATCGGGCGCCGATTACCGGAATTATCATGGCTCTTGAGATGTCTCGCGATTATGGAATTGTCATGCCGGTAATGGCTGCCTGCGCCGTTTCATTTGTGGCCGTCTCCGCGGTTGAACGAGGATATGCGGCCAATCAATAAAATGTTATATTCCTCAATGTCAGGCTCTGTCACAGAGCCTGAGGGATGGGCGTTTTTTCCCAAAAAAACAAATAGGAGAATGAAATGAAAAAAATAGCGGCAATGGCGGTCTTGTCTTTAAGTTTAAGTCTTCCGGCGCTTTCGTTTGCTCAAAACGGGGCTGGCAATGGGGGAGGGAATCAACCCCCGATGCAACAGATGGGGATGGGTCATGGAATGCAGGGCGGGAAAAAGCACTGGGGAGGCAAAATGAAGTTTCCCGCCATCCGCAGATCTCTTATGATGCTCAAAAGAACGCGCATGGTTCTTCAGCATGGACGGCCGGTTTTTGGCGGTCACCGGGCTCAGGCCATTGAGGCCGTTAATCAGGCGATTGCCCAATGCAAGGCCGCGCTTCAATACGCGCGCACTCATCATCCAAAACATAAATAGCGAAACCTTTTCGCGGGCGGGCTCTTTTGAGCCCGCCTTTTTTATGCCTCCGACGAGTTTCCTTGACAAATCAAGTTGGATAGAGATAAATTGAAAAGAGATGGATAGGAATGAAAGGGGGAAATGAAATGAGAAGAATAAAGTATTTGGCGGTTCTTGCCTGCGTGGGATTGGTTTCGACAAGCCTCTTTGCGGCTTCTAAAAAACAAGGGCATAAAAAAAACTCTTCGCGCATTAGCGCATCGGTGTTTACAAAACCCGGGCCGAAACTCAGTTCAAAAGAAGCCCAGGCCTTGTCTTTGACGGCGGGAGAAATCATTCGCGAGACTGATTTGTCCCGAAGGGACTTGCAAAATGAGGATTTAAAAGGCGCGAAATCTGATATCAATAAAGCTTTGATCCTGGTTAAAATTGCGGAGCGCGCCGCTCCAAAGATGATTTTAGAGACCAAGATTCACTCTGGAAACCTAAGCTTTACCGACAAAAGAGAGATTCCCAATTACGTTGTCCCGATCTATGATGAATTGGAAGACGTCTCCGTTTTGGCGCCGGTCTTTTCCGCAAAAGAACACGCGGAGAAAAGGCAAGGAGTTTCTTCCGCCACTGGCCCTATGGGGATTGGCTTAGATGAAGAAATGCTTCAAACCAAGGTTTCTCTGGACGTGGGTCTCGCAAAATCCCAGCTGCTTAAAGCCCAAAAGGCGGTCGCCGCTCGGCAAATTAAAGTGGCGGATCGCGAGTTGGAACGCCTTGAGACTGATGTCATCTTTTCCTATTCTCAAGAAGATCGCCCGCTTTTGACCGTCAGAGCGAACTTGATTCTCGCCAAAAAAGAGATTGAGGCGTCTCATTACAAAGAAGCTCAGGCCGCCTTGGATGAGGCGCGTTCGGCTCTTGAGGAATATGCGAAATCGGCCTCTTCTTCGCGCTTAAGCGCCATTAATCAACTTGAAGATAAGATCAAGGATCTGGATATGCAAGTTAAAAATGCGGAGGGGAAAAAGATTGCCTCTCCTAAAGACGTTCCGCCGGCTTTGACTTCCGCTCCAAAACATTTGGACCATTGGTGGAATAAAGTCAGAGGCTGGTTCTAGGCCTTGTCTCAAAGCCCCTGTAAGTTTTTCTTACAGGGGCTTTTTTTATGAGAAGACCCAAACTAGGCCAGCATTTTCTGGAGGATTCTTCCGCCGCTTTGCGGATTGTCGAGGCAGCGGGCCTCTCTTTTTCTGATCAAGCTCTTGAGATCGGCCCCGGAAAGGGGGCTTTGACTTCCGAGATTTTTAAGCGCGCGGGAAAAACCATTGCCATTGAAAAAGACGATGTCCTGGCGCTGAGACTGGGCAGAATATTTCCAAATGCCTCGCGCTTTCTTGTTTTTAACCGCGACTTTTTGGATTTTGACCTATCTAGCCTTGGCGACAAAAAATTTGTCGTTTTGTCGAATCTGCCGTATGCCGTGGGGACTGCGATTTTACAAAAACTTTTAACTTGGCCTAATTGGGACAAAGGCGTTTTCATGCTTCAAAAAGAAGTGGCCTTGCGGGTGGCCGCGTCCGCTGGAGCCGATTACGGGATTTTGAGCTTATCGGTTTTTTTGCATGCGGAGGCGGAAATTTTATTTGATGTGGGGCCCGAGTCTTTTTCGCCGATTCCTGAGGTCTGGTCTTCCGTGATTCGCCTCAAACGTCGCGAGAAAAATATTTTATCGTTTGCCGAAGAAGACGCGTTTTATCGCGCCGCGAAAGCGGCGTTCGGACAGAGGCGAAAAATGGCCCTGGGACTTATCGCCAAGGCCTTTAATTTGCCTCGCTTGGAAATAGAACGCCTTTTTGAAGATTTAAAGCTCGACTTTAAAAGCCGGGCCGAGAATATTTCTCCCCAGAACTACGTCAAGCTTTCCCGCGCTTTATCTGTTGGCTAAAACCCCTTTGGGTTCCGCTTTCCATTTCCAATCCCGCACCTCCGGCATATCTTCTCCATGCTCTCGGATATAGCGCTGATGAAGGGAGAGTTTTTCCCGAAGGGTTCTGCGAATCTCCTCTGCGTGGGGGCCGGGATTGGGAATTCTTTCAAGGACATCCAGCGCCAGATGAAAGCGGTCAATTTCATTTAAGACCGTCATATCAAAAGGAGTAGTTGTCGTTCCTTCTTCTTTGTATCCGCGGACATGAATCCGTTTGTTTTTTCGCTGATAAGTAAGGCGGTGGATGAGCCAGGGATAACCATGGAAAGCGAAGATAATTGGCTTGTCGGAAGTAAATATTCGGTCGAATTCTTCATCGCTGAGTCCGTGCGGGTGTTCTGTTTGGGGCTCAAGGGTCATCAAATCAACCACATTGACGACGCGGAAACTGAGTTGAGGCAAAAGTTCTTTGAGAATTTGAGCGGCGGCCAGGGTTTCAAGAGTCGGCACGTCTCCGGCGCAGGCCAAAACGCAGTCAGGGTCTTGAAGATTTCCGTTTCCCGCCCAATCCCAAACCCCCAGGCCCGCTTGGCAATGGGCTTGGGCTTCTTCCATGTTCAGCCATTGCGGCGCCGGTTGTTTGCCGGCGACAATCACGTTGACATAATTGCGGCTTCTGAGACAATGATCGGCCACGGATAAAAGGGTATTGGCGTCGGGAGGAAGGTAAATGCGGACGATGTCCGATTTTTTGTTGACGACATGGTCGAGAAAGCCGGGGTCCTGGTGGCTAAACCCGTTGTGATCTTGCCGCCAAACATGGGAGGTCAAAAGATAATTAAGAGAAGCAATGGGCCTTCTCCAGGGAAGATTTCTGGTGACCTTGAGCCATTTGGCATGTTGATTGAACATCGAATCGACGATATGGATGAAAGCTTCATAGCAAGAGAAAAAACCGTGTCGGCCGGTGAGCAGGTATCCCTCTAGCCAGCCTTGGCAGAGATGCTCGCTTAAAACCTCCAAAACCCGCCCGTCCGGGGAGAGATTCTCGTCGCTTTTTAGAATTTCTCCGAGAAATCCTCTCTTGGTTTCTTCAAAAACCGCGCTTAGGCGGTTAGAGGCCGTCTCATCGGGGCCAAAAATTCGGAAATTTTTCTCTTTGCGGTTTAACTTGAGGATATCTCTTAAAAACGTCCCTAATATTTTGGTTGCCTCCGCTTCTTTTTCTCCGGGCGAAGATAAAGGCACGGCATAGTTTTTAAAATCAGGCATCTTGAGATTTTTAAGCAGTATTCCGCCATTGGCGTAGGGACTAGCGCTCATTCGTTTCGTTTTTTGCGGCG
>JAJZJF010000022.1 GCA_021810245.1 bacterium
CCAATGTAGGCCGGAGAAGAGCCTTCCTGTACATGATCGACTTCCAGAGAATGCCCGATCGCTTCATGGATAAAAGTTCCGCCCGCGGAGTTAGACAAAATGACCTGCATTTCCCCCGCCTTGGCCTTGGGAGCCTTGAGCTTGGCTTCGGCTCTGGTTGCCGCCGCATGGGCTAATCTCAATGCGATTTGGTTGTCGAACAACTCATAGCCTTTAATCCCGCCGATGACCTCGTGCCCGGTCTGGAGTATGCCGTTTTCCTCAACGATGACATTGATTGATAAGAGAACGGCCACTCTTTTCTCGACTTGAAAAGCCCCTTCGCTGTTTAAAATCGCAATTGAGCGCTCTCTTTCCCCGTAAGACAATGAAACCTGGCGGATGAGTTTAAAATTTTTTCTAAGAGAAGAATCAATGAATCTCAAGAGATTAATCTTGTCTTCCAGGGGAACTTCCTTGGGGTTGATTCGAAATGGGTGCGAGAATTCTTCCAGACTCTTAAAAGAAATGGGCGCTTCCTGTGCGCCTTTACCCAGAAGCGATTCTTTGAGGCGAAGAGTTTCCTCGGGTTCAAATCTCTGCGAGACGGCTTGGAAAGTTTGGATGGAGTTTCCCGTTTTTTTAAGGTGGCGAAGTCCTACGCCTAAGTCGATAACGCTTCCAATGTCCTCAACTTTGGAATCTTCATAGCGAATAGAAAGCCCGCTTGATTCTTCCAAAAAGGCTTCTCCATAATCGGAACCCCTGAGGGCCGGAGAGAAAAGTTTGGGGTTGATTTGAGAAAATTTCATTGTTTGAAAATAAGCTGTCCGCACGCGCCGTCGATATCTCGCCCCAGGTTTTGCCGGATCGTTGAATGAATTTTGGCGTTCATAATTTTCTTTTGAAATGCCCGCGCGTCTTTTTCCGCCGTCGCCTTAAAAGGCGAGTCGGTCTGATTAAAGATTATGAGATTGACATGCAATAACTCAAGCGGCCCGACGGAACGGACAAAACGAATAAGATTTTCCGCGTCTTGGGTTCTATCGTTAGTCCCTTTGAGAAGAATATACTCAAGAAAAATTTTCCGCGAGGATTTCTGCAGATATTTTTTTAGGGATTCCCGGATTTTGGCCAATGGGTAGGCTTTGTTGACGGGAACCAAGGAGTCGCGGAGTTTGTCGTCGGCGGCATGAAGAGACAGGGCAAAATTGACCTGAGGGAAATCTTCCGCGAATGCCTCTATTTTAGGGGCGATTCCCGATGTCGAAACGGAGATATGCCTAGCCGCTAAATTAAACAGGCTTTGATCCATTAAAATCCTAAGGCTTTTGGAAACCTGTTCATAATTGGAAAAGGGCTCTCCCATTCCCATATAGACTACATGGCTGAGGCGCCCTTCTATTTTTTCTCGTCTCATAAACTGTCGCCAAAAAAGCGCTTGGTCGGTAATTTCTTCGGACGAAAGATTGCGCTTGATTCCCATCTGCCCCGTCGCACAAAAAGGGCAGCCTACCGCGCAGCCGACCTGAGAAGAGATGCAAGCGGTCCAGCGCGCCTCTGAGGGGCGCAATAATACGGTCTCTATCATTTTTCCGTCGCGGCACTCCAAAACCGCTTTTCGGCATCTTTGGTCTTGAGAAACCGTCATCTCTTTAAGGCGAAGGCTTAAAATTTGGGATTTCTTGGCCATTCTCTCTTTTAAAGATTCAGGCCAGGTGGAAATTTCGCCATAGGAAGAAACCCCCTCTTCAAAGACGGGCTTGCGCAGTTGCTCGGCTCTGTAGGCGGGCTCTCCCAATTCTTTAATTAATTCCCGCGCTTTTTCCCAGTCCATTCAATTTAAGCGTTCAAATAAAGTGGGGGTCTTTGTGAAATTTGACCCGGACCTGGCGCATGCCTTCTTGGCTTTCCAAAAGGGAAATGAGTCGATCGACTCCAAAAGCGATGGGAAAAGTCACGTCAAAAGAAATCGTGACTTGACTCCCCTCGAATTCTTTGGAGTAATCGAAATCATAGACGCGAGCTCCAATGCCCTTTAATAAATTCGTGATTTGATTAGCTCTATCGGAGCCGTCGTTCATGACTAGAAAAACGCTTCTTCTTAGCCATTTGACATTTCTGTCTTCTAGAAACCTTAGGACTGATAAGGCGATAAATCCCATTAAGGTAACGGCGAAACTCTCGACAAACATTCCGGCTCCGGCGCAAAGGCCGATGGCGGTCACAAGCCAAAGCCCGGCGGCGGTGGTGAGTCCTTGAATCGTCAATCCCGTTCTGAGAATAGTGCCTCCGGCGATAAAGCCGACGCCGGAAACGACTGAGGCTGCGATGCGCGAAGTGTCTATGTCTAAATGTTTTGTCGAATCTAAATATCCCTGGTGAAACATAAAATGGGCAGATACGACCATGAAGGTGGCTGCCGCCATGGCCACGATGATATGGGTTCTAAGTCCCGCGTGCCGGCTATGCAGGTCCCGCTCGTATCCGATAATTCCGCCAAGGCCCGTCGCTACGGCGATGCGAAGAATTAGTTGCGCGTGGGTGAGCATAATGATTAAGCCTCCATGGATTGCAGAACGTGGGGGTTTTTGTTATGGCGATTTTGAAAGAACTCAATGGCTTGTTTTGCCGCTTTTTGACCCGAGCGGATGCAGTCAGGCAGGCCGATCCCATAATAAGACGACCCCGCCAGAAAAATACCAGGCAAATCTTTTAAGCAGGATTCTATTCTCTTCATCCGCAGACCGTGTCCAACACCATAGACTGGGTGGGCCTTCATCCATTTGTAAACTCGAAATTCTTCAGGGTTTGAGCGAAGGCCTAGAGCCGGAGCCAATTCTTGATGGGCTATTTTTGCTAGCTCATCTTCGTTTTTTGAGATTAATTCTTCCCCTGATTTAGATTTTTCCCTAAAAAAGACTCGAATCAGGGCTTTGTCGGAATTTGAGCGATGGGGAAATTTAGATGAGCTAAAAGTGGCGGCCATTAAAGACGAAGAGCCGTTTTGGACGGAGACAAATCCGTATCCTTTCAAAGAGTGCCCCACCGATTTTCGGGAATAGATGAGATTGACGACAACGCTGCTGGTAAACGGAATTTCAGATAAGGCAGAGGATATCTCGGGCGACAAATCGGCGCATAAAAGAGACGCCGAATTAGCGGGGACGGCCAAAACGGCGCTGTCAGCCAAAAAGATTTCATGGGGAGTTTTAATGGCCCACCCCCGATGATCCCGTTGAATAGAAAGAACGGGAGAATCTCTTTTTAAGGCCTTGGCGGGCAGATTTTGGGCGAGAGCGTTTGAAAGGCTTGAAAGCCCGTCTTTGAGAGTCGCAAAAACTACTTTTCCCGGTTTTGCCCTGGCCAGAGATTGAAAAATTCCGCCGCGCTTTTCCATTTCCCGGAAATGCGGGAATGTGGAGAGAAGGCTGATTTGTTCCGAAGGTGCGGCGTAGATTCCGGATAAAATCGGATCGGCTATTTTTTGGAGAAATTCCGGCCCCATTCTCCGGGAAATAAAGGAAGCCAAGGACTCGTCTTCATCTCCTAGTTTCGGGCTTACCCAGGGTTCCGCCATGACCCTTAATCGTCCGCCGAAACTGAGCAGATTGGAAAAAAGAAAGGGGATAATTTTTGAGGGAATCAGGCCGGTTCCCTTGGGGAGAGGATAAAGTTTTTTTTGGTTGTAGATCCAAACCCGCGAATATGCTTGATTAGCCGCGATTAAATCCTTTTCAAGCCCGAGTTCCCGAGCCAAGTTTTCAGCTTCGGGCTTGAGGGTGAGAAAGCTGTCCGGGCCTCCTTCGGTGAGAATCCCGCCGGAGCGGTCGGTGATAATTTTCCCTCCCGCGCGCGGGGAGGCTTCAAGAACGGAAATTTCGACTTTAAGGCCGGATTTTTCCGCCAATTGATTGATTCGATAGGCGCAGGAAAGCCCAGAAATTCCCGCCCCGATGACGACGATTTTCCGCGGGGATTTATTTGAGTTATCCATGGAAAGAATGGACCCTCTCAACGACTTCTTTAACTTTTTTGGGGTCGGTTTGAGGAAATAGGCCGTGTCCGATATTAAAGATAAATCCTCTTTTCTTTACCGCTTTCTTGAGGATGGAGTCAACCCCTTGTCTCAGGCTTTGGCTGTCGCATAAAAGAAGAGCGGGGTCCAGATTTCCCTGCAAAGCTTTATCCCCAATTCTCCGAGAAGCCTCTTGGATGTCGATTCTCCAATCGACTCCAATGACGTCTCCCCCCGCTTCAGCGAAATCTTCCAAGAATCCCGATTGTCCGGTGCCGAAATGAATTACTGGGACCTGGGTCTTTTGAGCGTTTTGAATTAGTCGGCGGGAATGGGCTTTGACGTAATTGCGGTAATCTTCCGGCGACAGCGCTCCAATCCAGCTGTCAAAAATTTGAAGAGCCCCAGCTCCAGAGAGAGCTTGAAGCTTAAGATAATCCGAGAGAACCTGGACTAATTTTTCCATCAAAGAATTCCAGGCCTCGGGATATTGATGCATGAAGATTTTAGTCTTTAGAAAATCCTTGGAGGGCCCGCCTTCGATGAGATAGCTGGCCAAGGTAAAAGGCGCCGCTGAAAAACCAATCAATGGAAGCCCTTTCAGCTTTGGCACCGTTTGTTCAATCGCTTCTCCGACAAAAGCTAATTTTTCATTGGCCTTAAAATCCTTAAGCCTGCGTAGACAGGAAGGGCGCTTAATGGGGTTTTTGATGTTGGGCTTGGGAGAAAACTCGACTTTAATCCCCATCGGTTCAAGGGGGATTAAGATATCGGAAAAAATGATTGCGGCATCAAGAGGAAAAGCTTTAATCGGCTGAAGAGTGACCGCAGAAGCGAGTTTAGGAGTTTTAGCGATTTCGAGAATGGAATATCTTTTTCGCAGATGCCGATATTCTTCCATGTATCGCCCCGCCTGGCGCATAAACCAAACCGGAACCTGGTCTACCTTCTCTTTACGGCACGCCCGCAAAAAACGATCTCGCATAAGGTAATGATACCAATATCCGCAATGGTCGTATTATTTATTTACGAGGCCTTAATTCGCGGTCAGAGTATCGGCGGCTGAGAGGGCCTCAAAGAGGGCTTCAGAGGTTTTGGCGGCAAAGAGGGTTTTGCGAAGTCCCTCGTTAAAAACCAAGGCCGCTAATCGGCTTAGAATTCGCAGTTGAAAGACCGGAATTGAAGCGGGCGTTAAAATCAGAAAGGCCAGCCGGATCGGTAGATGGTCCGGAGAGGGGAAGATGACTGGTTTGGAGAATTTTGCGACGGCAATCATCGGAGCTTTTAATTCCGGGAGTCTGGCATGGGGAAACGCGATTCCCTTTCCGAGTCCGGATGAAAATTTAAGTTCTCTCTCCCAGGCGGCGTCAAAAATTTTTCGCGCGTCAAACTCCGGGTGGGCGTTGGATAAAACCTTTGATAGCGCGGCGATCGCCGATTTGCGGTCCAAGGCCTCGACCCCGACCGCTATTGCGGGCAGAGACAAAGAATCCGTCAAGGACCAGACCGCCCCGCGATCAAACTCGTCTTTAACCTCTCCGATTAATTCTTCAACGATATCTTCAAGAGTGATAAGCCCGGTAATGCGGCCCTGTTCATTTTTGACCAAGGCCAAATGAATACCCCGGTCGGGAAATGTTTTTAAAAATTTATCCAAGGGTTCAGATTCAGAAACAAAACTGATGTTTCTTTTTAAAGCGTTGAGGTCAGGCGGGCTTAAGCTTTCGCGCAAAAAGATGTCTTTAATGTGAATAATGCCTATCGGATTATCAATTTCATGGTAACAAAGGGGATATCGGGAGTAACTTCTTTCTTGAATTGTCTGGAGGTTTTCTTTCCAGCTTTTGTCGATGTAAAGGGCCGCAATCTCCGTTTTTGGGGTCATTGTTTCAAGGACGGTTGTCTGCCCTATATTAAATAGATTTTCAATTAAAAGCAGACGCTCGATAGGAATAGAGCCTTTTTCTTGCGTTGAGTAGAGAAGAACCCGCATTTCTTCTTCTCCGACGATAGGCTCATTTTCCCCGGCGGGTTTGAGACCTAGAATTTTTAGAGCGCTCATGGAACAAAATGACATAAAGGCGATGGGCCACCGAAATAGATTGGCGAAAAATTTGAGGGGAAGAGCCCCCCAAAGAGCGATCGGCTCGGATTTTTGAAGCGCGATTCCGCGGGGCAAAAGTTCTCCGAACAAAACGTGAAGCCAGGTCAGAAAAGCCAAGGCTCCGGCGAGGGAAAGAGCTGTTAGCGCCTGAGGCCCCAGGGGAATCCAGGAATGTCCGCGAATATGTCGCTCGATTAACGCCGCCAATTCTGGTTGGGCAATCCAGCCCAGAGCGATTGCGATCAAGGTCATCCCCAACTGAATGGCCGCGAGATAATGATCAAGCTTTTTTTGCATCTCGATGACCCTGAGCGCCTTTGAGTTTCCACGCTTGGATAATACCTCAAGCAGAGAAGGTCGGACCCTGACCAAGGCGTATTCCATTAGCACGAAGAGGGCGTTAATGGAAATTAGGATAATAGAGATTAAGAGCGCGTGGGGCATCATTAAGATTTTTGCATTTCTTGGAGGACTTGGGTCAAAATTTCTTCTAATTCCCATTCTTTTCCGGTCAGGATTTTAAGACTAGTGGCGGATTCTAATCGTGGTTGATTGTTGACATTGATGCCGATGCCGATGATCAGCCAAAAAAGACTCGTCTCGTTTCCCGCCGCTTCGATAAGAATCCCGGAAATTTTTTTCCAAATTTTGCCCTCTTTTGCGTAAATATCGTTTGGAGGCTTGATTTTGGTCTTAAGAGAGGCGGCTTTTAAAAGAGCTTTGGAAACTTCTTGCGCCGTTTTGAGGCTCAGACTCGCCAAAACTAGCGGCGAAATCTTCGGTCTTAAAATCAGGGAAAAATAGAGACCGCCTTCCGGAGATTCCCAGTTTCTCTCCATTCTTCCGCGACCAGACTTTTGTTTCCGTGCCCAAACCAATGTTCCGTGTTCGGCCCCTTTTTCAGCCAAAGCCTTGGCGGTATTTTGAGTAGATTCCATCTCTTCGGCATAGACCAATCGCGAGATTCCTGGAAAAGACGTTTTATTTTTGTTCATTGTACCTCTAAGCTCATGTCCAGAGCCCCAGCGCTGTGGGTGATGCGCCCGATGGAAATCCGGTCGGGACGTAATTGGGCGAGCGCGCGAACGTTTTGGAGATTGACTCCTCCTGAAATCTCGATTTGGATTTTTTTTGAAGATGCGCGAATCATCTGAATGGCGGTTTTGATTTGATTTGGCGACATGTTGTCGAGCAATATCATGTCGGGATTGAGAATCAGGGCGGCTTGAACGCGGCTCATTCGATCAGCTTCGATTTCAATGGGGATTTTGGGATATTTTTTCTTGAGCCGGGACAGGCCATTTTTTAAAGAGCCAAATTCCCAATGATTGTCCTTGAGTAAGACCATGTCATAGAGCCCAATTCTATGGTTTTTTCCCCCTCCGCACCGCACCGCATATTTTTCAAGAACTCTCCAGCCGGGGAGGGTTTTGCGCGTGTCATAAATTTGGACCTTGGTTTGGCTGATTTCTCTGACAAATTGCCTTGTTAGAGTCGCGATTCCAGACAGATGCTGGAGGAAATTAAGGGCGGTTCTCTCCGCCGTTAAGATTTTTGGCGAACCGTCTACTTGAGCGATTTTTTGGCCCGATTTCGCATATTGACCGTCTTGAACTATAATTTTGAACCGCGCGGAAGGGTCGATCTTTTCAAAAATCTGACGGGCTATTGGGATCCCGCAGATGACCCCGTCAGCCTTTAAAACGATTGAAGCCGATATTTTAGCGTTGGACGGGACAAAAAAACGGGTCGTTAAATCCCCGTTTTTGCCGAGGTCTTCCCGCAGAGATTCTTTGATTAACCACGATGGGGCTTTCATTTTCGGACTCCCTTTTTAGAGGCGGACATTTCTTTGAGTTCAAAAAGCTGGTCTCTGAGAAGGGCGGCGGTCTCAAAGTCAAGGTTTTCGGCGGCTTCTTTCATGCGTTTTTCAATTTCTTCAGACAAGAGGGGCACGTCCTTTGAACTTAAAGGCGTTTCTGTTTCCTTTAATAAAGATAAACCGTTCCGTTTAGCCTGGGACTCGAATTCTTCGAGGTCCAAGACCGCTTTAACGACGGTCTTGGGGGTAATCTTAAATTTTTTGTTGTATTCAATCTGTTTTTTGCGCCGCCTTTCCATTTCGGACAGGGCTCTTGACATGGAGCCAGTTTTAGAATCCGCGTATAAAATAACGGAGCTGCCGACATTTCTCGCCGCGCGCCCGGCGATTTGAATGAGGGTGGTTTCCGATCTTAAAAACCCCTCGTGATCCGCTCCGAGGATTGCGACCAGGGATACTTCGGGAAGATCCAGCCCTTCCCTAAGAAGATTGATGCCGACCAGACAGTCAAAGACTCCGCGGCGAAGATCCTGCAGGATTTGAATTCTCTCCAGGGGTTCGATATCGGAGTGGAGATATCGAACTTTTAGGCCCTTGCCAAGCAGATAATCCGCCAAATCTTCCGCAGTTCTCTTGGTGAGAGTCGTAACGAGACTTCTCTCTCCTTTTTGAGCTTTCTCCCGGACGCGGGCGGTTAAATCTTCCATTTGTCCTTCGGAGGGATGAATGATGATTTCAGGATCGATAAGGCCGGTCGGGCGAATGATCTGTTCCACGACTTCGCCTTTGGATTTCGCGAGTTCATAGGGTCCTGGGGTAGCCGAAATGAAAATAGTTTGGCCGGCGAGAGATTCAAATTCCTCGAATTTAAGAGGGCGATTGTCCAAGGCCGAGGGTAGCCTAAAGCCAAAATCAACCAAGGTTTGCTTGCGCGAACGGTCGCCTTCATACATTCCTCGAATTTGGGGGATGGTGACATGGGACTCATCGATTAAAAGGAGATAGTCCTTGGGAAAATAATCCAAAAGGCAAAATGGGCGTTCGCCCGGGGCCCGGCCCGACAGATGCCTAGAATAATTTTCAATTCCATGACAGAACCCGACTTCTTTAAGCATTTCCATGTCATAGCGCGTTCTCTGTTCAAGACGTTGAGCCTCGAGGTTTTTTCCTTTGTAATTGAATTCGTTGACGCGCTCTTTCATCTCCGCCTCGATGAATTTCAGAGCCTTTAAACGGCTGATTTCATCGGTGACAAAATGCTTGGCGGGATAAATCCAAACATCCGACAATTCTTTGATTTTGCGTCCCGTCAATGGATCTAACTCCCATATATCCTTGATGAGGTCGCTGTCGAGAGAAATCCGCAGGGCTGTTTCTTGATAGGCGGGAAAAATATCGACAGTTCCCCCTTTGACGCGAAATTTTCCGCGGGTGAATTCGACTTCGTTTCTCTCATAATGGATGGAGATAAGCTGTGCCAAAAGTTTGGAGCGCTCTTGTTTTTTCCCCTTTTGAATATAAATAGAGCTTTTTTCATAATTTTCCGGAGAGCCGATATTATAAATGCAGGAAACCGAGGCGATGACGATGACGTCTCTTCGGGAAGAGAGAGCGCTCGTGGCTTTAAGCCGCAAGCGGTCAATGCGATCATTGATAGCCGAATCTTTTTCGATATAGGTGTCGGTTGATGGGACATAGGCTTCCGGCTGATAATAGTCATAATAAGAGATAAAAAATTCGACCGCGTTTTCCGGAAATAGCGATTTAAACTCGCTATAGAGTTGGGCGGCCAAGGTTTTGTTCGGAGAGATAATCAGGGCCGGGCGATTGAGACTATGAATCACGTGGGCCGCCGTAAATGTCTTGCCGGATCCCGTGACTCCCAAAAGGACCTGAACCGGCGCTTTCTCTTTGATTCGGCGCGTTAGGGTTTCTATCGCCTGCGGTTGATCTCCCGCGGGCTTAAACGGAGACTTAAGATTAAATCTCATCTACCCTATTATAATGCAACTAGCGACACTTTTCTTAATCTCCGCGCGTCTAAAATAAGACGCAAACGATAAAAAGGAGAGAACAATGAGAAAATTAACTGAAATGCTGGCAGTCTGTCTGTGCGGAATCGCGTTAGCGGCGGCAGTTTCGCCCGCGATAGCGCAGAGTCAAGCCAATCCTCTAACCCAAAATAATACTCCCATCGCTCAGGGGAAGAAAAAACACCATTGGGCATGCCGGAACGACATTAAAAACCTGTGCCCAAACGCGAAGAGTTGGAAAGATAAAAGACAATGTCTTAAAGATAATCAGGATAATCTATCAAGCGCCTGTCAAAAACAGATGAAAAAGATGCGCTCTCATTTCGCGGCCTTTAAAAAAGCGTGTCAGGCGGATGTTAATCAGTTCTGTTCGGCGGCCAAGGGAAAGGGGCCTAAGGCCATTCACAAATGCTTAAAGCAAAATTCTGATCAGTTGTCCGCCACTTGCCAATCCTTTTTGGCAAAGGCGAAGGCCCATTGGAAAAAACATCATCATAAATCTTCCGGCTCTCAATAAGATATCCTTGGTTATCCGGCCCCGGCGTCCCCAAAGCGGGGACGCCGGGCGCGGGAGGGGGTTTTATCACCGACGCGCAGATCGTTCAAAAAGTTCGCAAAGGCCATTTCGCTCTTTATGCGGAGTTGATGAGACGCCATTATCCTAAAATTTTTTGCCTTTGTTTATCTCTCCTAAAAAACCGCGCGTTAGCCGATGACGCCGCCCAAGAGGTTTTTTTAAAGGCCTACCGCTCTTTGGATCAGTTTCGAGATGACTCTACTTTTTTGACATGGATCCACCGAATCGCGGCCAACCGCTGTTTGGATTTTATTCGCTCTCAAGCGCGCGCAAAAGAAGATTCTTTGGATGGAATGCTGGAAACTTCAGGAAATGATTTTTTCAAGGAATTCGCAAACTCTTCAACGATAGAATCTTCGCTGATTAATTCGGATTTGGTTGAAAAAATTATGATGCGTTTGCCGGCGGAGTATCGCTTGATTCTGGCTTTGCGCGAGGTCCAGGGATTAAATTATCAGGAAATTTCCCAAGTTTTAGAATGTAGCCTGGATTCGGTTAAGGCGCGCCTCTATCGGGCGCGTCTGGCTTGTGAGGAAGTAGTTCGACACTTTAAAACCGCTGGATTCGTCTAAGTGAGAGAAGGGAAAATAAGATGACACACGAAGAAATCAAGCAAAACCTGGGGGCGTTTCAAGATGGAGAATTGCCTTCGGGAAAAAGACTTGAGATTTCAGATCATCTCAAGGACTGCTCAGAATGCCTCAAAACGCAAAAAGTTTGGCAGAAAATCGCGGAGAGCTTGTTTGAGTCTCGCGGTTTTGTATCCCAAAAAGAGACCGAGGAATTTATCCAGAGGATGATGCTTAAAATTCAACCCGCGCCCTCGGCGGGAAGCTTCAATTTTTCAAACTTTCTGTGGAAATTTTTGACTCCCGCGCTTGAACTGGGTTTTGTCGCCCTTATTTTTTTCGCCGTTTTGGGTCGTTCCGAGCCTATCGCCGCCCCGGACACTCTCCTTTTATTGGGGACCAATAGGGATATGGCGGAATGGCTTTTACCGCCGGCGACGGGACAGAAATCAAATTGGTTAAGTTCAATATTGGAGGGTCAATGAGAACTGTTTGGAATTATGTTTTGCTTGCCTTTTGCGCGGGGCTTTTACTTGGCGCTTGGATTGGGGTCTACCACGAAAGAACGGTCTTTCATCAATTTTGGTCGCATGGACCCGATACTCAAAAAATTTTAGCCCGGCTCAGCCGGAAACTTAATTTAACCCCGCAACAAGAACAACAAGTCCAGCTTTTACTGGAAGCAAAGCGCGAGAAGATTCTTTCTCTTCACCGGCAAATGAGCGCCCAGTTTGAGGCGATTCGTCTTTCAATGCGGGAGGGTATGGCCCAAATATTGACCCCCGAACAGGAGGTAAAATTTTCCCAGATGACTCAAGAATGGGACAAGCGCCATCATTTAATCCCCTCTAATTCCCAAACGCGGGTTTCTTCGACGACGATATTGTCTTCCCAATAAGTCTTTATATAATAAAACGTGCGATCGCTTAAAAAGTTAGTTTTATTGGAATTAATTTTGATTGGAAGCGCGGCATATACGTTTGCCGCTTCCGATTTTTCGGTTTCTTCCAGTTCCCATGCGTTGACATGGCAAGATTGCGTCAAAATCGCGCTCAAGGACAATCCCGATCTTGCCGCAGCTAAGAAAGCGATTGATTCCGCGCGCGCGACTTATTACGCTTCTTGGAACGAGATTTTGCCGAGCTTGTCGAGTTTAGAAGATGGATATACCAAGGTGCGCTCAGCCAATCAATCCAGTTTCCTCGCCTCTAACGGAGTGGCTGGGGGTGGTTTCCAGCCTTGGACAATTCAGGGCGATGCCCATATGGATATTTTCAACTTCAAGGACTCCCAGGATATCCGAAAGGCCCACGCCTTTGTCTCTCAGATGTGGTCATCTTACCGCGTGAGTTCGGTGACGGTTCGATATAATTTGAAGGTCGCCTTTTATCGTCTGCTTTTCGCCTATAAAATGGTGGATGTGGCTCAAGATATATTGAATCTCCGAAAGCAGAATACCGATATGGTGCAGCTCCTTTATAATAACGGCCAAGAGTCCAAGGGAAACCTGATGTTGTCGAAGGCTCAGACAAAATTAGCCCAGGAAGCGGTGGACCAAAACAAAAGGCGCTTGAGGCTTGCCCAGATTCAATTAGATCAACTCTTGGGCAAAGATGGATTTACCCAGGTTTCCGTTCAGGGAAGCCTCGATCTTCCCGACCCGCCCAAGGGCTATCCCGATATGGCTTCTTTGGTTGAAAATAATCCCAATGTTCAACTTCAAAAAGCGATTTGGCTTGGGGCCAAGGCTGGCGTCGGGCAATCCTTAAGCGCGATGTTGCCGAACGTGGGAGTTTCTTACACGCGAAGCACTCTGGGAAACACGATGATCGCCACTCAAAGCCCGAGCTGGTCTTTCTTCGGATCCGTGGATATTCCCATTTTTTCCAACGGCCCTTTGGGAACTTTTTTTACCTTGGTGAGCGCTAAAAAAACCGCCGATCAAAACGAGGAACAATTGAGATCGACTCGATTGCTGACTCGGGCGACTATGGAAAACGCTTGGTATAATCTCAAAAATGAAGCGCAGTTGGTTGACGTTTGGACCTACCGAGTCAAGGCGACAAAACAGAGAAATGACGAATCCACCATCCGCTACAGTGCGGGGCTGATGACCTATGATACTTGGGAGATTGCCGTGACCGATCTTGTCAATGCCGAGCAAACATTAATTAACGATCAATATTTAGAGGCTCAATACCTAGCCGCTTGGGAACAGTCTAAGGGTTTAGGGTTGGAGGATGAATGAGAAAAATTGTCGCGTCGGGATTTTTAGGTCTGGTTTTAATCGGGGCGGGATTTTATTGGCATAACAAAAACGACAAACCCAAGGATTTAGGAAAAATCATTTTAGTTCGCCGCGGGCCGTTGGAAGAAACCGTTGAAGCGACGGGAAATGTCGCGCCTCTTAACCGCGTTGAAATTAAGCCAGCCATTTCCGGCCGAATCGACAAGTATTTAGTGGATGAGGGGAGCGTGGTTAAAGCCGGACAAGTGGTCGCCTGGATGAGTTCTTCCGATCGCGTGGCCATTATGGACGCGGCGAGATCCCAAGGCCCCAAGGCCCTTAAAAAATGGGAAGACAGCTATAAACCCACTCCCGTCATTGCCCCGATTTCGGGGGTTGTGATATTGAGAAACATCGTTGATGGCCAAACCGTGGACGCCTCTACGGTTCTTTTCGCGATGTCGGATCGTTTAATTGTCGTCGCTCAGGTGGACGAAACAGATATTGGAAAGATTCATTTAGGTATGCCGGCTAAGATTGTTTTGGACGCCTATCCCGATCGGACAGCGACGGGAAAAGTTTTCGACATACTCCATGAAGGGGTTAATACCGCCAATGTCATCACTTATAACGTCAAGATTAATCCCGACGGCGGAGCGCCGAGTTATTACAAGTCCCAGATGACGGCCAACGTAACCTTTATTGTCAAAGAAAATAAAAACGCCTTGTTTGTTCCCGCGGTCGCGGTCCAGCAGAAAAAGGGCAAAAACATCGTTTTAATTCCGGGACCCGATGGGAAGCCCATTTCCCGCGCCGTTTCTTTGGGTATTCAAGACGGGACCAATGACGAAATTGTCTCCGGACTTAAAGAGGGAGACTCGGTCATTGTTCCTGGCACGCATTATGTTCCTAGACATGCGCAGACCAGCCCCTTGGCGTTTGGCGGCAAAAAGAAAAAATCAAGTTAAATCTTTCATGCCCATTATCAAACTTGAAAATATCCGGCATTCTTATAAAGTAGGATCTGGCAGTCTACTGGTTCTTAAGGGTATTGATCTGTCAATTGAACAAGGAGAATTTGTCGCGATTATGGGACCTTCTGGGTCCGGGAAATCGACCTTGCTCCAGATTTTGGGATTGCTTGAGCGCCCCAGTCAGGGAAAATATTTTCTGCTGGGTAAAGACGTCTCCGACTTATCCGACGATGAAGGCGCTTCCTTGCGCTCAAAAACAATTGGTTTTGTATTTCAGATGTTTAATCTCCTTTCGCGCACAAGCGCGGTCGACAACGTTCTTTTGCCCGCGATTTACTCTGGCAATGCAGTTCCTATTTCGAAGGCTAAGGAATTGTTGGCGGATGTGGGGCTTCAAGATCGCGAAGAACATAAGCCCAATCAGCTTTCCGGGGGGCAGCAACAAAGAGTGGCTATCGCCAGATCCTTGATTAATTCTCCAAAGATTATTTTTGCCGATGAACCAACCGGAAATCTCGCCTCCGATCAAGCTGAGGAGATCTTGCGCAAACTCTCCGAACTCAACGCCCGCGGAATTACGGTCATTATGGTGACGCATGAGCCGGATATCGCGGCTTATGCCAAGAGAATTATCAAGATTAAAGACGGGGCTATTCAATCCGATGAAAAAAATTTAAATCCCAAGGGTTTTGTTTCGGAAAAATCCGCGGTTCCCCCCTCTTTGAACGGCAATGATTATTCGCATTTGCCGCCCAAACTCAGCTTGCTTGAAATAAAAGAAAACAGTCTCTCGGCTTTGCGCGCGATATCCGCCAATAAAACCCGTTCTTTCTTGTCTGTTCTGGGAATTTTAATCGGGGTTTGTTCGGTCATTGCCATGCTGGCGATTGGCCGCGGCGCGCAAAAATCTATTGAGGCCAGAATCTCGGGCTTGGGATCAAACCTAATTATGATTTGGCCTTTTTCTTCGAGCGCGTTTCACGGGGGCACCGGAAGCGTGTCGCGCTTGAGCATCCCGGATGTGGAAGAGATTTCTCATTTAAGCTCCCATATTATCGCGGTCAATGGAGAGGTTTCCGGAAGCGCTCAAGTCGTTTATAAAGATAAAAACACCAACACGGAAGTAGATGGAGATATGACCTCTTTTGCTCCTATGCATTCTGATGAGCCTTATTATGGTCGTTTCTTTACGCAGGAAGAAAATGATGAGGTGGCAAGAGTCGCGGTTTTAGGGCAGACCGTGGTCAACAATTTATTTGGAAAAGCCGATCCGGTTGGAAAACGGATTAAAATTAATCGGGTCAGTTTTGAGGTCATCGGTATTTTGCCGCCCAAGGGATCGAGCGCCTGGCATGACCAAGACGACGTCATCGTCATTCCCCTTAAGACCGCGATGATGAGATTGGGGCTCAATGGCTGGGGAGGCTCAATTGGTCATGGAGGGCGTTATTTAAACCGCATGGAAGTGGAATGCGACACCCCGCAGTCAATTGACGGAGTGATGTCTAAAATTAAAACTTTCTTGAGAACTCGTCATCATCTCCCCGCCTATAAAGACGATGACTTTACCGTGCGCAATATGCAGGATATTCAATCGGCTTTGACGGGAACGACCAAGACCTTTGGAATTTTATTGGGAATTGTCGCCGCCATTTCTATTTTAGTGGGCGGAATCGGAATTATGAATATCATGCTTGTCTCGGTGACGGAAAGAACGCGCGAGATTGGATTAAGAAAGGCCGTCGGCGCCCCTCGGCGCGCGATTCTAACCCAGTTTCTCATTGAATCGGCCTTTTTATCGCTTTTGGGAGGAACGATTGGAGTCCTTTTGGGAATTGGGATTTCCTTTATGATGACTCATTATGCGGGCTGGTCCGCGATTGTGACGCCACAATCTATTCTTCTCGCCTTTGGCTGTTCCGCGATGATTGGAATTGTCTTTGGTTTTTGGCCGGCCCGCAAGGCGTCTTTGTTGTCTCCAATTGAGGCCTTGCGCTATGAGTAAGGGTTTGGGCGTAAGATGAGTTATAGGTTTTGGATTCAGATGGGAAGCCTTTTTATGCTTTTAGGCATAGCCGTGGGGGCCTTCGGCGCGCACGGGCTTAAACATATCCTTTCTCCAGAAATGAAACAGGTTTATGAAACCGGAGTTCAATATCAAATCTATCATGCCTTGGCTTTATTTATCGTGGCCGGCCTTGTCGTTAAAGATTCCTCGCGCTGGGCGTCATGGGCGGGGTATTTTTTTATCGCCGGGATACTCTTATTTTCCGGAAGTCTTTACGCTCTGTCTTTAAGCGGGATTAAAAAAATTGGATGGATTACTCCCGTGGGAGGGCTTTCATTTCTCATAGGATGGGCTCTCCTTTTGTTTTCAGCCTACCCTAAATAAAAAAGCGCCCGATTAAAAGGGCGCCTTTTTGTTGTCCCGGCTACGTCTCTTATGATTTTCCCGCAGCGACGCTGACGACCGTGACATCGAAGTTTAATGTTTTTCCCGCCAGCGGAGGGTTAAAGTCTAAAGTGATGCGCTTTTTCCCGATTGAGGAGACGACCGCTTGGAAATGCCTCCCATTTTGAGAGCCCCCCACCGATGATCCAACTTTAAGAGAGGCGATATCTTTAAAAGAAGTTTTTGGAACCTTGACGAAGGCCTTGGGGTTGACGACTCCATATCCATTTTCAGGGGAGACGACGACGCTTTTCTTGTCGCCGGCTTTGAGTCCCATTAAAGCGCTGTCAAGCCCCGGAATAATTTGACCGGAACCTTCGATAAACATCAAAGGTTTTTTGCCGATGGAGGTATCGACCACTTTGCCGTCAACTTTGAGCGTGTAGTCAATCTGGACGACCGAACCTTTCTGAATGGTTTGGTTGCTCGCGCCCATTTTCTTGCAGGCCGCTAATCCTAAAATCGCCAGACCTAGAATCGCGATTGGATATTTTAAGGTAAATCTTTTATTTTTTGAAGGCATATCTACTTCTCCTTTTTAATTTGTATTTTAACGCACACGGATTATTATAACTTAAGCTACCCCCATTTGGAGCCCATTTTTCAATATAGCGTCTATATCCTCTCCATCCAGGACTTCCCGGTCAAACAATTTGGCCGCAAGCTCATCTAGAATTTTCTTGTGCGTTAGAAGAAGACTTTTGGCTTTTTCATGAGCCTCGGTGATTAGGCGTTTAACTTCTTCGTCAATTAATTGAGCGGTCCTTTCTGAATATCCGTTTTGCTGGGAAATGTCTCGACCGAGGAAAATTTCCTGATCGGGTTTCTTGAGAGACAAGGGACCAACCTTGTCGGACATCCCAAATTCCGTCACCATCTTGGTGGCATAGGAAGAAGCTTTCGAGAGATCATCGGAAGCCCCGGTAGTGATTTCGTTAAATACTAATTCTTCCGCGCAGCGGCCGCCCAGAAGAACGGCTAGGCGGTTGAGAATTTCGCTTCGAGAAGTCAGATATTTGTCTTCGGTCGGAAGTTGAAGGGTATAACCCAAGGCATGCCCGCGGGAAATAATAGAAACCTTGTGCACGGGATCGGAGTTGGGCAAAAGTTTCGCGACCAGCGTATGTCCGGATTCATGATAAGCCACGATATTTTTTTCCTTATCGGACATCAAACTTGATTTTTTCTGCGGGCCGGCCATGACGCGCTCAATAGACTCTTCCAAATCGTCCATCTCAACTTCGATCTTATCTTTTCGCGCGGCTAGTAGCGCCGCTTCGTTAATCACGTTAGCTAAATCCGCTCCCGAAAACCCCGGGGTGCGGCGAGCGATCACGGATAAATCCACCTTGGTCGACATTTTAACTTCCCGCGCGTGGACCTTTAATATCTCTTCTCTTCCCTTAAGATGAGGAGCAGGAACGTGAATTTGGCGATCAAATCTTCCAGGGCGGAGAAGAGCGGGGTCGATAACGTCCGGCCGGTTTGTCGCGGCGATAAGAACGATGCCTTGATTTTGTTCAAAGCCGTCAAGCTCAATGAGAAGTTGGTTGAGGGTTTGTTCTCTTTCATCGTGTCCCCCGCCAATTCCGGCGAATCGGTGTCTGCCCACCGCGTCTAACTCGTCGATAAAGATTACAGCGGGAGCGGCTTTTCTCGCCTGATCGAAAAGATCCCTAACGCGAGACGCTCCGACGCCGACGAACATCTCAACAAATTCTGAAGCGGATGCCGTAAAGAAAGGCACGCCGGCTTCTCCAGACACCGCGCGGGCCAGCAAGGTTTTCCCAGTTCCCGGTTGTCCAAAGAGAAGAACTCCTCGCGGCATTTTGCCGCCTAGTTTTTGAAATCGCGCCGGATTTTTTAGAAATTCAACAATCTCTTGAAGCTCTTCTTTGGATTCATCGCAGCCGGCCACGTCGGCAAAGGTCGTTTTTTTCTTTTTGTCATCGACGATCCGCGCTTTTGTCCTTCCAAAAGACATCGCTTGTTTTCCCCCCATCTGTACCTGACGGATGACGAATATCCACCAGAGGGCGAAAAAGAGAACTACCCAGCCGATATTGACAATCAGGCTTGTCACCCAGCTTCTATCGGGTTCTCCAGAAAAATTTTTGACATGATATTTTTCCAAGTCTTGAACGAGATTAAGATCTGGAAGTGGCAGGGTTCTAAAATCTTCCACTTTCCCGTCGTCTCCTTTGATTTTTCCTTCAATAAGATCCGGGCGAACCTTAACATCGCTGACATTTCCGTCTTTGAGATCGGCTTTAAATTCAGAATAAGGAATTTCCTTGTCTGAAACAGTGGGTGTTTTGATGTTTTTGAAAAGAACGATCACTAAAAGAAAGGCCGCAGCCCATAGAATAAGTTGCTTGATATTTTTATTTTCCATAGAAAGTGAATTTTATTTTAGAACGCCTATATACGGAAGATTTCTGTATTTTTCGTTGAGATCGAGCCCATAGCCGACCACGAATTCATTGGGGACGTTAAAGCCGATATATTTGGTTTTGACCGCATTTTTGCGGCATTCAGGCTTGCTGAGCAGAGAGCAAACTTCCAGAGAACGCGGATTTCTAGTCTTTAGAATATTTTCAAGGTAGCTTAAAGTCAGACCGGTGTCGACAATATCCTCGACAATTAAAACGTCCCGCCCTTCGATGCTTTCTCTGAGATCCAAAAGGAGCCTGACGATTCCATTCGACTTTTCGCCGGAATAAGAGGCGAGGCTCATAAAATCGACACAACAGTCCACGGAGATGGCGCGCATTAAATCAGATAAGAAAAACAAGCTTCCTTTTAGTATGCCAATAAGAATTGGATTTTTTGTCGCATAATCCTTGGAGATTTCCTCTCCGAGTTCTTTGACGCGCGCGGAAATTTGTTCCTCGGAGATTAGGACCTTTTTGATGTCCGCGCTAATTTTTTCGTGCGTTCTGTATGGAAATGGCATTTTATCCTTTTATGATAACTTTATTGTGCGAGAGAATCAAGAGTTATATAATATTCCTATTGGTTTTTTAAAAGGAACTTATTTGCATGGCTAAAAAAAGAGTATGGGTCTTGTGTGGGGGGGAATCAGCGGAGAGAGATGTTTCCCTGGTGAGCGCCCGGACAGTGTTTAATGCCCTAGACTCAAACCGCTATGATAAAGAATTGGTTTGGGTCTCGCCTCAAGGGCAATGGATTAAAAAAAGTGTTTTATTTATTGAACAATTTAAAAAAGTTAGTATTTCTGGCCCCTCTGAAAAAGGGAAAAAACAACGCCCTTTAGCGTTGGACTCTTTTCACGTGAAAACATTTCCGGATGTAATTTTTCCTGTCTTGCATGGGCCTTTGGGCGAAGATGGGACCGTTCAGGGTTTTTTTGAAATGCTGCATATCCCATATGTGGGATGTGGAGTTTTGGGTTCGGCTTTGGGAATGGACAAAGAATTTTCCAAAATTCTGGCAGAGAAAGAAAAAATTCCAGTTTTGCCTTATTTCTGTATTCATGATCCCCGCGAGGCAAAATACGCGGCTCAAAAATTAGGTTTCCCTCTTTTTGTGAAACCAGCTCGATTGGGGTCTTCTGTTGGAATTTCCAAGGTCACTTCTTTGGCGGGATTATCTTCTGCGGTGCGCGATGCTTTTCAATATGACAATAAGGTTTTACTTGAGAAAGCGGTTGATCCTCGAGAAATTGAATGCGCGGTTTTGGGAGATCCTTATTCTGTGGAGCCGCGCTTTAAGTTGCGCGCTTCTGCTTTGGGAGAAGTGATTCCTCATTCTGAATTTTATGATTATAAGACGAAATATCTCAAATCCGATGGGGCGGGGCGCGAGATTCCGGCGAGCTTGGACGCGAAAAAGACCCGAAAAATTAAAGAATATGCCTTAAGGGTTTTTAGAGCCCTCGATTGCTATGGCTTAGGGCGTGTTGATTTTTTAATAGACCGAAAAACTGGGAAAATTTATTTTAATGAGATTAACACCTTGCCCGGTTTTACCTCTAGTAGCATGTACCCCGCTCTTTGGGAGTTTTCTGGCATTAAAATTCGATCCTTGATGGATATTCTCATTGATTTGGCCTTAAGGAGAAATCAAAAGGCTCGGCGCCTTAAGAAAATTCCCTCCAGTTGATTCAATTCTTATAAACTGCTAGCATAACACAGGCAACCGTAGTTTTCACGGGAAAACTTATTTGAAGATCATTACATTGGCGAATCAAAAAGGGGGGGTTGGCAAAACAACCTCGGTTTTAAATTTGGGAGCCGCCTTGGCTCAAATGGGCTTTAAAACCTTGATTGTGGATTCTGATCCGCAAGGGAATGCCACTTCCGGTTTAGGTTTTGATAAGCGCTCTTTCTCTCCCAGCATTTATAATGTATTGGTCGATCTTTTGCCGATTGATAAGGTTATCCGCCCGACATCGGTTCCAAATTTGTTCTTAGCGGGTTCCGGAAAAGATTTAGCCGGGGCCGAGGTTGAATTAGTTCCAGCTATGGCCCGCGAGAGTCGCTTGAAAGGCTCTTTTGCCGCGATCAAAGAGCAATTTGAATTTGTTCTCATTGATTGCCCGCCTTCTTTAGGACTTCTCACTGTTAATGCCCTGACTGCCGCCACCCATGTCTTGATTCCGATTCAAGGAGAGTACTATGCCTTGGAGGGTTTGGCCCAATTTGTGGATACGATTCATCTCGTCAAAAAATCGCTCAATCCTCATCTCGATTTTTTAGGATGTTTTTTGACCTTGTTCGACAGCCGCATGAGTCTGGCTCAGCAGGTTCAAGAAGAGGTTAAAAAATTCATGAAAGAAAAGCTTTTTAAGACCATCATTCCGCGCAGTATTCGCTTGGCCGAGGCTCCAGGGTTTGGAAAAACAATTTTTGAACATGATCCCAAATCCCGGGGAGCTCAGGCTTATTTGGATTTAATGAGAGAAATTTTAGCGCATATGGAATATTTATGCGTATTAGATTCGGTTTCAGGGGTATCAAGTGAAAGAGATTCCGTGGTTTTAGGAGAGAGCGCATGAGAAAAGCATTGGGGCGCGGGCTTGGGGCTTTGATTTCGGTGGAAGAGCCGAAAGAGGACAAAAAAGATGAGGGGGCTTTGCGCTTGGTTTCAGTCGATAAAATTCATTCAAGTCCCTTGCAGGCGCGGAAAAATTTTGACCCGGAAAAAATTTCTGAATTAGCGTCTTCCATTAAACAACATGGTTTGGCTCAACCGCTTTTGGCGTCCTATGATGCCGCGCGGGATTCTTATGAATTAATCGCGGGAGAAAGGCGCTTAAGAGCTTGTATTTTGGCCGGACTTAAAGAAGTAGAGGTCTTGGTCAGAGAATCGAAGTCAAAGAAAGAGCGTATGTTGGTGGGGCTCATTGAAAATCTCCAAAGACAAGATCTCAACGCCATTGAAGAGGCTTTGGGCTATTTGCGCTTGATGAAGGAGTTCCAAATCTCTCAAAATGATTTGGCGCATACCGTCGGAAAATCAAAATCGGCGGTTTCAAATACCTTGCGTTTGCTGGACTTGTCTGAAGAGATACAAAAAGCCGTTCAATTTGGGCAAATGAGCGAAGGCCACGCCCGCGCCTTATTAATGATTCCCGATGCCCTGGAAAGAAATCGGGTTTTTAAAACTGTTTTGGAAAATAAACTTTCGGTTAGGGAAACCGAGGATTTATCTCGCCAAACTCATAGCGCCACCAATAAACGCGCTCAAAAAAAATCAGAGCCCAAGTCTCCGGATGTGGCGGCTCAAGAATCAAGGTGGCGGGAAATTTTAGGAACGAATGTTGATATCCGCATGAAAAAAAGCGGAGAAGAGGGGCAGATCGTGATCCATTTTTATAATTTAGAAGAGTTCGATAGGCTCTCTCGTTTTTTTAAAAAATGATTAAATTGATTACACTTTTATGCTTTTTTGGATTGCCAAAATTTTCTTATGGCCTCACGATTTCTACCAGCTCGGACCTGCCCAATTATGTTTCCCTTTTGCCTAATATTCGCGCTTACAATCGTTTTTCTGATGGCGGCCCGGACGGAAATTGGTATATCGGCTTTAACAATGCATGGATTGTCAAGCTTCCTTCCGCTCCAGTGGGGAATTTTACCCGCGCTTTTATCGGCGCCAAAATTGGCCGCGCTAAAACCCAGCCAAATCCTGACAAGCCCTGGGAAAGAGACGTCATCGACGGAAAAATTTATATGGCTATCTCTCAGGCTCCGGCGTTTTCATCGGAGCAAAGTTATTTTTTGACCGCCACTTCCGATATCCCCGTCGATCCCGATTCTCCAGAATCAAAAAACTCGCGCGGCAAGGGACTTTGGTTTTGGGCCGAAGTGCCAGTGAGCATGGTTAGTTTTACCCAACCCAATTATTTGATTGTTTGGTCGCCGACCGAGTATTTCACTTCTGTCGCGAGCTCTCCGGTGTTGGCGGCGGCGATGCCTGAAAATCTTCCTCTCAACCAAGAGCCTTCGGCTTGGAATAATCACGGCATTTCAGGAGTTCCGCCGCGTTCGGTCGAAGGCGCGCTTGAAACCCCAATCAATATCTTTCCCGCCTTGGCGATTAAATTAGTCGGCCCGGGGGCGAAGTCACCGGTAACGGTCGCGGATTTTTCCATCGCTAAAGGGGCTTCTCATTGTCTTGTTCGCTTTTCCGCCTCTGGAAAAGACATCGCCCAGGTTTGGGTTGAATCCTCCGACGATCAGTTGAATTGGGAGAGGATGAGCCCAATTCTTCATGTGCCTCCTTTTTATTTTTCGTTTGACAACGCTCTCTTAAAAAGCGGCAATTACCTGCGCGGGGCCGCTGAAGATGAAAGCGGCAATATCGGCTTTAGCGCGCC
>JAJZJF010000023.1 GCA_021810245.1 bacterium
GGAATGACGACAAAATCCGCCGGCTCCCGAAAAGAAATCTTTTCAGGAGTCACCATTTCGACTTCAAGGATTTTTTCAGCCATGTTTTAGGCCTTCATTGACTCGGCTTTAGAGATGGCCTCTTCAATGGTTCCGACCATGTAAAAGGCCTGTTCCGGAAGATGATCGTATTTTCCTTCGGCCAAGGCTTTAAAGCCCGTGATGGTGTCTTTCAGTTTCACATAGCGCCCCGGCATTCCAGTAAACTGCTGGGCGACAAAGAAGGGCTGGGACAAGAATTTTTCGATTTTTCGGGCGCGAGAAACCAAGAGCTTATCTTCATCAGACAACTCATCGATTCCAAGAATCGCGATGATGTCTTGAAGATCGCGGTAGCGCTGGAGAATTTTCTGAACGGATCTAGCCACTTGATAATGCTCGTCTCCGACAATTTTGGGATCCAAGATTCGAGAAGTCGAATCAAGCGGATCGACCGCCGGATAAATGCCGCGCTCGGCGATCTGGCGGGACAAAACCGTGGTCGCGTCCAAGTGCGTAAAGGTCGTAGCGACCCCAGGGTCGGTCAGGTCATCGGCCGGAACGTAGACGGCCTGAATTGAAGTAATGGAGCCGTTTTTAGTCGAGGTAATTCTTTCTTGAAGAACGCCGACCTCGGTCGATAATGTCGGCTGGTATCCCACCGCCGAGGGCATGCGGCCTAAAAGGGCCGACACCTCGGCTCCGGCCAAGACGTATCTAAACACGTTGTCGACAAACAAGAGAACGTCTTGACCTTCTTTATCGCGGAAATACTCCGCTTGAGTCAAAGCGGTCAAACCCACGCGCGCGCGTGCGCCGGGCGGTTCATTCATCTGCCCGTAAACCAAGACCGTTTTGGATAACACCGAGGCTCCGTCAGAAAGTTTCGCCTCGCTCATTTCGCGGTAAAGGTCATTTCCTTCTCTTGAGCGCTCGCCAACCCCGCCAAACACCGAAACCCCGCCGTGTTCTTTGGCGACGTTATTGATGAGCTCCATGATGATGACGGTCTTTCCGACTCCGGCGCCGCCAAAGAGGCCGACCTTCCCTCCCTTCATGTAGGGCTCAAGCAAATCAATGACTTTAATTCCGGTCTCGAAAATCTGGGGTGTTGTTTCCTGATCGACTAAAGCGGGCGGCTCGCGATGAATCGGCAAATGAGTCTCGCTTTTGATTTCCCCGATCTCATCCTTAGCCTCGCCCAAAACGTTCAAAAGCCGTCCCAAACACGCTCGCCCCACCGGCACCGTAATCGGGGCTTGGGTATCTTCAACCTCCATGCCGCGAGTGAGTCCTTCGGTCGGCCCCATCGCGATCGCGCGAACGGCGTTGTCTCCAAGCTGCGAGGCCACTTCGCAAACTAAAACCGGCGCTTGAGAAGAGGCGTGGCCATTACCGCTATGCGGGAGTTTAATTTTAATGGCGTGATTGATGGCCGGCAATTTTCCTTGAGGAAATTCCACGTCCAAAACAGGTCCCACGACCTGAACGATTTTTCCGACATTGAGAGTCTTCGCCTTATGCTCCATGTTCATTATTCTCCTAGAAAGTTTTTCCTTATGACGCCAAAGCTTCGGCCCCGCCCACTAACTCCGCGATCTCTTTGGTGATAATAGCCTGGCGTTGGCGGTTGAGGCTTAAATTGAGCGCGCCGCGAAGCTCTTTGGCGTTTTTTGACGCCGCGTCCATCGCATTCATCCGGGCGGACAACTCCGCCGCTTGAGATTCCAACAATATCCGGTAAATCTGGGCCTTCAAATAACGCGGCAAAAGCGCCTCAAGCAATACCTCTTCTTTCGGTTCAAACTCATAGTCGACCAAAGAACCCGGCAAAGCCTTTTCAAGAGGAGCGATAGGGAGAATTGGAAATTCGACCAGTTTTTGCTGAGCGACCGACTTAAATTCATTGTAGAGAACAATCACGCTTGAAAGATTTTTTTCAAAATAGGCCTTTAGAATTTCTTGGCCGAGAATCTCGGCATGGGTAAAAGAAACCTTGGGAAAAATCCCGGCCATTTCGTGCAAGACTTCGCAATCAAAGCCTCTTAAGCGCTTAAAAAAATCGCGGCTTTTGCGCCCGACAGTGATGGCGTAGAATTTATGGTTTTGTCTTTGCATCCACCCCAAGGAAGCGCGAATCAAATTTGAATTAAAGGCTCCGCAAAGGCCTTTGTCGGCGGCGACCAGAACAATCAGGGACGCGCCCTGTGAATTAGACTGAAAATACCGCTTTAAAGACGCCGGGAAATTCGCCAAATCAGAAGCGGAATTTTTTCCAATCCGCTCCGCGAGCCCGCGGCACAACTCATCTAAGCGAACGGCAAACGGGCGAGCCGCGAGAATCGCTTGCTGGGCGCGGCGCATCCGGGCCGCGGCGACCATTTTCATCGCCTTGGTAATTTGTTCGGTCGACTTGACGGATTTAATTTTGCGGCGAATTTCGCGCAAGGAAGCCATTAGACCTTCGCCTCCGCTTTTGGCTTTTCCACGCTTGAAGCAAAATAATCCTTAATCGCCGCTTCCATCGAGTAGCGCGCTTTAAAACCAAAGGCTTTTTCCGCCAAGCCCGGATCTCCCAAGGTTTCATTTTGATAGAACGAATAGGGATTTTTAATGTAATCGGGCTCGAGACTCGTGCCTAGAACTTGGTTGAGATGGGAGATAATTTGGTTAAAGGTCGTCTTTTGCCCCGTGCACACATTATAAACCCCATTCGGAGCGGACTTGGCGGCCATAATCGTGGCGTTGGCGACGTCCTTAATGTAAATAAAATCTCGATATTGATCTCCGAACTCGAAAATCCTAGGGCGCTTTCCCGCCTTCATCTGTAACGACAATTGCCAAATCATGCTGGCAAACTTGCCTTTAAAACTCTCGCCGGGGCCGAACACGTTAAAATAGCGCACCCCGGCCACTTTAATCCGCGGGTTTTCTTTAACGAATCGAGCCGCCAGGTTCTCCATCACCTGCTTTGAAAATCCGTAAACATTCATCGGGCGCCTTAAAGCCGTTTCCTTCATGGGAACAGGGCCCGCCCCATAAACCGCCGCGGAAGACGCATAGGCGATATTTTCGACGTTAAATTTGGCGGCAAAGGAAAGAATCTCGCGAAACGCCTCGACGTTTTCTTCCATCATCTTTTTCTGATCCATGACGGTCGTATCCGTAATCGCGGCCTCATGGATAATCATGTCGACCGGTCCCACCCGCTCCGGCCACCACGCGCGATCTCTAAAAATAGAGGCGGCGATTAAATCGCCTTTAAACCCCGCCAAGTTCTCGAAATTGCCGGATGAAAAATCGTCGATGGCGACGACCTCGTGCTTTTCTTTTTCCAATTGCAGCGCGATATTGGAGCCGATAAACCCCGCCGCGCCGGTGACTAAGATTCTCATTTGAGCGATCTCTGAAACATCGTTTTAAAGTCTTTTAACACCGCGGCCAAGCGCGCTTTGAGCGCATCATCTATTGTTTTCTTTTCGACAAGAGTTTTAGGAATATCCGCATGCTTTTGAGCGATAAAGTCTAAAAACTCTTTTTCGAAGCGGCGCAGATGGGCGGTGGGAATATCGTCTAAATACCCGTTGACGCCAGCGAAGATAACCAACACCTGACTCTCAAATGGAAGAGGTTGGTATTGATTCTGTTTGAGGAGTTCCACCAAGCGTTCGCCACGGGCTAATTGATCCTTGGCCGCCTTGTCCAAGTCGGAACCAAACTGGGCAAAAGCCGCAAGCTCGTTATACTGGGCCAGATCTAATCTCAAGCGACCCGCGACCTGCTTCATCGCCTTGGTCTGAGCCGCGCCTCCGACGCGAGACACCGACAGACCGACGTTGACTGCCGGGCGAACTCCGGAATAAAAGAGGCTGGTTTCCAGATAAATCTGCCCATCGGTAATCGAAATGACGTTGGTCGGAATGTAGGCGGAAACGTCTCCGGCCTGGGTTTCGATAATCGGCAGAGCCGTTAAAGAACCTGAGCCGTTTTTTTCCGAGAGTTTGCAGGCCCTCTCTAAAAGCCGGGAATGGAGATAGAAAACGTCTCCCGGATAAGCCTCGCGAGCCGGCGGACGGCGAAGCAAAAGAGACAATTGCCGATAGGCTTGGGCGTGTTTGGATAAATCGTCATAAATGACGAGCACATGCCGACCTTGCCACAAGAACTCTTCTCCCAAGGCGCAACCGGCATAAGGCGCGATATAAAGAAGCGGAGCCGGATCGGAAGCCGTCGCCGCGACCACGATGGAGTATTCCATCGCTCCCGCATTCTCAAGGGTTTGAACGACCTGAGCGACCGTCGAGCGTTTCTGCCCGATGGCGACATAAATACAGATGGGGCGATTCGGAGCGTTTTTTTGATTGATAATCGTGTCAATGGCGATCGCGGTTTTACCGGTTTGACGATCTCCAATAATCAATTCCCGTTGACCGCGGCCGATGGGAATCATCGAGTCAATGGCTTTAAGACCGGTTTGAAGAGGTTCGGTCACCGGAGCGCGGTCAATGACGCCGGGCGCGACAACTTCCAAGGGACGAGAATTTGTCGCTTTGATAGGACCCTTGCCGTCTAAAGGCTCTCCCAGCGGATTGACGACGCGGCCGATCATCGCATCTCCGGTGGGAATCGACATCAAGCGCCCGGTTCTCTTGACTGGATCTCCTTCATTGACCAATTCATCGGAACCTAAAAGCACGCAACCGACGTTTTCCTTTTCCAAATTCAGGGCCATTCCCATCACGTGGTGCGGAAATTCTAAAAGCTCTCCGGCCATCACGCGCTCAAGGCCGTAGAGACGAGCGATTCCGTCTCCGACCTGCAAAACCACTCCCTCTTCGCTCAGCTCGGTTAAGGAATCAAAGCCTTCAATCCCTTTTTTTATGACGGCGGTAATTTCTTCCGGTTTAATGGCCATGATTAAAACTCTCCTTCATTCGCTGTAATCTCCCTCGTAAACTCGAGTCCATCACCCAATCTCCCAAGCGAACCTTGATTCCGCCGATGAGGTTGGGCTCTTCTTTAACGTTTAACTCCACTTGCTTGCCAGAAAATTGCGCTAACTGGGCTTCTAAATTTTTCCGAGTTTGCGCGTCCAAGGCTCTCCAGACAAAAACATCGGCCTTCGCCTTATTTTTTCTCTCGGAATAAATCGTTTCATAATGGGTCAAAATGAGCGGCCACAAAGAAAAGCGCCTCTTATCGACCAAGAGATGAAAAAAATGCAGCGTCGCGTCGAAAACCTTGCCCTTAAGCGACTCCGACAAAAGGGCCTTTTTCTGTTCGATGGAAAAACGCGGAGAATTAATGCCCTTCTCTAATTTTTTAAGTAGCGGAGACAAAGACGCCAAATCTTGGCTCACGCGGTCTTCATGTTTGGAAGAAGCCGCGACCTCAAAAAGGGCTTTCGCGTAACGCCCGGCAATCACCGCATCGTCTGTCTTCAATTTATTTTTCCTGGACGACTTTCAAATCCGCTAAAAAAGACTCGACCGTTTTCTTCTGAACATTCTCGTTAACAGATTGACCCAAAATCTTTTCGGCGGCCAAAAGAGAAAGCCCGGAGATCTCGCGGCGCAACTCGGAGCTTAAGCGCTCTTTCTCGCGCCCCAATTCCTCCATGGTCTTTTCTTTAATCCTTTGGGCTTGGGCTTCGGCTTCCTGCTGAATTTTCATCCGCAAGGATTCCGCCTGTTTGGCGGCCTCATCCATCATTTGCCGCGCTTTTTGATCTAATCCCGCCATCTGGGCTTCAATATCAGACTGCGCTTTCTGCGCCGCCTCTCTTGCCCTAGTGGCCGAATCTAAATCTCCCTTGATCCGCGCCTCGCGATCTTCAATCGCTTTAATCAGCGGGCCCCAGGCCAATTTCTTGAGAATGTAAACTAAAACTAAAAAAGTGACAATCGTCCAAATAATCAACCCCGGTTCAGGGTTTAGCAATTGATCCATATAAATTCCTTTTTGTCGTGATTGACTGTTGCCGGAGTCCAGTCTCTCAGCAAGCGCCTGGACTCCGGCTTACGGATTGCCCTTTTAATGGCCCGCCTCCGCCGCGACGGGAGCTGAAGAACCCGCCGCCGGAATCCCTTTATTGAGCGTAGAAACGGCCAAGAACGCGATAACCAAGGCCAACAAGCCCATTCCTTCGCACATGGCCGCCGTGATAATCATGAGCGTCTGAATGGATCCAGCCGCTTCCGGCTGACGGGCTACGCCGTCAAGAGCCGCAGCCGCCAACTTCCCAATTCCAAGCCCCGCGCCGAGTACGCAAAGCCCCGCGCATAAGCCCGCGCCAATATATCCTAATCCTACTCCGATCATGAACTCCTCCTCACTCCCTTTTCGGCGCATCTCGATGGATCGCCGTTGTAACCTCGCTCTCAATGGGGATGAACGGCAAACCCCACAAAGAGAGCGGTCAAAATCGTAAAAATATAAGCCTGAAGTAGCGCGACCAGAACGTCCAACAAACTCGAAAATAAGGTCAACCCCACCGCGAAGGGAGCGGAGATAATGCCTACATAATGATTCATCTGGGCGAAAATAAAGATCAAGGACAGACAAGCTAAAGCCACCATATGGCCGGCAACGATATTGGCGAAAAGACGAATACAAAGAGCGATGCATTTCGCGCAAAGGCCGAAGATTTCGATGACAAAAAGAAGCGGAACCAGCCACCAGGGCGTGCCGCCGGGAACGATATGCTTTAAATAAGAAATCAAGCCCTGCGCCTTGATTCCGGCAAATTGAATTAAAACAAAAGTGCAAAGGGCAAGAGCCAAGGTCACTGAAATATTTCCCATGATTGAAGACGCATAAGGGACCATGCCGGCAAAATTAGCGACTAAGATAAAGAAAAACAAGGTCAGGAAATAAGGAAGATAATAATCGGTCTCCTCATGGAAAATAGGATGCATCATCTCATCTCGTATATAAAGAACAATCGACTCAATTCCAGAACGCAAAAGAACACCGGAACGAGCCTCGGCACGCACGGACACCGTCGCGACAAGAACCAAAATCGCCGACACAATCCACATCATTAAGAGGTGTTGCGTCAGGCCGAAATTAATCCCCCCCACATAAAAGGGAACCAAGGAGTGATTCAAAAGGTGATGTTTGAGAATCGGCTCAAAATTCATCGCGCCGCCTTTGGATAAAAAGAGCGAGACTCAATTGAAACGAAAGCGAGAACGCCAAAGCAATAAGACAAAAGAAGAGCCGCTTGGGAAGAAATCTGCCAACGCCAAGAAAGAATCATCAAACACGCCAAGACAATCACCCTGGCGATAATGCCGCCCAGCCACACTTTAAAAAATTTTTTGATTGAAGAGGAAACTCTCTCCAATAAAAACGAACTCGCGCTCGATAAAACCCACGCGCAAAAAAGCCCTAACGCTGCATACAAGCGAATATCTTCTTTCTTCCATATAAAGGAAATAAGAAGCACAGCGACAATCGCCGCCAGCAGAGCCGTCAAAGAGTTTTTAAGGAACATTTTTTTTGTTTGAAGACCGGATAATTCCATAAATACCGACCGTCATTCCCAATAGGGTCCCGCACACTAAAAACCACGGATAAGAGTTTAATTTCTTATCCGCCCACCAACCCAACCAGGATAAACCTAAAACCGAAACGACTAATTCAACGCCACCGCTTAAAGCTAAAAACCAAGCGCTGCTTTTTTCTTGCGTCATAAAAAGCGGCGTGGAAATTTTATCACTCTGTGAGCTATTTTATCAAATGCCCCCTCGAAACGCAAATAAAGGGAAGCCTTTATAAAGGCACAGCCGCGCCCGCTCCGGGCGGTTGCCGGGACAGCTTGATCTTGGGATGATGATCGGCGAAATACTGGCAGTCCCATTCCTGCTGAAAAAGAATGGTGATGCGCCCATCGGCATCCTTGGCCAAACGCGCTCCGCTGGGAATATCTCCCTCGCTAATGGCGGCGGCGCTGGACTCATCGATCCAACGAATCACCGTCCATGGGGCAGCTTCTAGTTTTGAGGCCGCGCCGTATTCCGACTCAAGGCGATAGCGCAAAACGTCAAATTGCAGAGGCCCTACCGCGCCCAAAAGAGGCACGCGCGACGGAGAGTTTAAAAGCTCCAGCGATTGAACCACGCCTTCCTGAAGCAGATGTTCAAGACCGGCGCGAAAACGCTTAAAATCCGCGGAACTGACGGCATGCAAAAAAGCGAAATGTTCCGGCGCAAAGCGCGGCAAAGCCTGAAACTGAATCTGCGGATCTTCGGTCAAGGTATCTCCTACTCGAAACTGGGCGTGCCCGACGATTCCGATCACGTCTCCGGCGTAGGCCTCGTCAATGGTCTCGCGTTCCCGACCAAGCACTTTATGAGAACTGGCCAGGCGAATGCTTTGCCCGGTTCGGGCATGGATGACGCGCATATTGCGCTCAAAGCGCCCGGAACAAACGCGAACAAAAGCCAGCTGATCGCGGTGGCGAGGATCCATATTCGATTGAATCTTAAAAACAAAACCGGAAAAACGCGTATCTTCCGGCTCAATTGAGCCGGAAATAGTCGGCTGCGGACGCGGAGGAAAAGACAATTCGAGAAAACCGTCCAAGAGAAGCTGAATGCCGAAATTATTCATCGCGCTGCCAAAGAAAACCGGAGTCATATCGCCCGATTTAACGGAGGAAAGATCAAAAGCTTCCCCCACTCCTTCCAAGAGCGCCAACTCTTCTTCGGTCTTATGCGCGGTGTCCAAATCAAGAAAACTTTCAAACGCGGATTTGGAAGCCTCAAGCGCGGTCACCGGGGCCAGAGTCGCGCCGCTAGCGACGCGTTCAAAAAGGTAGATATAGCGAGATCTTCGATCAAAAACCCCGCGGAAAAGGTCGCCGGTTCCCAACGGCCAATTCATGGGGACAGGATGCATCTGAAGCAAGCGATCGATTTGATCCAACAGAGCCAAAGGCTCCATGGTCGGGCGATCGAGTTTATTGATAAAGGTAAAAATAGGAATTTGGCGCAAGCGGCAGATCTCAAAAAGTTTGAGAGTCTGACTCTCAATACCCTTGGCGGCGTCTAAAACCATGATAGCCGCGTCAACCGCCGTCAAGACGCGATAGGTGTCTTCCGAGAAATCCTTATGGCCGGGAGTATCGAGAAGATTGATATGAAAGCCGCCGTACTCAAACTGAAGCACAGTCGAGTTGACCGAGATGCCGCGTTTTTTCTCCAGTTCCATCCAATCGGAGGTGGTGCTTTGCTCTTTTTTGCGCGCCGTCACCGAACCCGCCAGCTGAACCGCTCCCCCATAAAGCAAAAGTTTTTCAGTCAGCGTCGTTTTTCCCGCGTCGGGGTGGGAGATAATGGCCAAGGTGCGCCGTTTGAGAATGCGCGATTGGTCAATCATCAAACATCCCAAAATCTGCGGAGAAAAATGGCGCAAGAAAAGTCGTTTTTTCGACGGATAAATTCACCGAATAATTATAACATACTGAAATAGCCCTTGACTCGATATCTAGGTATAGGGTTTATACTGTTAAGGAGGACAAAATGAAATCAAGCCTGACTATCGGACAAACCGCGAAAAAAGCCGGCGTCAATATCCAAACCCTGCGCTATTACGAAGGGCGCGGACTATTGCTGGCCAACGCGCGCACGGAAGCGGGATACCGCCTCTATAGCGAGGAATCGGTTCAAAGGCTGCGCTTCATCAAACACGCCCAAGAGCTGGGATTTTCCCTTTCTGAAATCGAGCGCCTTCTCAAACTCCGGGTCAAACGCCCCAATCAGTGCGAGAAGATCAGAAAAGAGGTTGAAGCCCGCCTTAAAGTCGTCAAAGATAAAATCCTAAGCCTGCGCTCGATAGAAAAAACCTTGGAAAATCTGAGGCGCGCCTGCCAGACCAGAAAAATCAGCTCCGATTGCCCGATTTTAAAAAGCTTGGACAACGCGAAAACAAAAGGAGAATCACAATGAAAGAAAATAATGGAATCGAAAAAATTACTCCTAAAGATCACGAGGCCTGCTGCCGCACTGCGTCCATTTCCCTGGAGTGTCCCGTCTGCCGCAAGCAAGGCCGCGCGGTCGGCGCCGTCACATTGGATTACCACTTGCCCCCGAGTGCGCGATCGCGTCTTGGAGATTTTGCGGGATTTTGCCCAAATTCCGCCTGCGATATCGTCTATTTTGACGGCGAGCGCGTCATCTCAAAGGGAGAGACATCCTTTCCCGTCACTCAAAAAGATGCTGGCGACGGCGTTCCTGTTTGCTACTGCTTTCATTTTAAACGCGCCGATATCCGGCAAGACTTAATCGAACGCGGAACAACTGATATTTCGGAAAAAATAAAGCAGGGAATCGCCGAAGGCCGCTGCGCTTGCGAGGAAATGAATCCCCAAGGGGCCTGCTGTCTCGGCAATGTCGTCGCCGCGGTTAAGAAGATCGAGCTGGAGGTAAAAAAGCACGCCTAAAGAAACGCTGGAGGAAAAATCCAACAAAGAGAGGCGCCTTTTTTTCCTCAGCGGTAGACTTCTCGTCTATGGCCTATCCGATAGACGCGCACCAGGAATTTTTCATCGTCGATGGAATAGAGAATTCTGTAATCGCCCTTGCGAACGCGATAGCCGGCGACTCCAGAGAGATTCTTAGCTCCCGGAGGACGGGGATTTTTAGCCAAGTCCTCTATCACCGGAAAAATCCGAGTCTGCAACTCCCGAGCCAGATCAAGAAATTCCTTTCGCGCGCGGGTTTCAAACTCAATGTGATAAGCCAATCAGCGCAACTCTTTTTTGATGGAATCCCAAGAATGAAAACCGGTCGCCTCTTTCATCGCCTCTTTCAAATCATAGGCGTCCCAAAGGTCCTCGATTTTTTCTCTCAGGGCTTCTTCGACAAGGAAGTTTTTATGAAGTCCCAAACGTTTGCAAATGATATCCAGTTCACGCTTAAGACTCGCCGGAAGTTTTGTCGCGAAGACTTCGTTTTTGATCATATTATTTCGCCGCCGCTTACAACCATAGTTTACCCTGTAAAACCTAGGTTGTCAATAGGGCGCATCAAATCACATTTCGCCGTTTAAAGCGACTCATTCAAGAAGGGATAAACTCATAAAAATCAAAGGAGGAGAAAATTATGGCTCTTATGTGTCAAATTGGATCGTGTAAGGCAAAACAGGGAATGTGCGGCCACGAGAAAATGATGCTTTTGGTGGTCATGCTCATCGCAGCAGGAGCGGCGGGGCATTGGCTCTTGCATTTATTTTAGGCCTTGGCCTTGGCCTTGCGGAAAAATGAGCGCGGGCCGGAGATGAAAGACTCTCCGGTCCTGCGGCGCTTCCTCGCCTACGCTTGGTCAGATTGCGGAAATAGCCGAAATGACCGCGGCTTACGTGAGTTTTTGAGTCCCTTTTAACAAGAGCCCTTGCGCTTCGGCCTAATCTCTGCTACTATATACGCATAAGCATATATGAAAGCTCCAACGGACCGAATGTTTAGGGCGTTCGCGGACGAGACGCGGCTGAGAATTCTCAATCTCTTGGCGCGAAAGCGGGATCTCTGCGTCTGCGATATTCAGAAAATTCTCGGCGTTTCCCAGCCCAAGGTCTCGCGCCATCTCGCGTATTTAAGAAACGCCGGCTTAGTCAACGTTCGCAAAGAAGGAATATGGAAGCACTACTCTCTTACGAAGCCCAAAAGCGGCTTTCACCGCGGATTGATTGGATGCCTTAGCGGTTGTTTCTCCGAGGTCACAGCGCTTCAAGGGGACTTAAAGACGCTTAAGAAAATTCAGTCTCAAAAGGCGGCATGCCGCTGATTTTTTTATGCTTAATATATTTGAGAATCCATATATAGTGGAGACAAAATGAAAAAGGCATTATTTGTGTGCATTGAAAACTCCTGCCGCAGTCAGATGGCGGAAGGATTTGCCCGCAAAATCGGGCAAGGCGTCTTAGAGGCCTTTAGCGCCGGCTCAAAACCCTCCGGACAAGTCAATCTCCGGGCCATCGCCTTTATGAAGGAAAAGGGAATCGACATCGGCGCCCAGGAATCAAAAGCTTTAACGGACCTTCCCTCAATCAATTGGGATTATATCGTAACCATGGGCTGCGGCGATGCCTGTCCCTCTCTTCCTGCCAAAAGCCGGATCGATTGGAACCTGCCCGACCCGAAGAATCTCTCGGACGACGATTTCCGCCAGGTCAGAGATGAGATCGAAATTCGCGTCAAAAATTTAATTGAGGAGATTTCCCGGTGAATAATCCAAACTTTAACCCCAGAAAGCATCTTTCATTTTTAGACCGCTACCTGACGGTATGGATCTTCGCCGCGATGGCGCTGGGAGTTTTACTTGGATTTTTCGCGCCAAGCGTTCCGGCTTTCATCAACCGATTCCAATCGGGCACGACCAATATTCCGATCGCCATCGGCCTGATCCTGATGATGTATCCGCCGCTGGCCAAGGTGCGCTATGAAAATCTCGGAGAAGTCTTTCGCGATAAAAAAATTCTGGGTCTCTCTCTTTTCCAGAATTGGGTGATTGGCCCGGCGCTCATGTTCGCGCTCGCCATTCTCTTTCTGCGGCATTATCCCGAATACATGGTGGGACTTATCCTGATCGGTCTTGCGCGCTGCATCGCGATGGTGATCGTTTGGAATGAGCTGGCTGGCGGAGACACCGAATACGCGGCGGGTCTCGTCGCCTTTAACAGCGTCTTTCAGGTGCTTTTTTACAGCGTCTATGCTTGGCTTTTCATCACGGAACTCCTTCCCCTCTTTGGATTTTCCGGCGCCGCCATCAATATCGGCATGGGACAAATAGCGCGCAGCGTTTTTATCTACCTCGGAATTCCCTTTCTCGCCGGAATGCTGACCCGCCTAATCTTGGTCAAGGTACAAGGAAATGACTGGTATCATCAGTTTTTTATCCCTAAAATCAGTCCGTTGACGCTGATATCCCTTCTCTTTACCATCGTCGTCATGTTTAGTCTCAAAGGAGAAATGATCGTCAAAATCCCGCTGGACGTTTTGCGAGTCGCCTTGCCGCTTCTCGTCTATTTTGTCTTGATGTTTTTAGTCAGCTTCTGGCTTGGGAAAAAAGCGGGCGCGGATTATTCCAAGGCGGCGACTCTCTCATTTACGGCCTCTAGCAATAATTTCGAGCTGGCCATCGCGGTGGCGGTGGCGGTGTTTGGACTTAACTCGGGAGAAGCCTTCGCCGCGGTCATTGGGCCCTTAGTCGAGGTTCCGGTTCTCATCGGACTCGTCAATGTCTCCCTTTTTTTCCAAAGGCGGTATTTTAACAACAAACGAGAATGAGAAGTTTCGCTAAACCAATTGGAATTATTGGACAGGGCTATAGAGAAACTAGTATATTGACGGCGTGGGAAGCCGCTTAAAAGCCCAAATTAGGGCATCTGAAAATACCGCTTTAAAACAAAGAGCAAAATTTGTATCCAGCGGAGTTGCCGCCTACAGCTCCATCGTCGTTGACCACGCCCAAAACGCGCTCATCTGGGATAACGACGGGAAAAAATATATTGATTTTGCCGGAGGGATCGGGGCGCTCAATGTCGGGCATGGCCACCCAAAAATCATTTCCGCTCTTCAAAAACAAGCGGCGAAACTGACCCATACCTCTTATCACGTCGCCAGTTATCCAGATTATGCGGCGGTTTGCGAAAAACTCTGCCGGGCAATTCCCTCTTCTGTCCCCCAAAAGGCGGCGCTTTTTAACAGCGGGGCGGAAGCCGTTGAAAACGCCGTCAAACTCGCCCGTTTTTTTACCCGAAGAAGCGCGGTCATTTCTTTCGGCTACGCTTTCCATGGGCGCACGCTTTTGTGTCTGACTCTCAATGGGCGCGAAAAAGTTTTAAAATCCGGCTTTGGCCCCTTCGCTCCGGGAATTTACCGCGCGCCTTTTCCCTACCCTTATCGCCCCCCCTCAGGCTTAAGTCCAAAGAATCTGACCGAGTATTGCCTGGAAGAGTTAAAACGTTTATGGAAAACGGAAATCTCCGCCGATCAAACGGCCGCTTTAATCGTCGAACCGGTTCAGGGAGAAGGCGGCTTTATCGTTCCCACTCCCGGCTTTCTTAAAGGTTTAAGAGAACTTTGCGACGCCCACGAAATTGTTTTAATCATCGACGAGGTTCAAAGCGGGTTTGGACGGACCGGAAAATTCTGGGCCTTTGAGCATGAAGAAATCTTGCCGGATTTATTGGTCGTTGGAAAGTCCCTCGCCGCTGGGATGCCGCTTTCCGCGGTCGTCGGCCGCTCCGAAATCATGGACGCGCCTCCCGCTGGAGCTATTGGCGGCACCTATGGCGGGAACCCCCTTTCCTGCGCTACGGCGCTAGCGGTTTTTGAAATTTTTGAAAAAGAAAATATCCTCAAAAAAGCGGAGTCTATCGCCGAAACCGTTCAATCTCGATTTAACTCCTTTGAAAAGAAATTTTCCATTATCGGGGAATCGCGAGGCCTTGGAGCCATGCGCGCATTGGAATTGGTCTTAGACAAAAAAACCAAGGCGCCTTTGCCAGCAAATCAAGTTAAACAAATTATCGCCGAATGCGAGAAAAAGGGCCTCCTCCTCATCAAGGCCGGAATCTTCGACAATGTTTTGCGAACGCTGATGCCGCTGACAATTCACCCAAAAGACTTGACCGAAGGGCTCAACATTTTGGAAGAAGTTTTAGAGGATTTCTGCTTATGAAAATCGCGGTCTTGGGCGGCTTTGGAGCGATGGCCGAAGGCGCGCTTTATTATCTGGCCCAAAACCCCAAGGTCACATCCATCTTAGCCGCCGATATCGATTTGACCAGAGCAAATTCTCTCCTAAAATCTATCCCGCAGTCTAAAAAAATCAAGCCCGTTGAGCTGGATATCTCCAATTTAAACTCCGCCCGCAACGCGCTTAAAGGTTCTGACTGCATTCTCAACTGTTCCTGGTATGAGTTTAATCTAGGCGCCATGGATTTAAGCCTGGCTTTAAACGCCCACTATGTCGATTTGGGCGGGCTTTATTACATGACGCTCAAACAACTGAAAAAAAACGAAGAATTTAAGCGCGCCAAACGCTTGGCGGTTTTGGGAATGGGCTCGGCCCCGGGGCTTTCCAACTTAATGGCGGCCCATCTCGCCAAGGATTTTGATTCCATCGACACTCTTGGAATTTATGACGCCAGCTTCGACCCGGCTTTAGACAAGAACAAACTCATCGTCCCTTTCTCAATTAAAACGCTTTTGGACGAACACGGCCAAAAAGCGCCGATTCTTTTAGATGGAAAGCCAGCCAGCGTTTCCGCCCATTCTCTCGCGGAAGAAATTGATTTTAAAAAGCCTCTGGGCCGAATCAGGGTGGGAACGGTTATCCACTCGGAAACCGCGACTCTCCCAAAATTCCTAAAGTCCAAGAAAGTTAAAAACCTCTTTTTTAAAATCGGATATCCCTCCCCGCTCAAAACCCAGTTGGAGATACTGGAAGCCGCCGGTTTTTCAAGTGAGCGACCGATTCATCTTAACGGGCAAGCGATTTCTCCCAAGTCCTTTCTAGCCGCAATGGCCAAGCAAAACGCTCAAAATCTGTCGCCCACAAACGGGCGCGATTTTGAAATTTTAAGGGTGAAAGCCTCGGGAGTCTCAAAAGGGAAATGCCTGGAAAAAATTCTTGACTGCGAGATGAGCGGAAACGGCAAAATTTCCGCCGGGACCTTGGGAGTGGGGGTTCCCGCCGCCATCGCGGCTTTGATGATCCTTGAGGGAAAAACGCTGATCTCAAGCGGAGTGGCCGCGCCGGAAGAGGCTTTAAATCCTGTCTTTGTTATTAAGGAACTTGGCCATCTTAAAACTTTTAATTTCGTTGAAACCGTGACAAAACCTATTTTTTAAGGAATCATCCATGAAGAAAACCGCGCAAGAAATACTCAAGGAAACGCAAAAGACTCTCGATCTTGTAGCCAAGCCCGAGCTAAGCGAGGAAGAAAAAAACTGGGTCACCGATGCCACCGCCAATTACTATTCCAGTCACGTCAACCCTGGAATTCTTGAATACCGGAAATCGGTTTCAACCGAGTATATCTCGGTTGAATGGGCCGACAGCGCCAACGGTTTTACCGATATTAAAGGAAGGCACTATTTGGACCTTCTCGGTGGATACGGAATTTTTAACGTCGGGCATCGCCACCCTAAGGTCGTAGAAGCGGTTTCAAATCAGCTCAAAAGGCAAGCCCTTCACTCGCAAGAGCTTCTTGAGCCTTTCCGCGCGATTTTAGCGAAACTCATCCATGATATTACGCCCGGCGATCTTCAGTTTAGCTTCTTTGGAAATTCCGGCGCGGAAGCGGTTGAAGGAGCGATGAAACTGGCCATGCTTCACACCGGCCGCAAATCCTTTGTCGCCGCGACCTCGGCTTTTCACGGAAAAACCTTGGGAGCTTTATCGGCAACAGCTAAAGCGAAATTTCGCCAGCCTTTTTTGCCGATTTTGCCCGACTGCTATCATGTCCCCTATGGCGACGCCGATTATATCGAGTCTATTGTTCGCTCGGCCGATGAGGTGGGAAACGACATCGCGGGTGTCATCTTAGAACCCATCCAAGGCGAAGGCGGAATCAATGTTCCTCCGGATGATTATTTTCCAAGGGTTCGGGAAATCTGCGACAGATACGGGGCCCTTCTCATTGCCGATGAAGTCCAGACCGGCATGGGCCGCACCGGAAAAATGTTTTGCGTGGACCATTGGGATGTCGTCCCCGACATCATGTGTTTGGGAAAAGCGATGGGCGGAGGAGTGATGCCCATTGGCGCTTTTGTGTCCAACAAAACGATTTGGGAACAGCTTTTTCCCGAGCCTTGGCTTCATTCAACCACATTCGGAGGAAACCCCTTGGCCTGCGTCGCGGCCATAGCCAATATTCATGTTTTACTAGAAGAAAAACTTCCCGAGCGCGCGGAAAAAATGGGAAATGAGATAATGGCGAAACTCAAAGCCTTGCGCCGAAGGTTTCCAAAACTCTGCGCGGATGTTCGCGGCAAGGGGCTTATGATTGGTCTAGAATTTCCTTCCGACGCCTTGGGTTATGAAATCGCCAAGGGTCTTTTCGATCACGGGGTTTTGGTCGCGGGCACTCTTTTTTCGGCCAAAACCATCCGCATCGAGCCGCCGCTGACCATCACACAGCAGGAAATAAATTCGGCTTTAGATACCATTGAGAAAGTGTTTAAAGAAGTCAATGCCCGGCATTTTGAAACTAAAAAACCGGCAGGAATCAAAAAGCATGACAAAGAGCCAAACGCCCCCAACTAATCGCCGCGCCATTATTTCTCCCTCAAGCGAAAAAACGATCGCCCATGTTCAAGACGCGGGCCAAGAAGAGGTTCATCTCGCCGTTTCCTCCGCAAAAAAAGCCTTCCCGCTTTGGGCCTTAAAATCGCCGGCCGAACGCGCAAGCCTTCTTCTTAACTGGGCCAGTCTCATCGAAAAGAACTTATCCCGGCTCGCTCTTTTAGAATCTCAAAATACCGGCAAACCTCTCAAATTGTCCCAAGACGGAGATCTGCCCTTTGCCATTGACAATCTGCGCTTTTTTGCTTCCGCCGCCCGCGTAATGGAGGCTCCGGCCGCATCTGAGTATTCAACGGGCTACCTTTCTTTCTTAAAAAGAGAGCCCCTCGGCCCCGTGGCGTTGATTGCGCCGTGGAATTACCCATTGATGATGGCCGTTTGGAAAATGGCTCCGGCTTTAGCCGCCGGAAACTCCTGCGTCATCAAACCGTCGGAATTGACCCCCTTGACCACGATTGAAATCGCAAAACTGGCCCTCAAAGCGGGTTTTCCGGAAGGCGTTATAAACGTCGTTTTAGGCGGAGAAGAAACCGGAAGACTTCTGACCTCCCACCCTGAAATTAAAATGATCTCTTTTACCGGAGACACCGCAACGGGGCGAAAAATCATGTCCCAAGCCTCAACAACGGTTAAACGCTTGCACCTTGAGCTGGGCGGAAAAGCCCCCTTCATTGTCTTTGACGACGCCGATTTGTCCGCCGCCGTTTTAGGGGCCGTGGTCGGCTCTTTTGTCAACGCCGGGCAAGACTGCACGGCCGCCACACGCCTTTATATCCACAAAAAAGTTTTTGACCGCTTTACCGCTCATTTCGTTACGGAAACTAAAAAAATAAAACTCGGGCTTTTTGACGATCCCGCAACCGACATGGGCCCCCTTATCTCCGAAGATCAACGCGCGCGGGTAGAGGGTTTTTTAAGCAGGGCTAAGGGCATAGAAATTCTCCATGGCGGACATCGCCCGAAAAATCTCAAAAAGGGATTTTTCTTTGAGCCGACGGTCATCACCAAGGCCGAGCAAAATTCAGAACTGGTCCAAAAAGAAATATTCGGTCCTGTCGTTTGCCTTTTGCCTTTCAAAGATGAAGATGAGGCCGTTCAACTGGCCAATGACGTTCCCTACGGCCTTGCGGCTTCGGTTTGGACGAAAGACGCCCACAAGGCTTTAAGAGTCTCTTCCGCTCTTAGATTCGGCACGGTTTGGATCAACGACCATCTGCCCCTTGCTTCGGAAACCCCGCACGGCGGCTTTAACCAATCGGGTTTTGGAAAAGATTTGTCTCGGCACGCCCTTGAAGAATATACCACGCTTAAACACGTCATGGCGGATCTTTCCGGAGAGGCGCGCAAACCCTGGCACTATACCGTCTTCGGAAAAAAGTAAGGGCGACTGCGCGCGATTTTTGGGCCTTGACAAAAAGAGATCTCGGAGCTATGTTAAGGTTATGTTAGAAATATTAGAGCACCTCATCAGCCAGGAATCACAGCACCCGCATCAGTTTAGAGCGGCTCTTTACCGAGAATTTCTTTCGTCAGAGGTCTATCTTTTGACCTTGGGCGAACCCATCAAGGACGGTCTTTCCACATTCCGAAAATCAAATGATTTTCTTCTATGGGCGGAGCAGAAATCCCCAGGGGAATTTCGGGTCCCGGTGTTTCCCTCTTCCGACTCGGTAGCCGCTTTCATTTCTTCTCATCACTTGACCGCTCCCGAGGGAAAGGAATTTCTCTGGATGAGCCAAAAACCGCAAAAAGCCTTGGCGCCGCTGCTTGAGTTAAACGGCTTTTTGGGCCTCAACCTTTATCTGGCGGAAAATGAGTCCGTCGTTGTTTCCCAAGAAGAGACCAAGCTCTTGGCGCAGGGAATTATTCCCAACGCCGCTTGAATTTATTTAGACGGAGGGCCCGGCTGGGGCACGGGATTTACTGGAGCTGAAGGCGCTTGATTTTTTTGCGGGATGGGAATCGTAAAGAAAAAGCGCGAGCCCTTCCCCAATTCCGACTCAACCCCCATTTCGCCGCCGTGAAGTTGAACGATTTCTCGCGCAATCTTAAGTCCCAAACCAAATCCCGCCTTTCTCATCGCTTGGGCCTGCTGGGATTGAAAAAAGCGCTCAAAGACTCTTGGCAAATCTTCCTTTGAAATTCCGATGCCGGAATCGCGCACGCCAACGGTCAGCATTTGAGGCCCCACATCCACCTTGACCTGGACCAAACCTCCTTCTTTCGTGTATTGCACGGCATTAGTGCAAAGATTCTGGATGACTTGTCCAATGCGATGGGGGTCGCCTTTTAACATCGGCAGTTGAGGCGGGACCTGGACTTCAAAACGAATTTTTCTCTGATGAGCGACAATCTGAATACGGGAACTGACATCTTTTATGACTTCGGAGAGATTCAGATCGCCTAAATTGACCCGCAATTTCCCAGACTCAATAGCCGCTAAATCAACTAAGTCTGAAATCAGAAGATTTAAGGTTTGGGCCGCGGAATTAATGTGGGAAGAATACTCAAGTTCTTTGGGAGAATTTTTCAAGCCCATTCCCAATATTTCCGAATAGCCCAATATCGCGGTCAGTGGATTTTTGACATCATGGGCGACCATCGCGAAGAACTTTTTTTGAAATCCGTTGATTTGTTCAAGCTGTCTATTGGACTCCTGCACTTCCTTTAAAAGGCGCGCGTTTTCAAGAATCAGAAATCTGCGCTCAAGAGCCCGGCGAACGGAGAAAATAAGGCGGGAGGAGTCCACTGGTTTAAGCAAAGCGTCGTCTAAGCCCAACTCGACGGATTGACTCACCCCTTGAAGCGCGGCAGTCAAAGGATAACGATCCACCATGAAAATAATTCTCAGATCCGGATCGTGCTCTCTTAATTTTTGAGCGATTTCTAGTCCCGTATGCCGGGTATAGGCCAAGGCGGCGCCGACGACGGCTAGATGAAAACTCCCTTTGACCTGGGCTCGACGCAAAGCTTCCTCCGCGTCCATCGTCGTAACCACATCGTAACCAGCCACGCGCAACGCTTGAGACAGCGCGTCCAAAGTGGGCTTATAATTGTCTAGGAATAGTATTCTTTCCTTGCCCCTTTGAGCGGGATCGGCCATTTGAGGGGCTTCAGTTAACAGCTTTGGAATCAAAGCCGACTCCTCACGTAAAAGTTCGACGGGCGCGTTCTCTCTTAAGCGATTGGACATCCAGCGCACGCGATCGATGCTGGAAATGTAATAGCAAACGCAATTATTGATGGCTTTTCTTAAGGCCGCATCAAAACTGGCGACCTCCGGCCAAAGCCCTGAAAAAGGGACAATGACCTGGCATTTCCTTCCCGTCCCGAAAGAAGCTGGCTCGGGCTTAGAGACCTGAGAAACCTGTTTCCAAAAGGTTTTCCCGGGATCTGAAACATCGTTCGGAGGAATCGTTTTTTCCAAAAGAAATTTCTCGAGGTTTTGCGCGCTCGGGCGTTCTTCAACGACAATGCCCGATTGTCTAAAGGCTATGGGAAGGGCATGACTGGTAAAAAAAGCCTCATCGGCCAGAAAAATGACCGGGCGCTCAACCGAACGCAGTTGATCGGCAAAGCCGTGGGGAGGCGGCCAAGGTAGCGCCCGCACTGGCACGGACTGAACAGGAGAATAGCTCGCCAAAGTTTGAAGAAGGAAAAGCGGAAAGCGCCCGCGAAACTTATAGGCGTTAAACAGAGCTTGTCTTTCTGGAATAGCGATACGCTCATAATCTAAAACCAAGGCCGCGATATCAGGCGCTCCCATCCGGATAATGGCATCAGCCGCGGAATTAAAGGCCGTTAAAGAATAATCGTAATTTTTAAGATGGGTTTCCAACTCGCCGATGAGAGTCATGTCCTGGGTGACAAGAAAAACAACGCCCTTACTCACCGAAACCCTCCGGCTCTCAAAGGTTTGAGTTTGGCCGTAAAATGGCGCAAGGTCTGGGGTTCCTCGATGATCTCAAGCCCCTGGATGGACTTTTTGCGGCTCGCGATAAAACCAAAAACCTCGATAATAAAATCAACATGGCTTTGAGTGTAGACTCGCCTCGGGAGAGCCAAACGCACCAGTTCCATTTTCGCAGGCTCAAAATCCCGGCCTTTTCCGCGCCCAAACATCAAGGAACCCACCTCAACCGATCGAATCCCCGCAACCCCATAGAGTTCGCAAACCAAGGCTTGAGCCGGGAATTGATGAGGCAAAATATGCGGTAAAAAATGTTTTGCATCCACATAGATCGCGTGCCCGCCAGGCGGATTAATAATCGGCACCTTGTGTTTTTTAAGGCCTTCCGCCAAATACGCCACCGAACGCGCGCGGTAAGAAAGATAATTTTCATCCACGATTTCTTTAAGGCCCTGAGCGATGGCCTCAAGATCTCGTCCGGCTAATCCTCCATAGGTTGGGAAGCCTTCTCCTAAAATCAGAAGCTCTTTGGCTTTCTTAAGCCACCCGGAATCATTAAACGCCAGGAAGCCGCCCATATTGGCGAAGGCGTCTTTTTTGGCGCTCATCAAACATCCATCAGCCAAGGAAAACATCTCGCGCGCGATTTGAACGACCGGGCGATGAGATTGCTCGCGCTCCCGAAGTTTAATGAGAAAAGCGTTTTCGGCAAAACGCGCGGCGTCGATAATCAGAGGAATTTTATTTTGACGGGCGACCTTTGAGGCCTCTTTCAAATTAGACAAAGAGACGGGTTGCCCCCCCAAAGAATTATTGGTCACGGTCATAATAATCATCGGAATATTTTGAGGTCCAATCTCCGAGATGGATTTTTTCAAGGCGGCGATATCGATATTTCCCTTAAACGGCGCAGCGGAAGAGAAATTAAACGCCTCTTTCACCGGCAAATCCAAAGCGACGCTTCCAGTAGCCTCCACATTGGCACGGGTAGTATCAAAATGGGTGTTGGCGATGACCGTTTTTCCAGGACCGCAGGAAACCGACATAAAAATTCTCTCCGCCGCCCGGCCTTGATGGGCGGGTAACACATAGCGATAGCCGGTCAAATCTTTAACCGCTTTTTCAAAAACATACCAGCTGCGAGCGCCGGCATAGGACTCATCTCCGCGCATAAGGCACGCCCATTGCTCAGAGGACATCGCCGAAGTCCCGGAATCAGTCAACAGATCAATTAAAACCTTGTCAGCGGGAATTTGAAAAAGATTATAATGGGCTTTCTTTAACAAACTTAAGCGCTCTTTTTCCGTGGTAAAGCCCAACGGTTCGACCATCTTAATTCTAAACGGCTCTATAATCGTTTTCCACTTAGGCATAGGCGGTCCTATTGTTTGAGGAGTTTGAAGCGCAATCCGGGCACGGACAGATTTCCCTTAGGTATTCAAAAGTATAAATTCCCGCTCCATGCCCGTCGGAAAAAGAAAAAGCCAACGCATAATGGCCGACAACGCTTTCTCTCTGGCAAGAGAGATCCAGCGGAATCGTCGAAACATCCAAAATCTTTTCTCCGGTGAATTCATCCCGGCACATTGCGCAGGGGCAATTCTCTCTTAAATAGCGAAAGGCGTATTGGCTTTTATGGCCATCTTGCCAAGAAATGTAGAGATTCTTCTCGTCTTTCTCGATTTCGGAGATGGCTGACATTTTTTTGTCTAAAAAACTATTTTATTGTCCCTAGTAAATGTTATAAAATTAACGGCAAAGACAAAAGCATGTAAGGAGGCCAGAATGGTTAAAAAAATAAATAAAAGCGCGTTTCTAAAAGAGCCGATAGAGCATATTGATATCACCAAATTCAATGCGGTTCCGCTCATTGAAGCGATGAGCAAAATGGCCTTTTCGGCCCGAGATCTCGCGCGAGCTTCCGAAATCTATGACCGGATGCTCGCAGACA
>JAJZJF010000024.1 GCA_021810245.1 bacterium
CGCTTGGGACTGCTTGACTGGGGGGCCTATCTTGATTATTTCAAGCGCCCGGAACTCGCTCCACTTCTCATTGAGTTTCTCCTTTTCTGCCTGATGTTCTCTTTATTCATCCAAGGCTTCGCTCTTTTCGCCGAAAGACGGTTTTTTATCCATGGACATCCTTTCGGCCCCAAACAAGTGGGATATCTCTACGCCTATTCCGGTTTTCTCGGCCTGATTATTCAAGGCGGACTCTTGGGACGCTTGGTTAAGCGCTACGGCGAACAAGCTCTGGCCCGCGCGGGATTTTTCTCCGCCGCCGTCGGCCTCATCGCACTGGCCTTTGACCATCCGGTCTTTCTGATCATTCCTATTTTTACCGCGACCGCTTTTGGAACCGGAGTGTTAAGGCCCGCCTTGACCAGTCTCATCACGCGCGTGACCGGAAGAAAAGAGCAAGGCGTGGTTTTGGGGCTGACGCAATCCTTAAACTCGATTGCCTCCATTGTCTCTCCGCTTTTGGCCGGATATTTGATTGGAATTGGGCAACTAGCGCTTTGGGCTCTAATCGCGGCGTCTTTTTCCCTCGTCGGATTTATTTTGATTTCGCGAAGGTCGCTGGCTCAACCCGTCTCCGAGCCGTTAAAATCCGTCACTTGAGAGGTGTCTTATGCAATTAGGAATGATTGGACTTGGCCGCATGGGCGCGAATTTAGTTCGCCGCCTAGTAAAAAACGGGCATGAGTGCGTGGTTTACGATGTCAACGCTGCCTCCGTCAAAGCTCTGACAGGGTCGGGAATCACGGGAGCCTCTTCCCTTCAAGATTTTGTAGCCAAACTTAAAACCCCGCGCGCGGTTTGGATCATGGTTCCCGCTGGAGTCACGGGAAAAACCGTTTCGGATCTCGCGGCCCTTCTTTCCAAAGACGACGTCATTATTGACGGCGGAAACAGCTATTACATCGATGATATCGCGCGCGCCAAGGAACTGAAAACCAAGGGCATTCACTATGTCGATTGCGGAACCAGCGGCGGCATTTTCGGTCTTGAGCGCGGCTATTGTTTGATGATCGGGGGGGAAAAGCCGGTTGTTCAAAGGCTTGATCCGATTTTCAAGACCATCGCGCCAGGAGTTGAGTCCGCGCCGCGAACGCCTGGAAAAACGGGAGCTCCCAGCACGGCCGAAAATGGATACCTCCACTGCGGGCCTAACGGCGCCGGGCATTTTGTGAAAATGGTTCACAACGGAATCGAATATGGACTGATGGCCGCTTACGCGGAAGGCTTGAATATCCTCAAAAACGCGAACGCGGGCCTTCTCAAACATGACAATGACGCCGAGACCGCCCCCATGCGAAACCCCGAAGCGTATCAGTATCAAATCAACACCGGAGAAGTGGCGGAGGTTTGGCGGCGGGGAAGCGTCGTCGCGTCCTGGCTTTTGGATCTCACGGCAAAAGCCCTCGCTTCTGACTCTGAACTTTCGGAATTTACCGGGCGGGTGTCTGATTCCGGAGAAGGCCGCTGGACGGCCTTGGCGGCCATTGACGAGGGAGTTCCGGCTCCCGTCATCAATGCGGCTTTGTTTGCGCGTTTTGAGTCGCAGGGAAAATCTAATTACGCCAATCGCGTTCTTTCCGCCATGCGCAAGGAATTCGGCGGTCACGCCGAAAAAAAAGAAAAGGGGGCCTAAGATGAGCATTCACAAAACGACTCCACAGGCTTCCGACGCGCTCGTTATTTTCGGCGCGACGGGAGATTTGGCCCATAAAAAAATATTTCCGTCTCTTTACGCGATGGTCAAGCGCGGCGTCTTAAACGTCCCGATCATCGGCGTGGCTTTCTCAAACTGGACGTTGGAAAATCTTAAGGATCGAATCAAGGACAGCATCCAAAAAATGGGAGAGTTTGACCAGGAAACCTTAAACAAGCTTCTTTCCCTTTTTCGCTATGTGGACGGAGACTATCAACATCCCGATACGTTTAGGGCCTTAAAAGAAGCGCTTGGAAGTTCGACCTGCCCGGCGCATTATCTCGCCATTCCGCCTTCTCTTTTCGCGACCGTCATTAAAAGCCTGGGCGAATCAGGTTTGGCCAAGTGCGCGCGCGTGATTGTCGAAAAGCCGTTTGGGCGGGATCTGGCCTCGGCCCAAGAGCTTAACCGCGCCGCGCAAGCGGTGTTTCCGGAGTCTTCGATTTTCCGCATTGATCACTTTTTAGGCAAGGAAGAAATCGAGAACATTCTTTATTTTCGCTTCGCTAATTCATTTCTTGAGCCGCTTTGGAACCACCATTATATCTCCTCAATTCAAATCACCCATTGCGAGAGTTTCGGCGTGGAAGGCCGAGGCAAATTCTACGACAGCGTCGGTTGTCTTAAAGACGTAATTCAAAATCACCTTTTTCAAATCGTTTCTCTTTTGGCCATGGAGCCTCCCTCAACCCCTGAGGTTGAATCTTACCGCAGCGAAAAGGCAAAAGTCTTTCAAGCCATGCGTCCGCTTAAAGCTGATGACTTGGTGCGCGGGCAATTTATCGGATACCAAAATGAGCCGGGTGTGGCAAAAAATTCCGATACCGAAACCTATTGCGCGCTACGCCTTTATATTGATTCCTGGAGATGGTCGGGAGTGCCGTGGTATCTTCGCTCCGGAAAAAATCTCCCGGTCAACGCCGCCGAGATTTTCGTCAAATTTAAATCCCCGCCGCAAAAATTATTCGCGGATTCCGATTCTCAATCCAACTCTCTGCGCTTTCGCCTGGCGCCCTATTCGGTCATAGCGCTTGCCGCGCGCGTCAAGCGCCCCGGCGAGAAATTTATCGGGGACCAAAAAGAGCTCTTTCTGCTTGACGCCCAGCCGGAAAAGCAAGCTCCCTATGAACGGCTATTGGGAGACGCCTTGGCCGGAAACAGCGCGCTTTTTACCCGTCAAGACGCCGTCGAAGCCGCTTGGGCGACTCTTGACGATGTTTTGACCGAGCATCACCCCGCTCATCCTTATAAACCGGGGACCTGGGGGCCGGAAGAGGCCAACGCGCTTATCGCCCTTCACGGCGGCTGGCACGACCCGACACCTCGCCGCGATCCCGCGAATTTAAAAGTCAAGGCGTAATCAGCGGCATGGCTTTGCACCCCGAGTTTCCCGCGTCGCCCTACGAATCGCTGATTCCGGAAGAGCGCTGGTTTCCAGCCGATGAGACTCTGCGCGCGACGGCTTATGATAAACTCATCCCGCCGCTCGTGGCCAACATCCGCCGAGAAGTTCACGCCTGGAGAGAAGCCAGATACCCGGGCGCATCCCCGACATCCGCCGCTTTACTTCTCTGGTGGTTTGAAACCGAGCATAGGCTGGAAAACGCGGATAAAACGCTCTCGCCATTCCGCTATTATTTCGCCCAGCGCGAGGCCGTCGAAACGATTATCTGGCTCCATGACGTGCGCCGCGTCAAGGACAAGTTCGATCTCCTGCGCTTTGACGCCTCGGGTTCGATCTCTTCCGGAATGTTCGATGAGGAGTGGCCGCGCTACGTCGTCAAAATGGCGACCGGAAGCGGGAAAACCAAGGTTTTGTCTCTTCTCATCGCCTGGAGCTATTTTCACAAGCTCTATGAACCGTCTTCGACTTTATCGCGAAACTTTCTCGTCATCACGCCCAACATCATCGTGCTTGACCGCCTGCGAGCGGATTTTGACGGCCACAAAATCTTCTTCAACGATCCGATTCTGCCGGACAACGGCCACGAGGGGCGCAACTGGCGAGACGATTTTCAAGTCACGCTTCATATTCAAGACGACGTGCGCGTCGTGAGGGAAATCGGCAATATCTTTTTAACGAATATCCATCGCGTCTATCTTGGCGATATTTTGGAACCTTCGCTAAAAGACGACGATCTGCGCGATTATTTTTTGTCCCCGTTCGGACCCAAGCCCGTGGGCAAAACCACGGACAGCCAGACTGATTTGGGCGAAATCGTGCGCGAGGCGACCGAACTCGCCGTTTTCAATGACGAGGCTCATCACATCCACGATCCGCGCATGGCATGGTTTAAATCCATTCAGGACATCCATCACCGAATGCTTCAGAAAGATTGCCGCTTGTCTCTTCAGCTTGACGTCACCGCCACGCCCCGGCACGATAACGGCAGCATCTTCGCCCAGACGGTTTCGGACTATCCTTTGGTCGAAGCGATCCATCAAAACGTGGTCAAGCATCCGATTTTGCCGGACGCCGTCAGCCGCGAAAAACTCCATGAGAAAAAAAGCGCCATTTTCAGCGAGAGATACGCCGACTATCTAGCCCTGGGAATCGAGGAATGGAAGAAAAGCTACGCTGAAAACGAAAAGCTGGGCAAGAAAGCCGTGCTTTTTGTGATGGTCGACGACACAAAAAACTGCGATGAAGTCGGCGAATATCTCCAAAAAATCTGCCCGGAGCTCAAGGATGGCGTTCTCGTCATTCACACAAAAAATAACGGCGAAATTTCGGAAGCCGGTTCCGGCAAGAGCAAAGAAGAACTTGAGATCCTTCGCGCCGCCGCCAATTCCATTGACACATGGAAAAGCCCCTATAAGGCGATTGTCTCGGTGCTTGTGCTCAAGGAAGGCTGGGACGTTCGCAACGTGACGACAATCGTCGGCCTGCGCGCCTATGCCGCCAAGAGCAACATCCTTCCGGAACAGACGCTGGGCCGGGGGCTTCGCCGCATGTATTTTGGAACTGACATCACGGAGACCGTCTCGGTCATGGGCACGCCCGCCTTCATGGATTTTGTCGAAACCATACAATCGGAAGGCGTCGGCTTTAAATACGTTCCAATGGGCGCCGGAACGACGCGCAAGGAATCACTCATCGTTGAAGTGGACGCCCAAAACAAGAGCAAAAATATTGATACGCTTGATATCCCGCTGCCCAGGCTGACGCGCCGATATCACCGGGAATTTAAAGACTTGGACGCCCTCGATCCCGCGGCGTTTGGAAATAAGAAATTGCCCTTAAAGCCCTTTACCCCGGAAGAAACCCGCGAGATCGTGTTCAAAAAAATGCTCAATTCCGAAATCGACCACACAATCGTTTTAGACGGCGCGGGCCCCGCCGACTACCATTCCGTCGTCGGTTTTTTCGCGCGGCAGCTGCTTCAAGATCTGCGCCTTGTGGGCGGCTACGACGTTCTTTATGGAAAAGTGAAAACTTTTATGCGCGAACATCTTTTCACGCCCACGCCGGTCAATCTCGAAGACCCCGTGGTCCTGCGGAATTTGTCGGAGCCGGAGGCGGGCATGATTCTCTACGATTCCTTTAAAACCGCGATGAACGCGCTGACGATTCAGGAAAAGGGCGAAACACAGGTCGAAGATTGGATTCAATTGCGCCAGACCCGTCCATTTCGCACGGAATACCGGCCGTTTTTGGTCGCAAAGAAATCCATCTTTTCCAAAATTGTCGGCGATCCGCACGCGGGAGGTTTTGAGCTTGATTTCGCGGAATTCTTGGAAAATGCCCCGGATGTCACCGCATTCACGAAAAACTATTTCGCCGTGGGTTTTAAGCTCGACTATGTCCAGAAAAGCGGCGATCTCTCGACCTACACGCCCGACTTCATCGTCCGAACCACGGATGGAACCGTTTGGATCGTTGAAACCAAAGGCCGCGAGGAAGCGGATTTGCCGCGGAAAATGGCGCGCTTATCCCAATGGTGCGCCGACGCCACCGCGGCCGCGAAGGAAGACGGCGGCAAAATTTATCGCTTCGTTTACGTCGATCAAGAAAGTTTCAGGCGGCATCGGCCCCAAACATTCTCCGCCCTGGCCGCGAGTTTTACGGAGTATCAGGCTCTCTCAATCCCTGAACCATTGTGATATGTTGGAATTAACTGAAAATTTCGACATATCAGTGTCCATATGTCGTCTGAATAGACATGTCCCCGCAATCGCCAGCGCTTTTTCCGTCATTCTTTTTGGACATCTATGTTAGTGTACGTTGACGAATCCGGTGACGCCGGTCTTAAATTGGCGCAAGGGTCGTCAGCTTATTTCGTTGTCGCCTTGGTGGTTTTTGAAGATGAAGAAGACGCCATGGCGGCGGAGCAGAGAATCAGCCTTCTTCGGAGAGAATTGAATCTCCACCCTCGATTTGAGTTTAAGTTCAATAAATCCCGGCCGGAGCATCGGAAGTCTTTTCTTCAGGCAATGGCGCTCTACGGTTTTTTTTACTACGGAATCGTAATCAATAAATCGGGACTCTATGGTCCGGGCTTTAGAATTAAGGAATCTTTCTATAAATATGCGACTCAGCTTGTATTTTTAAACGCCCGCGAGCATTTAGAAAACGCCCGGGTTTACATTGATGCCAGCGGTGATCGGCAATTCCGAAGGGAAATCACCAGCTATCTCAAAAGAAAAATCAATCAAGAGAAGCGGCACATTGAACAAGTGGGCTTTTTAGATTCGACAAAAAATGATCTGATCCAATTGGCCGATATGATTTCGGGAGCGATTCATCGAAGTTATAGCGGTAAAGCGGACGCTGAAAGCTACATCAAATTGATCCGCATGAGAGAAGCAGGCGTGCAAATATGGCCGAGCCTAAAAAAATGAACCTGAGTCCTAGCCCTCGCGGGCACGCGCACCGAAGGTGGCAGTTCGGAGTTCAGGTTCTTAGAGAGTATACCATATCATATCGTATCGTATGATTGATATAAATTCATGGCTACCACAGTTTTACGGAGTATCATGAAAGAGGACAAGCTCGGCGTGGAGTTTGGAAAGGGTTTTGACGCAACAAATTTGCGGCATATGCGTTCGTTTTATCAGGCTTTCCCAATTCGTGACGCACTGCGTCGAGAATTGAGCTGGACCCATTACCGGACGCTTTTCAGGGTTGACGATCCCGCCGCCCGCAACTGGTACATGAAGGAAGCGGCTTTACAGAATTGGAGTTCTCGCGCCGAACTGGACCGCGAACAGCGCTTGTTGTTAGGAAAAGAGGCTTGACCATGGCTAAAACACAAAGCGAAGCCTACGAATTGACCGACGCCGAAAAGCGCGATTTGATTAAGCTCATCAATGAGGGAAAACCCCTGCCCGACAAATACCGCTTCCTCCTCTTTGAGGACAAGCGCGAAGTGGAGCTCGTCTGGAACGGGAAATCCCGCGAGGTCTCTAACGTCGTTTTGCCCTTTCAGACGCTTGAGCATATTGACGAGCCTCGAAAAGAAAAAAGCGATGAGGATAAATTCTTTTTTGACGTGAAGGGCGATTATGCGGCGCGGGCCTGGACCAACAAGCTCATTTGGGGCGACAACAAGCTGATTCTTTCATCCTTGAAATCCGGCGCTCTCCGAAAACAAATCGAAGACGCCGGTGGACTTAAGCTCATCTACATCGACCCGCCCTTTGACGTCGGCGCGGATTTCTCGATGGACATCGAGATCGGCGGCGAGACCTTTCACAAGGAAGCCAATCTTCTGGAGCAAATCGCCTACCGCGACACCTGGGGCCGCGGGGCGGATTCTTTTATCTCGATGATTTACGAGCGGCTGATCCTCATGCGCGATCTGCTCGCAGAAAACGGGAGCATCTATGTTCATTGCGATTGGCGGGTGACCGGTTTTTTGCGACTAATTTTAGATGAAATCTTCGGTAAGTCAAATTTCCGAAATGAAATAATATGGGTCCGAACGAGTTCTCACAATATGAAAACAGCAGGGTACATCCGTTCAAATGATACGATTCATTACTGCGTAAAAAGTGAGTCTGCTGTTTTTAACGACCAGTATCGGCCTTATGGTGATGCACAAATGGGTCGTTTTAAGAAGGATGAAAATGGGCGTCTTTACAAAGGAGAGAACTTGACGTTTTCTTCGCGCAACCCTAACCGGCAATTTCAGTGGAGAGGTACTACGCCGCCACCCAATCGTTCATGGGGAGCATCGCTCCAGCAATTAGAAAAATGGTGGGCAGAAGGTAGAATTCTTAAAAAAACCGACGGCTCTCCCAGAATGGATGGGCTAAAGATATATCTGGATGAGACTAAAGGAAATCCTGTAACGACAACATGGGATGACATCGGTCGTGTAGGAAATACCTCTGAGGAAAGGCTCGATTATCCTACCCAAAAACCGGAAGCCCTACTTGAACGCATCATTAAGGCCAGTAGCAATCCTGGCGATCTCATCGCCGATTTTTTCTGCGGCTCTGGGACAACGGCGGCGGTGGCTGAAAAACTTGGGCGAAAGTGGATCGCGACCGATCTCGGAAAATTTGGCATTCATACGACCCGCAAACGCCTCATCGGCGTTCAACGCGAACTCAAGGCGACGGGAAAGCCTTTTTCTCCTTTTGAAGTCTTAAACCTTGGGCGTTATGAGAGGCAAGCCTATCTCAACGTTTCCAGTCGCCTCTCGGCGAAAAAGAAGGCCCGGGCCCTGGCCCAAAAAGAGCGGGATTTTCGCGATCTGATTCTTCGCGCCTATCGCGCCGAGCCTTTGGGAAACAGCGATTTTTTTCACGGCAAGATCGCGGGGCGCTTGGTCGTTGTCGGTCCGATCAATCTGCCGGTCGGCCGCCTCTTTGTCGAAGAAGTCATCACTGAATGCCGCAAACGCCGGGCCTCGCGCGCGGATATTTTGGCTTTTGAGTTCGAGATGGGACTTTTCCCCGCCGCGCTTGATGAGGCCAAACAAAAAGGCATCGATCTCGCGCCTAAAATGATTCCGCCCGATGTTTTCGACAAGCGCGCGGTCGAGAAAGGACAAGTGCGCTTTCATGATGTCAGCTACATTGAGGCGACTCCGCGCTATGACAAAAAAGACAAGCTCCGCGTCGCCATCGAGCTAAAGGATTTCTCGGTTTATTACACGCAAGGCCTCATGGACGCCGTGATCGCGGGCTTAAAAGAAGGCAAAAGCGAGGTCATTTGCGACGCAGGGAAACTCATCAAGATCGCCAAGGACAAGAACGGCGTCGTCACCCGCGAAATTTTGACGAAAAAGTGGACCGATTGGGTGGATTATTGGGCCGTGGATTTTGATTACGAAAGCCGCAAGGAAATCGTCATGATGCCCAAGAATATCGGCGTTGAAGACGCGCTCCCCGGCGTGGCCTTGGCGGATGACCGCTTCATTGATTTTGAGGAGCGCTGGACCGGCGCTTATATTTTCGAGAATCAGTGGCAGAGCTTCCGCACCCGTCAAAACCGCGACTTGGAGCTGATTTCAACGCCCCATGTTTATGATAAGCCGGGCCGCTACATCGTCGCCGTCAAAGTCATAGACATTTTCGGAAACGACACGATCACCCTCGTGCCGGTGAATGTGGGGTGACCAAGAGCAAACTAGCCGCGTAATATGCGATGAAAAAACTTAGCTATGACACGAGACAGAAAAAGAAAGCTAGCACACTGATGGCTTTGGGCACTTCGGAATGTGATGCGGCCAAAAAGCTTATTGATGTAGGGCTATACCGAGAGGCTGTTATCCATCTTTATTTTACCTGCTTTTATATCTCACAAGCCATGCTTTGCCACATTCTTAAGACAAACCCTTCCCATGAACATGTGGAAACGCAACTACATAAGACGTATGGCAATAGTCCCGATTTTCCAAGGCGATACGTCGAATTGCACACCAAACTTCACAAACAGCGCAACGATTTCAACTACAGAACAACACATACGCCTGACCCTGATTTATTGAAAGGGCAATTGCGCTCGCTGTCTAGATACGTAAGATTCGCTCTTAAGATTGTTCCACGGATTGAAGTATTAGATTTACTAAAAAGCATCTCTGAAGATAATCCAGGAAAAATTAAGGATTTTTCATTTGATATCTATTGCCCAAAAACTTATGCTCACCATACGCGCCTAACCTTTTGGCAGCCGCCTTTTTATCTTGGAATTTTTGGAGTCAATGAAATGGATAGAGGAGCGAAAAGATTACTTCGCGGCTTGCAAGTTAAAAAGACGAGAGATTACGTGGTTGGTCTAAACAGCCGTGTGAATCAATACAAAGATGACCATATCATCATGATTGATATTGATGCCATTAATCCGGCAGTTGAGGCTATCCTAAAACCTTTTGCTGGTATTCTCTTGAAGAGTGGTCGAGGATTTCATTTCATTGGCCGCCAGGTGGTGTCTGGACTGAAAGAATGGCATCAAAAAATGAAATCCCTTTTACGACACAAGAAGCTCCGGATGCATGTGGACAAAAACCACATTGAGATGTCTTTAAGACGCGGCTACTCAACGCTACGGGTCACTTCGAGCCCCGTTAAACCAACGGCCCCGTATTTCTACAAGGAAATCTAAAATTAAAAAAATTAAATAGTATAAGACAGGAGCAGAAATGAAACTATCAAGAGTTCGCATTGAAAATCTCCGGAGTGTTGAGACGCTTGAATTCCGCCCCATGAGCTATACCAGCTTGATTGGCCCAAACAATGCAGGGAAATCAACGACGCTTCGGGCGATTGAGTTGATTCTTAATCATGAGACCCCTGAGATAGATGAATGGCGCAAGGGTTTTGAAAACAAACCAATCATAATTGAGGCTGAGTTCGAGGAACTACTGGATTGGGAACGGAAAACACCAGGAGTTGCTGCACATGTTTTTGACAACAAGGTACGCATTCGCATGACCGCGAAAATCACTCGGGATAAAAAGGATAAGGCAAAGGTTGAAGTCTCATGGGAATCATTCCGGCAGGACGAAACTATTGAGGGATGGCCTGATGGAACCACATTAAAAAAACTCCCCAAAGAATACCAAGAGCTTGCTACGAATCTGAAGATCACTACAAAAGACTTTCAAAAAGAAACGGGCAAAGAATCCCTTCGATCTGCTATAAGAGAAAAAAATCCAGAAAAGATTACGAAAGGCGATGCAAAATGGTCCGATGTCAGCATAAGCATTCCAGCCGCTTTGCAGCAGGCCTTACCGCAGGCACAGTTGATTCCTGCCATCCGAGATGCATCAGAAGAAGGGCAACCGGGTAATAAAACTTCATTTGGTCTCTTATTAGACCGGATCATCTTGCCAGCCATTACGGGCTCTGATGAGTACAGAAAACTCCTAGAGGCGGTAGATGCTTTACAAAAACGTCTACGCGGACACGATGAAGAACAGATTGAGACTGTTCGTAAATTAGCCAAGGAAATATCTGACCGTGTATCCGATCTTATTGCCGCCAAGGTCATGCTTGGAATGGACGCGCCCGACGCAAAGAAGTTCATCGGAAGTAGCACGGTGTTGCAGCTAGACGATGGAACATTGACGAGGATTGCACTCCAAGGCCATGGCTTACAAAGGGCACTCATATTCGCAATGTTGGAGGTTTTGGCAACCCAGGGCGCAAAGTCTCCAGAGGAAGCTGAGGGTACGAATTCACGTCACACTATTCTTCTTTTCGAAGAACCCGAATTATTCATTCATCCGCATCTTATGCGGCGTCTTAAGGAAACCCTGGTGAAGATTTCTCAGCGCAAAGGATGGCAGGTTATTATTTCAACACACTCCCCATTCATGATTGACGTCGGTGATGAACCGCGCTCATTAGTAATTCATCGACGGCAAGATCCAACCAAACCACCAGAAGTTGAGCAACTCAAGGATGATCTATTTACAATTGCAGGGCTGGATGAAGATCGCATGAGGTTGCGTGCCGTGCTCGACTTCCATCCCACAGTGAATGAGGCCTTTTTTGCCAAACATGTCGTACTAGTTGAGGGCGATACAGAGGTGGCTACTTTAGTGCGCCAGCCCGATCTTTATAAACTTGCTGGTTTACAAGATGGGTACCATAAGGACGTGACCGTTGTATCATGTGACGGCAAATGGACCATTATACCGATAGCCCAACTGCTAAAGGCTTTCAAAATTCCTTTCAGGGTAATTCACGATCGAGATCGTAAGGGCATGAGTGACACAGATATTGAAAAAGACAGAGCCCATGAGTTCCATGCCAATAAGCGCATTGCTGACATAGCTGGTAGCAATAATGTCAAAGTAATCGATGATACTTTTGAGCATGTGCTTTGGCCGCAGGAGGATGCCCCTAAGACTCACAAGGATAAGCCCTACCGCGCGTGGAAACGCGTACGGGAACTTTGTAAGAAGAATGACTTGAATGGTGCTCCCAAGTTATTAGAGGTAGTGAAATTTGCTTTTTCTAAATTCTAAATAGGAAGAATTTATGACCGACCAATCGATCCTATGTCCGCACTGCGGCAAAAAGATTCAGCTGACCGAAGCGCTGACCCATCCCATCGAGGAAAAACTTCGCAAAGATTTTGAATCTGAAAACAAGCGGAAAGAACGCGAACATGAAGCCGCCATTGAAGCCTTAAAGAAAGAGCAGGCTCAGGCTCTTGCCGGCGAACGCGCGGCCGTTGAAAAAGCGGCCAAGAAGCGGGCCGAGGACGCTTTGGCTCAAGACATGAAGGATTTAAAATCCCAGCTTGAGGAAAAAGCCAAGCTCCTCGAGGATGCCAGAAAGCAGGAATTGGCCCTGCGCAAGCGCGAACGCGAAATCGAGGAACGATCGCGCTCATTGGCTTTGGATCTTGAGCGAAAACTCGATGAAGGGCGCGCTAAAATCCGCGAGGACGCTTTGACCAAGGCCGCCGAAGAGCATCATCTGCGCGACCGCGAGAAAGACAAGCAGCTTGAGGACATGAGAAAGCAGATCGAGGACTTGAAGCGAAAGGCCGAGCAGGGATCGCAACAGGCTCAAGGGGAAGTCCAGGAATTGGCGCTGGAAGAAATTCTCCGCTCAAGTTTCCGCTTTGACGAAATCGAGCCGGTCGCCAAGGGCGTGCGCGGCGCGGACGCCCTTCAACGGGTGCGTTCCTCTTCCGGAAAAACTCATGGAAGCATCCTTTGGGAATCCAAGCGCACCAAGGCTTGGAGCGACGCCTGGGTTCAAAAACTCAAGGATGACATGAGAGAGGCGAAAGCCGATTTTGGAGTTATTGTCTCTTCCGTCCTGCCGAAATGCGTCAGCCACATCGGACAATATGACGGCGTTTGGGTGACGGATTTTCCGTCTTTAGTCGGACTCTCGACGGCCCTGCGCGCCGGCATCACGCAACTGGCGCAAGCGCAAAACGCCCTGGCTGGCAAGGGCGAAAAAATGGAATTAATTTACCGCTACCTCTCCGGCCCCGAGTTCCGGCACCGCGTTGAAGCCATCGTGGAAGCGTTCGTCGCGATGAAAACCGATCTTGATTCCGAAAAACGCGCCATGGAAAGGACGTGGGCTAAGAGAGAAAAACAGATTCAACGGGTTATCCATAATACATCGGGAATGTATGGCGACCTGCAAGGGCTCATCGGCGCGTCTCTGGCTCCCATCGCGTCGCTGGAAATGTCCTCCGGAGGCGAAACAAGCGGGCCAGAAAACCCCAGCAGCGAGACTCCATGACGAAATCATCGAGACAGCTTTTACCCCTTGATTGCGGAACGAATTCGACACATCCCACAATGGAACAAAATAAGGCCTTGAATCGTATAAATAGCAGGGGCCATTCATCCAAGATGATCTGGGGAAGAACGCAAATGACAGAGAGCTTAGCCGTTTTTGAGGGGCATAAGATTCGCCGCAGTTACGATGAAAAGACTGAAACCTGGTTTTTCTCAATTGTGGACATTATTCAAGCGCTCACGCAACAAACAGATTTCCAGACAGCTAGAAAGTATTGGAACAAACTCAAAGAGCGCCTCGGCAAAGAAGGTAGTCAGTCGGTGACAAAATGTCACCAACTGAAGATGGTCGCGGCAGACGGAAAAAGCTATCTCACCGATGTCGCGGACGCTGAAACCTTGTTGCGCCTTGTGCAGAGCGTTCCCAGCCCAAAGGCCGAACCCATTAAACTCTGGCTGGCAAAAGTCGGTTACGAACGGATGCAAGAGATGTCTGACCCCGCGCTTTCCCTTGACCGCGCCCGCGAAACCTGGAAAAAACATGGCCGTAGCGAGAAGTGGATTGAGCAGCGCATGACGGGGCAGGAAACGCGCAATAAGCTAACCGATTATTGGGCCAATCATAAAATTAAAAAAGGCGATGAATACGCCATTCTGACCAACACGCCGAGAGTGTCGAGGCTACCGGAATGACTGAAAATAAATCTGCGGCAAAGACGGGGGGCCACATCGCTAAAAAAGCTCGATTGGAACTAGAAAGCAAAACCGGCAGAAAAGTGATTTCCAGCGAAAGCTATTTGCCTCAGCTAAGAAACAAAGAGAGAGAAATTTCGCATGATTAAACCTTTGACGCCGCTGGCGATCGCGTTTGATATTGATGAAACCCTCATTACCACGGGAGGCGCCGGGGCGAAAGCGTGGCGGAAAAGTTTTAAGGCCCTTTGGAATCTCGATGTCGATATCTCCCAATTTACGGAAGTCGGCATGACTGATCCCGTGGTCGCGAAAACGACTTTTGAAGGGGTTTTAAAGAGAACGCCCGCGCCGCAAGAACTCGCCTCTCTTATGCACTCTTATTTGGAATTTCTGCCGAAAGAAGTGTCGGAATCGCCGGGCTACCGCGTGTTGCCGGGAGTTGAAGAGCTTTTGCCGCGCCTCATCAAATTAAAAATCATGCTCGGAATTACTTCCGGAACTCTTGAAGCGGCGGCGCATATTAAACTCGCCCGCGCGAAACTCAATGGCTATTTCTCTTTTGGCGGCTTTGGATCAGATTCCAACGACCGGGGAGAACTGACGCGCGCGGCCATTGGGCGAGCCGAACTCATCCGCGGCAAAGCCTTTGAGCCCTCTCAAGTCTATGTCATCGGAGACACTCCCAAAGATATCGCTGCAGCTCACGCGGCCCAGGCTATCGGCATCGGAGTCGCGACGGGCCAATACAGCGTTGAGGAGCTTCAAAAATCAGGCGCCGATTACGTTTTGAAAAATTTTCTCGAGCCTTTCCCGGGAGTTAAGCGATGAACAAAAAAATGCCAGAAAATCCAAAAATTATTTTAGCGATCGACGTCGGCGGAACTCATGTCAAGATCCTGGCCTCGGGGCAAAAAACCCCGCGCAAGATCGCCTCGGGAAAAACGATGTCGGCTTCCCAAATGGTTGCCGCCGTTCTTCAAATGGCGAAAGACTGGAAATACGACGCCGTTTCCATCGGATACCCCGGCCCCGTCATCGGCGGACGCCCGTTTCACGAGCCGTTTAATCTTGGGGAAGGCTGGGTGGGATTTGATTTTAAAAAAGCGTTCGGATGCCCGGTCAAAATCGTCAACGACGCGGCCATGCAGGCCTTGGGAAGCTATGAGGGGGGACGCACGCTTTTTTTAGGTCTTGGCACGGGCCTGGGGTCCACCTTGATTATTGATGGCGTTTTAGAGCCGATGGAAATCGCTCATCTTCCCTACAAACACGGAAAGACCTATGAAGATTATCTCGGCATCGGCGGGCTTAAAAAACTGGGCAAGAAAAAATGGCGGAAAAATGTTTTTGAAGTAGTCGAGAAGCTCAAAAACGCTCTCGAAGTCGACTCTGTCGTCTTAGGAGGCGGCAACGCCAAGAAATTAAAAGAGCTTCCTCCGGGCGCGCGCCTGGGAGACAACGCCAACGCTTTTATCGGAGGCTTTCGGCTTTGGAAAAAATAATCGAGGTTAAAAATCTCTCCAAGAGTTTTGGAGAATTTCAGGCCGTGGGCGGAATCTCTTTTAACGTCAAAAAAGGGGAAGTTTTTTCCCTCTTAGGCCCCAACGGCGCTGGAAAAACGACCACCATTAAAATGCTGACCACGCTTATTGAACCTTCCTCCGGAAGCGTTCATATCGGGGGTTTAAGCCTGACGGAAAATAAAATCGCCATTCGCAGGCAATTTGGAATCGTTTTTCAAGACTCAAGCCTGGATGAAGACCTCACCGCCGAAGAGAATATGTTTTTCCACGCCGTTTTGTACGGAATTTCCCGCAAAACGCGCCAAGAAAAAATTTCAGACTTGCTCAAGTTTTTCGGGCTCTGGGAAAGACGAAGCGATCTGGTCAAGCATTTTTCCGGAGGCATGAAAAAACGCCTTGAGATCGCCCGCGCGCTGTCTCACGATCCGCCGCTTTTATTTCTTGATGAGCCCACCTCCGGGCTTGACCCGCAAAACCGAAGCCGACTTTGGGAGTATCTCAAGGAACTCAATAAAACAATGAACATGACGATTTTTTTGACGACCCATTCCATGGAAGAAGTCGAAAAAGTCTCAGGGCGCATCGTGATTATCGACCACGGAAAAATTTCCGCGGAAGGAACGCCCGAAGAAATTAAGACAAGGACCGAAACAAAGACGCTCGAAGAAGCCTTCTTGACCTTGACCGGGCGCGATATCAGGGAAGACGCTCCAACGGAATCCGACCATTTGAGAAAAGGCCGAATTCTCTGGAGCGGAGGGCGAAAGAAATGAACGCCATTGGAGCCCTGTGGTTAAGACAAATCAAGCGCTATCTCCGTTCGCGCTCGCGCTTAATTGGCTCTTTGGGACAACCCCTTCTTTTTCTATTGGCCCTAGGATTTGGCTTTGGCCCGATTTTCAAGAAAGCCGGCGGAGGAAACTATATCCAGTTTCTGACTCCCGGCATCGTCGCAATGGGCGTTTTATTTACCGCGATTTTTTCCGGAATTGAAGTCATCTGGGACCGGCAATTCGGATTTTTAAAAGAGACCTTGGTCGCCCCGGTTTCGAGAATTTATATCATGCTGGGCCGAACCCTCGGAGGCGCGACGGTCGCCGTCATCCAAGGAATTTTAGTGCTAACCATCGCGACCTTGGCGGGATTTAAGTGGAACTCGGTCATTGGAATATTTCCAGCCCTCTGTTTTATGTTTCTCATCGCCGTTTTATTTACCGCCCTCGGAACAGGCATCGCCTCCGTTCTTGAAGACATGCAGGGCTTTCAAATCATCATGAACTTTTTGGTGATGCCTATTTTCTTTTTCTCGGGATCTTTGTTTCCGCTCTCAGGACTTCCCCATTTTCTGGGAGTTTTAGCCGCTTTAAACCCCCTTACTTACGGAATTGAGGGGCTGCGGATATCGTTGTTGGGAGGCAGTTCTCTCCGCATGGCAATAGACGCTTTGACTCTCTTAGTTTTCTCGACCGCCCTTCTTTTTATCGGCTCAAGATTGTTTGAAAAAATACAAATATAGCCGTTGCCGCATTAAGGCCTAATGATTGGCTATAATGGATTCTCATGCTTTTTATTCTTGTTATCGGGCAACTTTTAAACTGTAAATCGTTTGCGAGCCCGCCTAAAATTGCGCTTTCCCAGACATCGCCCAATCATTCTCTCCACTCCTTGCCCGCGCCCCGCTCAAACATCACGCCTAAGATACAAGACCTCTTAAACCAGGCCCAAGCTCTCTATTATAAAGGAAACTTGAGTGCCGCCGTTCAAAGCTACCGAGAGGCGACCCAAAAAGCGCCCCGGCTTTTGGAGGCTTGGCTTAACGGCGCGGTCATATTGGAAACCTTAGGCCGGGAAAAGGAAGCGAAAAAATGGTATCAGAAAGCGTCTAGCGTCAACCCTTCTTCCGACATCGAAACGGCTCTGGGATGGTGCGAACTAAGACTGGGGCAATTGAGCTTAGCCCAAGCGGCTTTCAACCGAGCGATTTCAGAAAACTCCAAGAACTCCTACGCCCATCTGGGCATGTCCCGCATTTATATCGACAATCATAATTTTCCCTGGGCTCTTCATGAACTCAAGAGCGCGGCGAAATCAAACCCCCATTTGACCCTCATCCCCTTTTATGAAGGAGAAATCTATCAGAGGGAAAAACGCTTAGGCAAAGCCGCCGATTTCTATCAAAAGGTCGTCTCCGCCGACTCTTATTTTGTCGAGGCGCAGGAAAAACTAGCGAGGGTCTATCTCAAAGAGGGCCAATATTTAAAAGCGGTTTCCGAATTTGAAAGAATCAACGGCTCCGGCATGGGCAATTCGAAATGGAAAAAAATATTAAATCTCATTCCGTCCCAAGCCGTCCACGGCTTTGCCCTCAGCCCATCGCACTTTTACCACTGGCTGATGCCGGTTTTTTCAAAACCCCTTCCATCGACAGGAGTCCCTGTTCTGAGAATCGGCATAGGGACCGACCATCTGGGGCGGCCTGAGAAAAGGTCGCTAGTGGCTTTCTACGTCACTTCTGGCTTTACTCTGAAAGACTCCACAGGGAAAACATTAGCCCATGGAAACAGCAATCAAATTTGGCTTGTCCGTTTATCCCACAGAGGACGAAAAACGCTTCTTGCCATCTCCGGACCGCCCAACGCTCGATTTGACAGCGCTTATCCGCTTACCATATTTCCCGAAGACCCAAACGCGCTCATTAAACTGGAAAGCCCGTCTCGTTTGCCTCAACTCATCTTAGCCAAGGTTCTCAGAGGAGAAATTGAATTTTCCGTCTTTCAAAAAAATATCCGAATCGTCAATACAATTGATCTTGAAAACTATACGCAAGGAGTCGTCGCGGCTGAAATGCCGATACGCTCCCCGGTCGAAGCTCTTAAAGCTCAAGCGGTCTTGGTCAGAAGCGAGGCTTTGTTTCTTAAAAAAATATGGCGCCGCCACAAAAAACAAGGCTACGATCTATGCGACCGCGAACACTGCCAGGTCTATTCCGGCGTTCACGCGGAAAGCGCCCTGGCCCGCCGCGTGGTTGAAGAAACTAAGGGGGAAATCTTAACTTATCACGGGCGTATCGCCCACGGCATCTATTCCGCCGACTGCGGCGGACATACGCAATCCGGCGAAGAATTGAGCGGCTGGGGAAAAATCCCTTACTGGAAAGGAATTGCCGACGGCGGTAAAAAAAGAAATTGGCCCTTGTCTCCATGGGATCTTAACCAATGGCTTCTCTCCTGGCCTGAAGCCTTTTGCGCGCCATCCTCGAATGTTGATCCATCCCACTACCGCTGGAGCCGGGTGATATCGATAAAATCCCTAAGCCAAAAAATATCGAAAAAATTAAGAATCGGGCCTCTTCGAAGCGTGATACCCCTTAAGCGCTCGGTCTCAGGAAATGTCAATTCAGTTTTATTCATAGGTTCCCGCGGGCGCGCCATCGTTCGGGATGAACTTAAAATCCGAAACCTGTTGGGAATCGGCCCTTTGAGAAGCACCTTATTTGTCTTCAACACCGAATATGACAAAAAAGGGCGGCCGGAATTTCTCGTTTTTCATGGCGGAGGCTGGGGGCACGGCGTGGGAATGTGCCAATCCGGGGCCATGGGCCGGGCCAGGGCCGGACAAAATTACAAGCAGATTATCCAAGCCTATTTCCCCGGCGTGAAAATTAAAAAACTGGACTATTTAAAAAATAAGTGATAAATAGTTAGTAATGAAGAAAGTTTGGACTCCTCTCATCCCTTTGTTTTTTTTGTCTGGCTGCGCGGGGACCTCGCCTCTAACGACTTCCGAAATTTCGCCCAATAGAGGCGCCATTGTTATCGCGGCCAGAATTAATACCCCCAATGGACGCGCCTATTCCGGCGGCGTTTACCTGACTTTGCAAGGAATTGGCGGCGGATCTTTGGAAACCTATCGATTTTTCTTGCCGGCGAGGAAAACCATGCTCTATCAAATCGCCACGGGAATCTACCGCGTCGAGGCTCCAAAAAATTTTTTTGGAACTCCCGAAAAAACTCTTACGGTCACAGCGGATAGAAGAAAATATTTCCCGCCTTTTCCCAAAGCGCTATCTCAATTAAGACCGCTGGTAGTCAAGCCGGAAAGAACCATCGCTTTAGGGGAATTAGACATTTCCGTAACTCCCAGTTCCTCTGAAAGCCCGCGCGCGGCCTCAGTTGAATTTCATCATAGCGCTAAAGCTCAAAGACGCGTTCTGTCTCAAATTATTCGCGATATGCTCAATGCCGATACGCCTGAAAACGTCCGCAAAAGCGAGCAATCCTGGCTTAATTCCCTTCAAAAAGCGCTCACGGACGCCACTCAACAAGCCGAAATACCAAATCCAAAACCATGAAAATCGCCATCGCCTCGGACCACGCAGGATATCCTCTTAAAAAAAACCTGACCGAGGTTTTAAAAAAGGGAAAGCATGAGTTGTTGGATCTCAGCGGAGACAATCCCGATCCCCAAGACGACTATCCAGATTTCGCCAAAGCCGTCGCCTTGGCCGTGGCTCAAAAAAAAGTTGAACGGGCTATTTTGATCTGCGGAAGCGGAGTGGGGGCCAATGTCGCCGCCAACAAGGTTCCGGGAGTTCGGGCCTCGGTCTGCCATGACACATTCTCCGCACGCCAAGGGGTAGAAGACGATGACATGAATGTCCTGTGCCTGGGGGGCCGCATTATCGGAGAAGAGCTCGCCAAAGAAATCTTAGAAACCTTTCTCGCCGCCCGATTTTCAAATGCCGAAAGGCATTTAAGACGCCTCAAAAAAGTATTGTCCATCGAAAAGGAGTTCTCCAAATGAATACCCTAGAAGAGAAAGCGCTGACCCAAGACCCCATCATAGAAGCCGCCTTTGAAGAGTTAAAAAAGAGCGATTTTTTGCCACTGTTTCGATCTAAAAAAGCCTCTTTATGGAAAAAAGAACCCGCGGCTCAAGCAATTATCAATAAATCCCTGGGCTGGATTGACGCCCCTGAGACCAGCGCGCTATCTGTGGGATCTTTAAAGTCTTTTGTCTCTCAATTACAACAAGATGAAATAGAATCAGCCGTTGTTTTAGGGATGGGAGGTTCGAGTCTTTGCTGCGAGGTGTTCAAGGAATGTTTTCCGCACCCCAATCATAAAATTCGCCTTGAGGTTTTAGACTCGACCTCGCCCGAGGCCGTTTCCGCCCTTCAAAAAAAGCTCAATCTCAAAAAAACCCTCTTCATCGTTTCCAGCAAGTCCGGTTCGACGATGGAGCCCAATTGCTTTATGGATTATTTTTTCTCTGAAACTCAAAAAGTATTGGGAAATAAAACCGCAAGCCGTTTTATCGCGATTACCGATCCTAACACCAGTCTTGAAAAGAAAGCCTCTCAAATGCGCTTTCGCAAAATTTGGCCCGGAAATCCCGATGTGGGGGGAAGATATTCCGCTCTGACTAATTTCGGCATCGTTCCAGCCGCCATCTCCGGTCTCGATGTAGAACAAATTCTCAATAGCGCGCGCAAAATCAGAACCGCCATTTTATCAGAAGCCAATCCGGCGCAAAACCCGGCTCTGACCCTCGGCGCATTTTTGGGCGCCAATGCCCGCAAGGGAAAAGATAAATTGACCCTGATTCTATCTCCGCAGTTTAAAGCCTTCGGGCTCTGGATTGAACAGTTGATTGCGGAATCAACGGGGAAAGAAGGCCGCGGAATCGTCCCAATCATCGCGGAAGACGGTTTATCGCCTAAAGACATCGGCCCCGACCGCATTTTTGCGGCCATTATCGACCATCAAGATATCGAGTCCCTCGACTTGATCAAAAAAATTCAAGAAAGCGGCGCCCCTTGTATTTCCTACCGGACTGAAAACCCTTACGAACTCTCGGCCCAGTTTTTTCTCTGGGAGGCGGCGACGGCAACGGCCGGATTCTTGTTGGGAATTAATCCCTTTGACCAACCCAATGTTCAGGCCGCCAAGGACCTGACCGTCGACATTCTCTCAAAAGCCAAGAAAGGGAAAATTGCGGAGGAAAAACCCTTTCTCCGCTCCGGAGAGGCCCAGATTTTCTGCGACGAGGCTCTCAAAGAAATGATTATGCACGACAATAAAAAGCCTAATTGGCCGCTCGCCGACTTGCTTAAAAAACATTTTTTCCGTCTTAAGGCGGGAGATTATGCCGTTATTTTGGCCTATGTCCATCCCGAAGCCAAAATTCAAAAAGATCTGGAATTTTTGCGGGCCTTTCTCGCGAAAACCTACCGCGTCCCTTTCGCCTTGGAATTTGGGCCGCGCTATCTTCACTCAACAGGGCAGTTGCATAAGGGTGGAGGCGCTAACGGACTCTTTTTTGAAATCGCATTGACGCATGCAAAAAAACTTCCGATTGCGGGGAGGGGCTGGGGCTTTGAGACTTTAATTAGGGCCCAAGCCTTGGGCGACTACTCCGCGCTCAAGTCTGCGGGGAGAAGAATTCTTCGGCTCGATTTTCCGACCGACGATATCAGCGCGGTTAAATCCGTCCTCCAAGCCTCAAAGAAATGAGTAAAAAAATCTCCGGCTCTAATGCCTCCAAGGGAGTTCCAGATAAGCTCACACTCAAAAAAATTCGATTGGCGCTGATGGATGTAGATGGAGTCTTGACTAATGGGGTCGTCTATCATTTCGCGCTTAAAGAAGGGCTCGTTGAATTTAAAGGAGTCCACGCCCAAGACGCCATTTCTTTAGCTTGGCTGGCCGACTGCCAGATTAAAACCGGAATCATCAGCGGAAGAAATTCCGCCGGGCTTGCCGAACGCCTCAAAGCCCTCAAGGTCTCATTTATCTATCAGGGCCGCTTGGACAAAAAAGTAGTTTTTGATGAAATCTGCCGCGATTCGGGAATTAGCCCCAATGAGACCCTCTATATTGGAGATGATTTGCCGGATATCCCCGTCATTAAATCCGCCGGTA